>JABXIC010000258.1 GCA_013373265.1 Methylocystaceae bacterium | reverse complement strand
TCCATTAATAACACATCGGGGTTGTTCGCCATGGCCCGTGCAATTGCGACCCGCTGTTTCATCCCACCAGAAAGTTGTGAGGGGTAATGGCTGGAAAATTTTGCAAGACCGACTTCGTTGAGAAAATGATCGACAATTTCTTTGCGTTCTGCCGCAGCAATTCCCTGATGTTTAGGACCGTATTCGACATTTTGGCGAACGGTGAGCCAGGGAAACAGCGTATAGCCTTGAAAGACCATACCGCGATCCGGGCCGGGTTCAATGACCGGGACGTCACCAACGGTGATGGCCCCACCGGTTTTGTCTTGAAGACCGGAAATTAAGTATAAGAGGCTTGATTTTCCACAACCTGATGGACCAACAATGGCACAGAATTCATTTTTGGGCACATGAAAAGAGACGTCATTTAGGGCAAGAACAGAGTTTTTACCCGTGCCGTATGTAAGTTCCACATGTTCGACAGAAATATCGGAAGTTTTTATATTACTTGTAATGGGGAGGGCGTTCATAATTTAATCCTTACTGAGACCACGGGGCGACGACACGGCGAAGCAGGCGGAACAATTGATCTGTTGCCAATCCCAAAATACCAATCAGAGCAATAGCCATGAAAATTACATCGACTTGGAAACCCCGCATTGCCTTAAGTGAGATATAACCAAGACCGCTACGCGCCGCGACTAGCTCGGCGACGACCAGATAAGTCCATGCCCATCCCATGGTGACGCGTAAAATGTCGAGTGTGTTTGGAAGCGTTGCCGGGAAAACAATGTGGAAGACAGTTTCATGGCGTTTTGTTCCCAATGTATATGCCGCATTGACCAAGTCGCGTGGAACAGAACGTGCTGAATCAGCAATCATCACGAGTTGCTGAAAGAAAATACCAAAGATAATCACAGCGACACGTTGCTCCAGACCAATCCCGATCCAAAGGATAAAGAGTGGGACAAAGGAGGTCACAGGCAAATAGCGCATAAAGTTGACGAGCGGGTCCAGGAAAGCTTGAACCACACGATAGGTTCCCATCATGAGGCCCAATGGGACGGAGATCACACTGGATACAACAAAGCCAATAATTACCACCTGAAGACTGGTCATCATATGTTCATATAAGCTGCCATCAGACGCCATTTGGAAGGTTGTTTGTAAAACCTTGCCTGGCTTTGGCAGGAACATGTCTTTTACGGCTCCAGAATAGGTCAACCAAACCCAGGCACCGACAACGACAACCCAGACACCAATAGCTAATGAAAAACTTAATTTTTTAGGGATGGCATCAAAAGGGGTTTGGATCGTTTTATATATTGATTTTTGGCTCACTAAAAATAACCTTTATTTGGAAAATTATGCGAGGTAGAGGGGAGGAATAAGACAGCATCTCTGCCAAACCAGACAGAGATGCTGTCTTATTTTTTTATTTGTCGAGGAATTGTGTGTCGACCATATCTTTGTAGCTGATATCCATTTTGAGTTTGCCAAATTTACCCCAGATATCAGAGGCTAGTGAAATTAATTTACCAGCTTCACCATCGTCGCCATTGGCAAAGAAAGTGTTGTTGCGCTCTTTGTCATAGAAGTTAACGCCAGCGGCAGATGCTGCGAATTCCTTTGGATCTGAAAGCCAACCACCAATACCTTTGGCCATTACAGCATAAGCTTTTTCTGGATCTGATTTGATGAGTTCGTTTGCTTTGTAAAGACCTTTGACAAGTGCTTTTACGTCTTTAGGATTTTCTTTGATGTATGTGCAATCCAGTGCAACAACATCGACAATTGCGCCGGGTGTTTGAGAAGAATCGACCAGAACTTTGCCTTTGTCTGCACGTTTAGCTAATGTCAGGTGTGGTTCCCATGTTACAGCTACAGCTATACGGTCAGCCATAAATGCGGCGGCTGCATCATCTGCTGTCATATTGGTGACCTTGACATCTTTTTCTGTCATACCAGCATCTTTTAGAAGCATATTGAACCAGAATTGGGAAACAGAACCTTCGTTCATGCCGACTTCCATGCCTTTGATGTCTTTCAGACTTTTGACATTTTTAGGAACCAGAACACCATCGCCCCCGTTACTATCATCCAAAGCATAGACGGATTTAAAGCAGAAATCTTTTGAACGGTACTTCATGATTTCATCGACAGTGGATGCGCTTCCATTCAATTGGCCTGCAGCAACGGCTGCCATATACAACGCAGCTTCTTCGATGATTTCAAGAGAGACGTCCAATCCTTCTTCTTTGAAGTAACCCATGTCACGAGCTAGGAACAACGGGCCGTACCCCACCCATGTGGTCATGCCGAGCTTCATTGATCCAGCATCTGCGCTGGAAAAAGCGCAAAGTAATGCTGCACCAGCCGTTAAAACCGTGTTTCGAATTTTTGATAGATTAAATTTCATACTCAATTCCTACTATATTTGCTCAATTGCTTAGAGGGTGACGTGTGTATTAGAAATTACGGTCTGCCTTACCCAAGCTTATTTGGGGGCGGCAAACTAGAATCCTTACAAAAAAGAAAGCATATTCACTAATATATAAAAATTATTATTTACCCCGCCCAATGCTTAGGTAAAAACTAATCTGTATTTTTAATATCTCCCGTTTGGACCTGTATGAAAAAAAGGAGTGTATCTAGTAAGTTGGGATTAGGTCTCATTGATTGAGAATGGGCATGCTGGTACTCGATCCGCAAGCAACACAATGTCACCACCGCCATCTTGAGAGTACTCTTGGCAATGCCTTCGCTGCGGCACAGGGCAGCTATACTTTCTTCACCAACGCAGGCCGGCGATCACACTGTATTTTTTTAAAATTGCCCAGAACTGCAGATACACGACTTAGCACAAAAAATTCGTTTGGGTTATTATACTGAACCCGATCCGGTTCACTCTCTTATTTCTATCTCGCGGCTATTCACAACGGCATTTTTATCTAACACCGTTATTTTATAAAATCCCGGTCCAGCCGGATACCATTTCACGTCACGTTTCCATTTATTAGAGACTAAGGGAACACCGTTCACCATCCACGTTAATGGCCGTTGTCCGTTTATGGCTTGCAGCAAGACTCCCTTTGTAGACAGGTCTGACAACAAAAGTGTTGTCCCATTCAAAGGATATTTAATTTCTAATGTGTTGGTTGAACCGTAAACCTTGTTTACCTGCTGATCGCCTTTAAAAATTTGTAAAACATCAGGCGCGGCCTCTTTCCATGCCTGATGTTTGGCATAATAGTTTTGGGTGACATCGCCGGGAAGCTTTTCAAAAACGGAAAATAAAAGAGGGGCCGCTGCACTCAACCCGGTTTGTCCCACCACCGGACGTCCCGTTGCGTCACCTATCCACACTCCGACTGTGTATTGTGCATTAAACCCAATAGCCCACGCATCACGAAAACCATAAGATGTCCCCGTTTTAAAGGCAATTGTGTCCCCTTGTGAAACAGAAGGAAGGCTGTTGCCTCTAGGTCTGGGGGTATTTTCAAGAATACCTCTTATCCAATCCTGTGTTTGAACCGAGATGATTTTTTTTTCATTTTCACACAAGGAAGGGACGTCGTTTCGTTCAAACATCAACGGACACATTTTACGATCACTCGCAAAAGCGCTGTAAATTGACGTAAGTTCTTCGAGAGTTACACCCACCCCCCCTAATGCAATGGCCAAGTTTGGTGAGGCGGACTCATGGGGTAAGCGCAAAGTAATACCATGTTCACGCAAAGTCTCACTGAAGCGAATGGGACCAAACAAACTTAGAACTTTCACCGCTGGAATATTCAGGCTAAAGCGCAATGCATCGGCAATTGTTACCTGACCATGCTCTTCTCTATCAAAGTTGGATGGACGATAAGCGCGACCTGAAAGTCCTTGATCCCAAATCAAGGTTTGTGGATGTATTTGGCGATCATTAAACGAAAGCGCATAAATAAGGGGTTTTAATGTCGACCCGGGAGAGCGCACCGCTTGGCTCATATCCACAAAACCGTGACTGTGGTGATCTATATAATTATTGGACCCCACATGCGCGCGCACCCATCGCCCCTGATTTTCAACCACGACCACAGCGGCAGATACCGTCACTCCCATGTTTTTTGTATAGGGCTGTACCAGTTGTTGAATCTGAGCCTGTAACAAAGGATCAATCGGTGTCGTTATTTTCTTCTTTAAAGGGTGAGCTTGGATCAATCGCTCACTTAAATGGGGCGCCAACATGGGCATCGCATGTTGTAGACTGGGAATGGGTTCTGCAAGAGCCTCTTTATATTGTGCTGGTGAAATCACGCCCAACTGCAATAAACGTTTAAGAACTTTCTTACGGGCTGTCTTGGCACGGGACGGAAAACGGTCAGGTCTTAACCGAGATGGTGACTGCGGAATAACCGTTAATAAGGCTGCTTCTGCAATGGTCAGATGTTCCGGTTTTTTCTGAAAATAAGTGAGGCTTGCACTATTAACCCCTTCAAGCCTGCCGCCAAAAGGGGCGAGCGTGACATACATATCCAATATCTCTTGCTTGGTAAAATACCATTCCAGTTGCAGAGAACGTGCAATTTCGATCAGCTTTGACGTGATGGTACGCGCCCGGGGTTCCAATAACCGTGCGACCTGCATTGTCAGTGTCGAACCACCGGAAATGATAGAACCAGACGCAATCCACTGCCATGTGGCGCGGATCAAAGCAAACGGATCAACGCCCCAATGACTGTCATATCGCTTATCTTCATAACTTTTTAAAAACTCGAAATAACGTGGGTCAATCTCTTGGGTTTTACTTTCAAGGCGCAGCAGGCCTTCAGGTGTTGAAAAGACTCTCAAAACACGGTTGTCTTTTCCTTCAACAACGATTGATACGTTTTGAAGCCGTTCCAAATTTGGCGGAAATAAATGGTTCAGGATCAACACAACAGTGATCAAACACGTCACAAAAGCACAGCCTGCAAACCATTTATTTCGCCCAATTTTAACCACACAATCAACCTTTATTCAGAGGCGTGTACCGTTAAACGCGACAAAGCCCCACGTGCAAAATACGACGGTTTATACATATCCTCAACAAACGGTGCCGGATATACATAGTCCCCCGGTGTAACAGCGCGAACGACATACATCAGTTTAAAGGTATTATCATCTCTGGAACCTCGATTTATCTCTGGTGATAAATCCACTGCCGCAACAAAACGATCATCGCGTTCAGCCTTAAACACAGGTGTCGATAAATCTTTCATCTCTAAGCCCAAACGTTCGACCAGATCTTTATTCAGCGCATTACTTTCAATCTCAAACCCAGCAGGCAGAAAATCAACAATCATAGCTTTATGATTCAAGTTTGTAGAACTCTCCCCTTCCAGCTTAATGATGAACTGATCCCCGGTCTTTACCTGATCTAACGCGGTCGGCTTGCCATCCATATCCAAAGTCGTGCGGATGATTGACAAACCATTTGCTTCTTCTGATAAAGGTTCAGTCGGAATGCCGCTGAAAGAATATTGCACAAACAAAGAAGCATCCTGTGTATTTTCAACCCTATAAGGTGCCGTCAGCAGATCGGGTGTCAATAAAGCCCTATACGCTTTTTTCCGGTTAATCTCTGCATCATTTATTTTCACCTTAATCTGATCATTTGTGTTTTCAGCAATTTTTGCTGCTGCCTGCAAAAGCCATGCTTTTTCTTGGGTGCTTGTATATCTTTTACTTTGTTCAAGCTCAAGAACCGATGTCAGCAGGGACAAGCGGTCTTGATCTGAAGAGAAAACACTTTTCGGCAACGTGAGGATGGCTGAGAAATCACGTAATGCGGATCCATAAGAGAAATAAAAATATCGTTTAATCCGCACAAGCTTCGTCAGTTCTTCAATGTTCAATGCTTTGGCATCAATTCCTTTTAATGCATTTGCTGCAACAAGTTGGGCAAGCCCTAAAGAGCTCAATTCCTTTTGACGCAAACGGTTATATTCATATTTCTGGCTTGAAGTCGAAAACTTATCATTCTTGGCAAGAACCAGAAGCATGTAAGCACGTGCATCTAACGAATAATTTGCCTGTTTAACCGCATTTTCCATCCAATTCAGTGCAGAATTAAAAGGTCCCTCAAGAACATCATACCCATCCTTGCGGGCTTCAGTTAAAAAGTCCATCGCATAGGCGGTCAACCACGGTTCTGTTTTACTATGACGTGACCATAAACCAAAACTGCCATCCGTTCTTTGTTTTTCAAGGATACGGATAATGCCTTCTTCGATTTTTTGATCCAGCCCTCCCTCATCAAATTTTATGTCTTTCCATACATTTTGCGCCTTTGCAAAAGACAACATGGGATAAACGCGGCTTGTCGTTTGTTCTAAGCAGCCATAGGGATATCGATCAAGTTCTGTCACCAATTTCTGAACATCAATTTCAGGTCTGGCAGACAGATTGATATTAAGCTGACCTGTCCCGGGCAAAAACACATCGAAAATACTGGGATCAAACGTTTGGCTTTCAGAAAGACCCAGTTCCAACTGTTTTGTCTGTGTCACCCATTGTTGGGCAGGCCTGACTTCAAGGTCCCATTCGCGTTTTTGTGTATAGCCATTAGGTCCCTCAACATGCAGGGTTAACTTTGCCTGACCAACTTGTTTTGCATGAACGCTGAAGCGTGTGGTGGCTTTTCGTCCTTTTTTACTTTCAATCGACCAGACCGGGTTTTCAACATCCAAGATATCGGATGTCTGTAATCGGACTTTATAAACACCGTCTTCCCCGTTCAGGTTTACAAAACGGAAAGCAAAACTTGCGCTGTCGCCGGGGGCCATAAAACGTGATGGCAGCAGGTCCGTGATCACAGGCGTGCGAACAATCAGGTTGCCTTCCCCGCCGCCTGTAGCCGTTTCACTATAAGCAACAGCAAAGAAACGTAACCTGCCGTTAAAATCTGGAATTTTAAACTTGGCGATCCCTTTGCCGGATGCATCCATATCCAATGTCTGGCTTGCCAACGCAACAGTTTTGAATACCCGTGTGGAAAGCCCTCCTTGGTTACTCATGTTTGAAGTGTCACCACCAGAGCGAATGGTTCCCCTTTCGCCCTTTTGCGGCAGGATCAACCGTCCATACAAATCATGATAGGCAAGCTGAAGTTTTTGTTGGGCAAGAAAGTCTTTATCCGGACGTGGAGTTTTGAAGCCCGTTAAGCGCAAAATTCCTTCATCAACCGCAAAGACATTGACCTTGATCTTTTCATTTCCAAGCACACTGCCCATAACATGCACGGGAACAGCAATGTCTGAAGATGGTAAAATTTCATCAGGTAAATCAAAATCAACTTTTAAAGTCCGTTGTTCTTTACCAAAAGACACCCATTTCGCGCCCACAGCACGCCCCGGCCCTCTTTGATCGCCTCCTGAACCGGCACGATAAGCTGTCACCAAGACATAAGCACCATTGCCCCATTCTTTTTGAACCGGGATTGAAAATTCAGTCCCTGCTTCAGGTAACCTCATTTCCGTTTTCCAAATGATGTTCTTTTGTGCCACAGTAATCAGCGCTTTGCCTGCAAAAGAAGCCTTGATAAACCCTTTAATATTTTTACCAACAGCCACATCATCTTTTTCTATGCTCAGGTCTAACGCATCGGGTGTATCCGGAGATTGTGCATTGGCCCACCAGCCAACACGGAAAGTGTAATCAGCAGCCGCACCTGTTTGCATGTCAGTGACAACAGCGCGGAAATATCCCCAATGATCGAAGCTGCGTTTAAATTTGATTTTACCGTTTTCATCTGTTGTGACCATTTCACGATGAACAGGCACATCATATTTCTGATAACTGGATTTCCAGCGTCCAGATTCATAGTACCAATCATAGGTGCGAACTTCTTTAACCCATTCAACGCTCAACTCACGACCCGCAAGTGCTGTGCCGTTTGCATCAACAGAGATGGCTTCAAAAAGCGCATCTTGATTATATTCTAACGCACTCCCGATAAAATCGGGTTTCATACCAACCAGAGCTTCCTGTTTTATTAAAGGGATGGTTAAGGCCGCCCTGCTTGGTCTGCCATCGGTATCGGCAACCTCTAACTTGACGCGTACCTTAAGAGGTGATGATAAGTCGATCTCATCAAATGTAGGTATCTCGACAACACCGTGGCCCGTCTTATCCGTTTTGACTTCTTTAAGCTTCTTCAGGTTTTTCGCTTTATCCGCTGCCAAACCAAAGCTAAATTTATCGTGCTCTTTAAAAGGGGTGCGATCAACTTCCAAAACAGTCGTGCCATTTATTTTCAAATCACTACCCGGTGCACCAAAAAAATAATCGGCTTGAACATTAAGATGTGCACTCTCGCCAAATTTTAATTTTTCCACATCAGGTTTGGCACTCACCTCCAAACGCTCCGGCACAAATTCTTCAACCTGAATGTTTAACTCACCCAGTGCAGATGCATCAGGATCACTATAGGCAGCAAAACGCCATTTTCCTGTGGCAGCAGCCTTTGAAATGGGAATATTCAAACGCCCGCCGCCAATTTCGTCCGGTGTTTGTACGGTTTTAAAAGCGACTTTGCCATCGGGGCGAAATAATTTAAGCGTCAAAGGCATATTGGCTTGGGCTTGAGACAAGTCATCCCTTAAAAGATAGCCAAGCTTTACCGTCTCCCCGGGCCGATAAATGCCACGATCTGAATAAATATAAGTTTGCAACGCACCGGGTGGGTTTTTGCCCCCAACCCCATGCTCTGATAAATCGAGCGCAGGTTCATTCAAAGACAGAAAAGAAAAATCACCCAGTCTGGTTTGTGCCGTAAGATACAAAGCCTCTTTACCGCCTGCCCCGTTTAATAACGCAGGGGAGAGATCAACCCACCCATCCTTTGTCGTCTTTTGATCCGCCAAAATCATATTGTTTTTGGCAACTAGTTTGATCTGAACATTTTTTAAAGGTTGTGCTGTTTTAAGCGAACGCACCTGCAAAGAAAGACCTTTTTCCCCTTTGTAAACAGATAGTCCCAAGTCTGTCACCACGACCCATTGGGTCGCCAAAGCATCAGAATACCTGAGTTTTTCACCCACCGGCTTGGCCACTAAAATATAAATGCCCGGTGTAAACGCTTCCACCATATCCTTAATCGGAATTTGGGTGATGACTTCTTGATCCTTGATGTTGTTGATATCAAGTGCACCAGACCAAACTTCAGCGCCTTTATTATCGCGGATGGTCGATTCATCCCATCGCTGAAGATTATTACCAAGCAAGTTGTTTTGTAAGGTAGATATAAAGTTACGTTCGTCAATTTGATAGAATGTCAAATCAACAGAAGAATAATTTGTCGTTTTAATGGGGAGTAAAGGTTCCCCCATTTTTGGTAAGATATAGCTGTTATTCCCTAACGATATGGATTGCGGACGCGATTTGATTTTAACGTCACGTTTTAAATCACTTGTTAAATAAGTGTTGGACTTCCCTTTTAAACCTTTGCGAAGAGTAACGTTCGTCTCTGAAGAGTAAGGAAGACCTGTCAGGCAAAGATCCCCCTGTTCAACCACAGCAGAATAATCTCTGTTCGGAGTCATCTCTATATAAGATCGAAGCGGTAGTTCTTGCGTTGACAGCAATGGTTTCGTGAACTCAAAACAAGCTTTGCTCAAGGGCGGCTCCACCGTGATGGAAACCCTTTTCATCTTGAGTGTCTCAGGCCGAAGCAGTACCAGCTCCGTAATGCGTTTTTCATACTTTGTTGAAATACAAGACAGTGTCTCTTTCGACAAAGAATTGGGCTGCTCCTCTCCCGTCTGAGTACAGCTCTTCTTAAGGGATTTCAGCCAATCGAGTTGACCGGATTTCAAGGTTTCCTTTTGAGAAGAATCAACGGAGGTTTTGATTGAGACAGTTTTTTTGTACACCTGCGCAAGTGTTTGATCCAACTCTGCCAATGTTTTATTTTGGCAGATGGCATTTTCTAAAAATGTCCTTGCTTTAGAACAGTCATAACTTGTTTGATAGGTCCGAATAGACTGTTTTGTTTTTTCTTGTGCATAACCCAACGTCGTTGTCGCGAGAACCATAATAATCATAAAAAATAAGCGCTTAAACATATCGAGCCCTGTCATACAGCATTGAAACCACACGACATTAAGGCATAATACATTTGCATCTAAAAGGAGTTTTTTTAATGCTGGCTTAGTTCTGTTGCATCAATTTGCAATCAAGCCACCTCTTGCGCTTTATTTACTGCCCAGGGCCGTTCATTAATCGGTAAGTGAATAACAGCTGATAAAGCCCCAACGCCAACACCAACCCACCAGACCAAATTATAAGATCCATACAGATCATACATATAGCCACCCAGCCAGACACCTAAAAATCCTCCCAGTTGATGAGAGAAAAAAACAAAACCATACAATGTGCCCATATATTTAAGGCCATAAATTTGCGCCACAAGACCGGAGGTCAACGGCACTGTCGCCAGCCATAACGATCCCATTATAATAGAAAACAAGATAACCGTATCCGGTGTCATCGGGGTCAGAATAAAAGCGGCTGAAACCAACGTGCGCAGCGCATAGACACTTGCCAACAGATATTTACGCGAATAAATGTTACCCAACCACCCTGCCAAAACGGTCCCGCCCACATTAAAGACACCAATGACAGCGATGGACATAGCCCCCAAGGCCGATGTGGTGGTCACCCCCAGAGAATGGATCAGGCTACCCGGTGAAACGGCTGCACAAATTTCAGTAATAAAAGCCGGAAAATGGGCAGTGATAAAGGCCAGTTGATAACCACAGGCAAAAAAGCCGATAAAAATACAAATGTAATTCGGGTCACGACCTGCACGTAAAATAACTTCCCCCAACCCTGCTGCATCTTCTTCTGCTGTCTCTTGCCCCTTCTTCATTACAGCAGGGGCCTGAATGAAAGGGAGAGCCAATAACGTCAGCGCAACACACACCGCAAAAACAAGAAACACAGATTGCCACGTCATATAATTAAGCAGCAACTCAGCCATTAAAGGACCAACGATTTGCCCGGCCGAACCAGCCGCTGTCGCAATCCCCAGCGCAAGGGAGCGATGCCGATTTGATGCTGCACGCCCAACGATGGCAAGGATCACACCAAACCCCGTCCCCGCAATACCAAAACCAACAAACATTTCAAGCAATTGATGTTGTTGTGCTGTCACGGCATAAGATGAAAACACCAGTCCCAAAACATAAAACAAAACACCGAGGATAATCGCTTTCCGGTCCCCATATTTTTCAGCAATCGCACTGAAGATCGGCTGACCGATCCCCCAAAAAAGGTTTTGAATGGCAATAGCGAAGGAAAAATCCGCACGTAACCAATGAAATTCCGCTGCGATTGGAATCTGGAAAATACCAAAGGATGCCCGAATGGCAAAGCTGACCAACAGGATAATCCCGCCAGCGATCAAGACCGGTGTAAACACACCGTCACTTTTCTGTATGGCTGCTTTCATAAACTTGCTGACCTTCCACGCGATGGAACAATATTAAAATATTTCTAGCAAAAGTCATTACTTTCGTATAACGAATTATATTGATAAAATTGTTTCGATTGATTGAAGTATGTTGACTACATTTGACTTAAACGCCTTACGCACCATTGTTGTCGCGGTAAAACTTGGCAGTTTTGCCAGAGCCGCCCAACATCTTGGACGTTCCCAATCCGCTGTCAGCATGCAACTCAAAAAACTAGAGGATCAGACAGGCGTGCCCCTGTTTGTGCGCAGCGGCAAAAAACTTGTCGCTACAGAAGCTGGTGAAACGTTGCTCGCCTATGCAGAAAAAATGATCCACTTAAATGATGAAGTCGCCTCCAGCCTTGATTCCACAAGCCAATCCGCAACCGTGCGCTTGGGTATGCCGCAAGATTTTGCCAAGACACTCTTACCCGATATTTTAAAAGCCTTTAAGCAAGAACACCCCAATGTACTGGTCGAGGCCCATATCGGGCGCAATTACGCCTTAGCCGAAGAAGTAAAGATGGGAAAGCTCGACTCCGCCCTGATTTTTACACCAGAAACTGACCATCAAGAAAACCGGGTGGCTGAAATGGATATGATCTGGGCAGGTCTCAACGCCGCTGAAATCATTCAGGCAAATAACCCCCTGCCCTTTGTATCCTTCAATTTCCCGTGTGAATTCAGGAAACATGGCATTCAAGCCCTGGAAAATGCCGGACGGCACTGGCGCGATGCCCTGATGACCCCCAGTCTGGAAGGGATATGGGCTGCCCTTCATGCCGGTATTGGCATCACCGTCAGAACCAGATACCAAACGCCAGCGGAATTTCTAATCTTAAGCACCGATTCTGACTTGCCTAATCTACCAAAAATGTACGTTAATCACCTTGAGCATGGCGCCTTAACACCCGCAGCAACATGCTTGTCCCAGATCACCAAAGATATCGCCACGGCACACCTTACAAAAATATAGATTAGATTTGTGAGCGACGATAATAATACGGCCACCATTCTTTACCAAAAGGCACAAACACACGCACCGTGTAGCCTTCATCGCGCAACTTACGCTTAAGCTTATTATTTACCCCGTATGGAATTTCAAATTCAAAGTTGGCTGAAGACCAGCCTTCCAAATTTGCCATCATGGTGATCTGTTCGGCCATTTCATCATCTTCCAGGGCAAAGACAGGGACCACCTGCTGGATCATGGCATCTTCAGACAATAACAGGCGTGCCAGCTTCATATAATTGTCCATAACCAGTTCCGGGTCATCGAAATAGCGCGCATCGACCACAGCAGCAGGCACCATAGACAAGCGGACACTGCCACCTTGAGAAATAATAACTTTTACATCTTCTTCAGAACGCGCGAGTGCTGCCGGGATGGTCACACAAACAGGAATGTTAGAACGAGACAAACTCCCATAGAGGGCCAGCACCCGCTGCATGGGCACACGTTCACTGGCATGCAGCATCAACAGATTTCGCTCACCTTCCACATGACCATCACCATAGCCTTGGCGGTCTTCCACATCGCGCACAGAAACGCGGTTACCAAAATTTTGTCCGATCTTGCGGCAATGGTTTTCCCCGCCTTTATTGGATTTAAGATACCCCATCTCGGACGGCATTAAACTGACACAGACTTCCAGACGTTCTTCATCCAGAATCTCCATGGTTTCAATGACATTGCTGACGTTTTCCTGAATTTCTTTCGGATCTTTTGACGGGATACCCAAATGATGCAAACACACATGGTAGCCCATTTCGACCAGTTCTGCCGCCACGGCAACGGCTTCTTCCCCTTCTGTGGCAGGCACAAGTTTTTTCGCAACACCATGCATCAGTGGTGTCTTCTGCGCGATAAAGCGCATCATCGAACTACCCGCGATTTTTTTCTTAAGACTCATAGACGTAAATCTCACCCTTCTTTTTAATATAGGGTACGTTGTGAACTCAAAATCTGCAAGAGCTATGCATATATGGAACGACAAAAAGCCGCATCCCCAACAGGGAAGCGGCTTTTTGTAAAGTCGTCTCAAAAAGGACGCGTGTTAATCAGCCTTGACGGGCTTTAAAACGCGGGTTCTTTTTGTTAATGACGTAAACGCGGCCACGGCGGCGCACAACACGGCAGCCTTTTTCACGCAGCTTAGCTGACTTCAAAGAATTGCGAATCTTCATGATCTCGTTTCCTCAAACACATTTGCCCATCCCCTCTTAGATGAGCGGAGCCGGGAACATACGGAGATCGCATTGCTGAGTCAACAATGAAATCCCCAACGAAAAATTAAATGGTGGGTCGTACAAGATTTGAACTTGTGACCTCTGCCATGTCAAGGCAGCACTCTAACCAACTGAGCTAACGACCCACAAACATTAAATCGCTTCACAAAAAAGAAATATTCCTTGCGGAGCGAGAGCGCTTTTAATCCGTGAAAGCCCGCTACGCAACCCCTTTTTTCTTTTTTTTATACTTTTTCTGCCCATATTCATGCTTGCACCCTGACCAAGGACGCGCTACTCAAAGCTTAACAACGCAAAAATGAGCGAATGAGAAAAGCGGATTTAAGATGAGTACATCATCAGACTGGAACAACGGGCAAAGGCCACCAACGCTGGATGACAGCGTTCCTTTTACGATTCTGCGCCCAGAAACCCAATCTGCCCCCGTTGTTTTTGCCTCTCCCCATAGTGGCAATGTCTACCCGCAAGAATTTATCGACAATGCTTTACTGGATCCGGTTGCCCTGCGTCGTTCTGAAGATGCCTTTGTTGACGAAATATATAACACCTGCCTGACCTATGGCAGCCCCTTATTAAAAGCGAATTTCCCAAGGGCCTATCTGGACCCTAACCGGGAACCCTATGAACTTGACCCCGCCATGTTTGAAAGCAAGCTGCCGTCTTACGTCAATGTAGACTCCCCACGCGCACGCGCCGGCTTGGGGACGGTTGCCAAGATGGTCACCAACGGGTCCAACATTTATCGCGATAAACTCAATTTTGAAGAAGTGCGTTCGCGCATTGAAAATCTTTATCACCCTTATCACGGTGCTTTGCGCCAGTTGATTGAAGAAACACGTCATCAATATGGGGCCTGTTTGCTGGTTGATTGTCATTCCATGCCCTCCATCGGGGAGCCGATGGATAACGGTCAAGACAATTCACGCACCGATATCATTCTGGGAGACCGCTTTGGCTCCAGCTGCGCGCCCTGGATCACCGATCTGGCACAAAGCATCCTTGAAAAAGAAGGTTTTATCGTCAAACGCAACCGACCTTATGCCGGGGGCTTCACCACCCACCACTACGGCACACCGGATGATCATGTCCATGCCTTGCAAATTGAACTCAACCGCGCCCTTTATATGGATGAAGAAAATATCACCCGCCTGCCGGAACTAGAAGACATAAAAAAGCGCATTGAGACGCTGATTAATCAGCTTTGTGCCATCGATCCCCAAAGGCTCTAAAAATGGCTGTAACGATCCGACCCGCGAAGCTTGCCGATATGGCCCGCATTTGTGAAATCTATGCTTATTACGTCGAAAATACTGTCATCACCTATGAAGAGACAGTCCCCGACGTTGATGAAATGCAGCAACGTTTTTTCGACATACACTCACACAACATGCCCTATCTGGTCGCCGAGGTCGAAGGGGAAATTGCCGGATATGCCTATGCCTCAGTCTTTCGAACCCGCCCGGCCTATCGCTATTGTGTTGAGCATTCCATATACTTAAGTCAGAATCATCAAGGGCATGGCATCGGCTCAAAATTGATGGAAGCCCTGATCGATGCTTGCCTGCCAACCGGCATCCGCCAAATGGTTGCGGTCATCAGCGACACCACCAACCACGCCTCTGTCGCGCTTCATGAAAAATTTGGCTTCACACATGTGGGTATCTTAAAAGACAGCGGCTTCAAGTTTAACCGCTGGATCAATACCATTATCATGCAACGCCCCATAGGCGATGGCGCCGCCTCCTTACCCACCGGCAAAGGCCTTAACTTAAAATAAGATATCGAAGTGCTCAACGATCAATTGATCGAACAAGGTTTCCAAGTCGGAACAAGTGCAGACTTACAATCTATTGTTAAAAATAGGGACGGAACCAAAAAATTAACTATATTTTAGTTATTAAAGAAGAAATATTTTCTTTGTAAATTTCAATTCTGCACTTCAATTTATCTTAAAATATGAAGAATCACCCACTTTCAAAACAAATTAATCCTATGATTTTGAACAAAAAAAAGGCTCTCGCAGGGAGAGCCTAAATAAGTTTGGGAGGAAACGTCCAAGAAGGCAATTAACTTTGTTACAGTTAACAAAATCGATTGCACGGCCTCTTTAAAACATATTGGATTGAAAAAATCAACTGTATTTTGATTATTTATACACTCCACGCTCATTTAATAGCCCAACATCATCAAGATCAGCATATTTGGCATTATCTTTGCTTTTACCTTGATAACGTCCGTAACCCATAACGACCAAATGAAGTGAAGATCATGCGTTACCTAATTGTATTTTTATTATGTTTATTGATGAGCGCCCCCGCCTTATCAAACTCTACCCCATTGACAAACATAGACTTATGTAAAAATGCGACACACCAGATTGAACGTAAATACAACATCCCGCGCAATCTTCTGCGCGCGATTTCACTGACGGAATCCGGTCGCTGGGTAGAAGAAGACAAGGCAAATATTGCCTGGCCCTGGACCGTAACATCCGGTGGGGCCGGTAAATACTTCACCACAAAGTCAGATGCCATCAACCATGTGCGTCAATTACAAGCTGAAGGGGTTAAAAATATCGATGTCGGCTGCATGCAAATCAACTTGCGCTATCACCCGGAAGCCTTCGATGATCTCAATCAAGCCTTTGACCCACAAACCAATGCCAATTATGCCGGTGACTTCTTGTCCCGCTTATTTCAAGAAACCAAATCCTGGAGTGCGGCTGCCGGGCGTTACCATTCATCAGACCCCAACAAGAACATGTACTATCGTGAAAAAGTTATGGGCTACTGGAACCATGCCAATCTTGAAGTGCAACCTAGCGCACCGGAAAGCTATAAAGTCCAACGTATCGACACACAAAGAACAGCCTTGTTAAACGACAATTTCAAAAGTCGCCTGCAAAAACAACGTAACGCCATGGACCGGGCAGAGCTCATGCAGGCACAAATCGCACAATGGCGGAAAAACCGGGGTTTGTCGAACTACGGCGAAGTGAATGCCGCACGCAACAAAGCCCTCTATAGAAAAAAAGAAAAACAACTTTTAACCGTCCCCACGGTTTCAACACGCGGGTTGGATAATAAACGCGACTTTGCGGCACGCCGTTCTGCCCAATTGGATCGGTGGCGCAAAACGGTTGCCAATCCAGAATATATCGCCACAAGCCAAACCACCACACCAACCACTCTGTTGGATTAGGACCGCGCTTTAAGGGGCATTCACAGGCACCCCATAAAGCTCTTCTGCATTTTTATAAATAAAGGCATCAGCCTGTGCAGGAGACATAAGAGTGGCTAGTTTTTTAAGTTTCCGGATTGTCCATTTATAGGATTTCCATCCCTCATCCCCACCAAAGGAAGCAAAAACAACCCGATTTCGTGCTGCCTTCATCAAGGTATAAAGAGGCCCCTGCACACAGGTCGCTTGCAGGCGTTCAATCTCATCACGACCAAAGCCGATCCACAGATTGTGATGGTTACGCACTAAGTTTTTCACATGCTCTAAATCAAAACGCGCCACATTCCCCAACAGGAACTTGCTGTTTTTGAATTTGCTCAGCTTCTGCGCCAACGCATCCAGCATATCAGATGTCATTGGATCCGCCCAGATCACACCGGGAGCCTTGCTCCAAGGTTCATTACCGCGCAAGACAAGATCAGGGAAAATCTCTTCCAAGGCTTGCGGATCACTTTCTACAACAGCATCAGGTTGAGCAAAGAGCACCACTTTTTCAACGCCATAGCGCAACGCATTATCAAGGTTGCGTTCCATCCCTGTTGCAGCAGGAAAAGCACCTGCATCAAAAATTAAGCCTGAGAATTCATTGACCACTTTACATTGAGTCTGCGCCTCAGCATGCGAAGCTACGCATGCAAGTATAAAAAAGATACTCGATATAATTTTGAAAAAAGACATTATTTCAAATTCATTAACCGCTTGTGATCTGCCCTTAATATCCTAAGTGCATACCAAAGCAAAGCCGGAAACTCTCTCAATATAGAAAAAATAAGATTTAAGCGCAAAGGTTCAGCCAAATCAGAAGCACAATATTCAGCCTTCACCCCCACCGCCTGAAAAGCCATTTTTGCCCGTGTCAAATGATAACAATCACTGACCACATATACAGTCTTGAAATTCTCTCGATCTAAAATCTTTTTGCTAAAGGCTGCATTCTCCAGCGTGTTACAGGATCGATCTTCAATCAATACCCTCTTGTCTTCCAAACCAAATTCTTTTGCAAGAGCAGCCATTACCTGCGCTTCGCTTTTCAACACACCAGGACAGGTGACTCCGCCAGATACCAGCAAGTGGGCTGCTTTTTTTTGTGATAAGAGACAGGCCGCCTTGACTCGTCGTTTCATCGTCGGACTTGCGCTTCCCGCCGTATCGAGCGAAGCTCCAAGGACAACAACAACAGAATTAACCATTTGAAAGTTAACTTTCTCTGTTCAGCAGATTTATTTAAGGTCTTTGCTTCTAAAATCAATCACGGGACCACGATGCGTGCCCCCCATCGCGTGACAGGCCCGCATGCGTGTGATGAACGGTCGCCGCACCCCATCGGTCACACATTCGACCAATTCCTGACTTTGCGGCCCCTTATTAAACAGATCCAATTGTGAACGCAACGTTTGTGCTTGTTCTTGTGCCAATGAAATTTCAGCAGGTGCCATCACGCTTTCCATGCGTTTTTGTAAAACAGCTCCCTCCGGATACCCTTGTTTTGCGGCAACATCGGCCCACGCCCATGCCGCAACCAGGTCCGTTTGAACCCCCGTCCCTGTCGTTAAGAGCTCGGCATAACGATATTGCCCCATGGCGCAATCCAATTGGGCAGCCTGATGCACCAGCTTTGCGCCTCCTCTTGTATTGGCTGGAGTGCCTTTACCATCAATCAACAAATTACCCAAATAAACATATGCCAGTGCAATGCCTTGGTCTGCGGCCTGACGGTACAAATGACCGGCAGAACGAAACGCTCTGCGTTTATCTTCAAAGTGGGCCCGAAACAACAAATCAGCACTGGGCAAGGCCAGTTTTTGTTCATCAAAATCAAGGTCTCTCAACGGTTTAAGAAACAAACAATTATAGTGCCACTCTTGCTCCGGGGCCAACCACAACAAGCGATGACTAATGCGTTCACGATAATCCGGGCGCACCTCTTTTTCTTCAATCACTTGAGGTAAATTGACTGGTGACGGCAAGGCACAAGCCGCAAGTATCGACACCATCCCCATCAACATCGCAATACGTAACATTATATTTGTCTCTTCTTCTGTTGGCTCTTAACCCAGTGTCTCACTATATTTTGATTTTATAAAAGAACCCCTAACAAAATGAAAAAACTTTCATGGCGCTGCGTGACAGATATTCACCAGCCTGATATGTTATGCGTAAATAAACAACAAAATAGGTTAACGTCGTGTCGGACCAATTTGAAATCCAAATCAAAAGCAGTAATAGATGGAGCCTGCATTCCTACAAGAGTAGCGAAAATGAGGCCATTACTGAAGCGCGCCAATTACTCAAACAACGCATCGCTGATGAAGCTAAAGTGATCCTCAAAAAAAATGAGGATGACGAAGGAAAAATCGTTTTTAGTGAAGATCAAAGCTCTCAAAAGAAAAAAGCGGGCCTTGGTTTTATCAAGGATTCTCCCATCTTCAATACAGTAGATGACCTGCTTGAAGACCAAGGGATGCAAACGCTCGCTACCTTGCTGCGCGATTATTGTGATCAACTCGTGATCTCCCCAACTGAATTGTTCCATGACGCACGTGCGCTTGAAAAACTCACTGACGACAGCCTCTGCACCAGCATGTTAGATCGCTTGGCTGCTCTGCAGGCGGTCAAAGCCAAAGAAAATGAAAAAGATCGCCGCGATAAGCTCTATGGGCTTTTGGAAGCGACAAAAGAGAAAGCCCGCAGATCCGGTCATGACGACATTGGTACGGGCAAGCTTGATGACTATATCAAAAATGCGGGATCTCTTTCTGATAAGGATGTGCGCTATCGCATTATCCTTTCCATCTCCAAAGAAACCATGCGTTCACCTTCGTGGGAAGGCAAACTCTCCGTTCTGTTTGACCTTTTGGGAGAGTTTGAACCCGAGAAACTGGATGAAAAAACAGTTGTCATCCTAGATGATATATTGTGTGAACTTCTCAGCATACAGACCCTTGTGCTGGAAATGTTGGGACATCAACCTGACCGGTTTAATGCCATCAAGGTTTTGACGGAATTATGCACTGCACGCTATGAACCCAAAAAATGGGACACGCCGGGCCTGACCAAAACGGCCCAATTGATGCGCAAGCTGCCAATGACAAAATGTCGGACCAATTTGGCTGACCGGATCGAACAAATGTTACGAAGTCGCACCAGCCTGACCAAAGGCGATATTTTTGAAGAGAAACACGCCTTTAAAGAACTGCTTCCGCTCTTCATCTCCAAAAGCGGCACCATTCTTGGTGGCGAAGGTATGGCCGAAGCTCTGACCATGTGCGGCACACGCAGTTTCAACCGTGACCGCAATCTCGACAACCCCGCTGAAGCCATCACCTATATTGTTGAAAACCTGAATGCACCGATCTTGCAATTACGTTTTCTGCTGACCTTGTCAAAATCCCAGTTTGGCCAGGATTGCGCCAGTGTTGTCTGCAACTTCATCCCCAAATTCATGGACGGGCCGGAACATGTTCATGAGATTGTGCATTACAAACTCCCCTTGAAACGCAAACTCAAAATCATCACCGGCTTGCAAAAAATGGCCCTTGAAATCAAATTGCCTGGCAAGATGAATCTCAAATTGGTCGAATGGCTGGATGAATTGCTTTTCAATTTTCTGGATGAAGAACGCATCATCGATAAATTAGATAGCCCGGAAGAAACGCTGTTTGTCCGTGCGACGGGTTTGCTCCAATTTTGCGCCTCCGGTACATTGATTGAAGGTAAAACACTCAACTGGGTGCGCCAACGTGTCCAAGACCACTTGCGCCAACCAAACTTTGTTGAAAAGTTCACAGAAGGTGTAGAAACCACCAAAAAGAAAGAACTGATCATCACTCAACTGCATGCAATGTTAAAAAAAGCGGGTTTACAGCAATAAACCCTCTTGCAATGCGTCTCCTGCGGCGATAATGTGTGCCCGCTTTCAAGAAAAGCACATACTTGCTCTGCGGGCGTGGTGAAATCGGTAAACACAGCAGACTTAAAATCTGCCGACCTTTTGGTCTTGGCGGTTCAAGTCCGCCCGCCCGCACCAAGTAATTTCAAAGGCTTAGCTCAATATGGGCTGAGCCTTTTGCTTTTGGGGAAATTGCGGGGCGCGTAAATGAACGAGCTGAATAACCCGTTACAACATTCTTCATTTCAGAAGCATTGAAAAATGCTCTGAGTGATTTTTTATAACGGGCTACTCTGAAAATCTTCTTTTAAGGCTTAAGCTTAAGGTTTACGCAAAACATGAACGCTACAAGGCGCATGGCGTACAACCCTAGAAGCCGTAGAACCAAGAAAATAATCTGCAAGATCAGGTTTATGGGACCCCATCACAATAAGGTCTGCATTAATTTCTTTGGCATAATCAACAATGGTTTGACCGACACGCCCTGACAGGACAACGGCCTCAATATCGCTATGATCAAGAAGGCGACCTTTAAGTTGCTTCATTGCAGAATGATAGACATGATCTATGTAATCTTCTTGAGCATAGGCACTAAATGTTTCCTGAACGGGTTCAGAAATATGAATAGCAACAATTTCACCGCCTTCAGCTTTCAGCTTCAATGCGGTTTCAATCGCTTGTTTGCCATACCCATGATCTAAAGCAAGTGTCACAATAATTTTTTTATACATACTGGCCGCCCTTCCAAGTTTTAACTTCGCCACACGCTGTTCGCTTTGTGTCTCTCAATGTGTATACACTAACATTTCACAAAGAAAAGTGTCAGTAAATCATAAAAAATTAGCGACCTTTCCCGCATTTATGTATCTCCTCAAATTATTCTAGTCCTCTGCAACCGCATCAGACCAAGGAGACATAACGTCTGCCATGCCTTGATTCTCATGGGCAGAATGCAGAACGACTGATGGGATGCCAAAATTATGCGGGTAAGCCGTCCAATAGGCTTGAGAATACTCAAACTGTTGGGACAAGGTCTCATGAATGCCCTTGTTCAATTTTTCATTTCCCAGCACACTTTTATTCCCGCTGACATCGATGCGGTTCAAATGCAGGGCTTCTTCTAGGGACATGTTATAATCAAACAAAAACGATAGAATTTGACAGACAGCTGGCAAAATTCTACGTCCGCCAGCAGCCCCTAAAACATAATGCCTGTCTTCTTTTTGCGCATAGACAGGGCACATGTTTGACAAACAGCGCTTTGCGGGCTGCAATGAATTTCTCTTGCCCTGTTCAGGGTCAAACCACATGATGCCATTGTTCATGAGAATACCAGAAGATGGCAACGTCAGTTTTGAGCCGAATATGGATAACAACGTTTGCGTCACCGACACCATATTGCCGTCTT
>JABXIC010000097.1 GCA_013373265.1 Methylocystaceae bacterium | reverse complement strand
GCGCCATTGGGACCGATCAGGCCGATTTTATCACCGCGCATGACACGGGTTGAAAAGCCTTTGGTAATGACTTTATCGCCAAAGGATTTGTAGATGTCTTTGGCTTCCAATACCAACTTGCCGGAACTTGACCCGCTATCCACTTGAAGTTTGGCAGTGCCTTGTACTTGAACGCGTCCGGCTTTTTGTTCACGCAATTCAGCCAGTTTGCGCACCCGGCGCATGTTGCGTTTGCGTCGTGCGGTGACGCCTTTCAGCATATAGCGTTCTTCTTCGGCGATCTGGATGTTGATGCGGTTAAGTTCTTTTTCTTCTTCCCCCAGGACATGCTCTACCCATTCATCAAAGAATGTATAGCCTTGATCCGTGCGGCGGATTTTAGAACGATCCAGCCATAATAATTGGCGCGACAGTTTGCGCAAAAAAGTCCGGTCGTGGCTGATCATCATCATGGCGCCACGAAACGCCTGCAATTCTCCTTCCAGCCATTCGATGGTCGGTAGGTCCAGGTGGTTGGTCGGTTCGTCCAGTAATAAGACATCGGGTTCTGAGACAATGGCACGTGCGATTGCAGCACGGCGGCCTTCCCCACCGGAAAGGCTGGCACAATCGCGCCCCCCATCCAACTTCATAGCTTCCAGACAAATGGCAATACGGTGATGTTCATCTTCATGGCGCAAACCGGCATGGACATATTCTTCGACGGTCTGACCAGAGGGTAAAACCGGGTCTTGCGGCAGGTAAGAGACTGTGACGCCGGGTTGGATGAAAACTTCCCCGTCATCGACTTCGACCAGCCCTGCCATGACTTTCATTAAGGTGGATTTACCCGATCCATTACGTCCGACCAGACAGATGCGATCGCCGGGTTGGATTTGACATTCCACCCCTTCAAAGACGGGACGACCGCCAAAGGTAACATGAACATCGCGTAAGGTGAGTAAAGGAGGTGGGGCCATGGAAATCTTCTATGCCTGAAATCAAGTGTCATCGCGTGATGAGCCACGCATTGAATGTTTGAAGAAGCTTTTACTCGATAAGTGCGCCTGCGGGAATGGGCAATTTTATTTAAACAGAAATTTTCATCCCGTCGAAAGCGACTTGTAAGGTCATTTCGCTTTGGCGGCTCAGGGATTCTTCGTTGAGGTGCGTGAGGATGATGTTACGGGCTTTGAGCTTGTCACGGTTAGTTTCGATGGTTTTATAGTCCAGATGGAACTCGCACTTTTCATCAAAGAAAAAAGATTCACAGATTAAAAGATCTGCCTTGTCACTGGCGGAGATCAATTCATCCGTCCAGCCCGTGTCACCGCTATAAGTGATGACTTTACCATCGACATCAAAACGCAAGATGAAGTCATTGCCGTCTTCTATGTGTCGTGCGCTATAGGGAAAGACGCCGACACCGTTGAGGCTCTGACGATGTCCTTTGGTGAGTTCGATAAAGATAATTTTGAGATCTTCCGGCTTATCCCAACACCCGGGATAAAGGACATCCATGGTTTCAATGATGCGTTGTTTGACGCCTTTGGGGCCTGCAATGATAAGCGGGCGGGTGCGTTTGGAGACATAACGCGCATCCATCAAAAAGAAGATTACACCGGCGAAATGGTCACCATGTAAATGGGAAAGGAAAATCGCATCAATGCTGTTGGGGTCGACGTTAAATTTTCTTATGGCGATGAGGGAACTTGCCCCGCAATCAATAAGGAAGGAGTTTTTACTGCCGCGCACATGAAAACAGGTGTTGAAGCGACCACCGGAACCAAACGCATCCCCACACCCCAAAAACTGCACATCGACAAGATTCATTGAAAAGACGTCCTTTTTTATCTTTCATATAAAGCAACACGCAAATTAATTTAAGTCAATTGTTTCTACGTGCTATTGTCGACTTGTTCTTTTTTATCGTAGCGCCTAGACTTGTTTCAAATGAAACACTCAGGACTTAAATCACAATGACTTTTAACTACGGTACTGTCGACCAAGCCTTCCTTGATGAACTTTGCAAAATCACGTCCGAAGATCGGGTTTCGACCTCCAGCGCGTTGTGTGAACAACATGGAACAGATGAGTCATACCACAGGTCGCAAGCGCCGGATGTGGTGGTCTTCACACTTTCTACAAAAGAAGTTTCAGATGTCGTGAAATTATGCGCGGCTCACAATGTGCCCGTGATCCCATATGGCACTGGAACATCGTTGGAAGGGCATGTGGCGGCTTTGCATGGCGGGGTCTGTATTGATGTTTCCCAAATGACAAAGATTGTCGAGGTCCGTCCGGAAGATTTGGATGTCACTGTTGAAGCCGGTGTGACACGTAAAACCTTAAATGAATATTTACGTGATACGGGTTTGTTTTTCCCTATCGACCCCGGTGCGGATGCCTCCCTTGGTGGCATGACAGCCACGCGTGCGTCTGGCACCAATGCGGTGCGTTATGGGACGATGCGCGAAAATGTGCTGACGCTGACCGTGGTGACGCCCACGGGCGATATTGTAAAAACTGCCTCGCGTGCGAAGAAATCTGCGGCCGGATATGATCTGACACATTTATATATCGGGGCGGAAGGGACACTTGGCATTATCACCGAAGTGACGTTGCGTCTTTATGGAATCCCGGAAGTGATCAATTCTGCCGTATGCCCGTTTCCTGATCTGGAAAGTGCGGTCAATATGGTGATTTCGACCATTCAGGTTGGCATCCCGATTGCGCGGATTGAATTGCTGGATGAAAACCAGATGGATGCGGTCAATAAATATTCCAAGCTGGATTATGCTGTATCCCCAACGTTGTTCTTTGAATTCCATGGGTCACCTAACGGGGTTGAAGAACAGATCGAACAGGTTAAAGATATTGCGGAAGAATTTGGCGGCGTTGATTTCCAATGGGCGGAAAAACAAGAAGACCGTGATCGTTTATGGAATGCACGTCACAATGCTTATTATGCGGCCCTTACCATGCGCCCTGGCTGCAAAGGGGTTTCATCTGATGCGTGCGTGCCTATCTCAAGATTGGCAGAGGCCATTATCGCGACCAAGAAAGAGGTGGATGAAAGTTCGCTTTACGGCACGATCGTCGGTCATGTCGGTGACGGGAATTATCATACCTTGTTTGTCTTTGATCCTGACAACCCTGATGAACTTGCCGAAGCCAAGCGCCTGAATGCAAATATTGTGGAACGCGCCATCGCGATGGATGGCACGTGCACAGGCGAGCATGGCATCGGGCATGGTAAGATGAAATATCTGGAACGTGAGTTTGGCCCAGAGGGGCTTGAGATTATGCGGACATTAAAAAAGGCACTTGATCCGAATAATATTATGAACCCGGGCAAGATCGTCGCGCTTTAAGGTTCTGCCATACTGATATGTTGGGGGAAAAGATAACGAAGTTCCCCAACATGGTCAGCGCGATGCCAACATACGCCGTCGGATGCCATTGGTAACCTTCATAGACAGTTGAAATTAACAGGGCAATGACGGGAAAGAGCACTGTTGCATAGCTGGCGCGTACAGCACCGATGCGACCAACCAGCATCAGATAGATCGTAAAGCCGATGACGGAACCAATCACAGCTAAATAGATCAGCGCATTCCAATAAACCAAGGTAGGTGGGGCTGTGATGGGCGTGTTTGTAATGAGGATGATAAACAGGAGTGCGAGGGCACCGATCCCCATGCCCCAGGCGTTGGCACAAACGGGTGATGTCCCATCGCTGGTATTTCGGCGCGAAGCCATATTCCCCCATGAAAAGAACAGGGTGCCCAGTGTGGCCCACAGGATGCCGTACACTGTTTCAATATTTGCTGAAATGACAAGGTCTTGCCAGAAAAGTAAGACCAGCCCGCACATGCCGATCACGCCTGCAAGAAGAATGCGTGGGGTAATTCTTTCTCCAAAAAAAAGACGGGCGTTGATGGCATTGAAAACAGAAGCTAAAGAAAAAATGACGGAAACAAGACCGGACGGGATTAAGGCTGTCGCGTTGTAAAAGGCGATAAAGTTGAAGCAGAATAAGCACAAGGCTTGCAAGATGACAAAGCGCCAGTGTTCGGGGCGACGTAATTTTCGCAATAGAATTAAGCCGACCATCATAAAAACTGCTGCTAGTGCAAATCGGTAAAAGACGGAAACAAGCACCGATACAGTCCCGATTTGAAAGGCAATGGCAATCCATGTTGTCCCCCAGATGAGAACGGTTGAGATAAACAGTATGACGTTGAGCATAGCGCTATTCCTTGGATGTTTTTCACAACAGACCTTAGCCTTTATGGGACGGCGGCGTATTGCACGATCTTGCGGTAAAAGGATCAACCGTTTGTCTTTTATCTCGTGTTATGTGGGCGCCAGCGGTATAAATAAGATCAAACGACAGGAGTGAAAAATGCTTCAAAGCGTAGAAGATTATCTGTCTGGTTCTCGGGCCAATGCCCTTGCGGCTCTCGACATTGGTCTGAACCGGCATGTGACGATATGGGAAAATAACAATGACCGTGTCTCTTATGATAATACGCAAGGTCACGCATTTAGTTTGTATCTGAAAGGCGGTGATGGCACACGTCGTCTTGATCAAGGCGCTATTGCGGGATACCCCGGTGCTGTCTGTGTCTTTCCTGAGGGGCATCGCTCGAACTGGGAGATCGTCTCCGCGCTTCAATTCGTCCATATTTATTTGCCGGATTGTGAATTGAGAGCAGCTTTTTCACATATCCATGATCGCGATGCCCGTTTGCTGGACCTTGAAGAAATGACTTTTTCCACGAATACAATCTTGGCCCGTCCTTTGATGATGGCCGCACAAGCTGCTTTGGAAAATGCGCCCCTATTGGCTGATCAGGCGTTGAGTGAACTTATCAGTGGGTTGCAGAGTAGCCCTGTCAGGTTGACAGGTGGACTTACGCCTTATGTGTTGCGTCAAATCGATGAATGGATTAACGCCGAACTTGCAGCGCCTATTCGTCTGTTTGATCTGGCAAAGTTGGCTGATTTGTCCGAGTTTCATTTTCATCGTATGTTTCAGGCCTCACGTGGGGTCTCGCCCCATCAGTGGGTCACCATGCTGCGCATAGAGCGGGCGAGATCTTTATTGGGTCAAACATCCATTGCAGACGTTGCTTCGGCTTGCGGTTTTTCAAGTCAAAGCCACTTGTCTCGTTTTTTTAAGCGATATACAGGCCTGACCCCTGCGGTATATGCGCAGAAAATCAGAGCGTCCTGAGTCTAGAAATTATTTCTTTTTAGCCCGTGTTTTTTTGCCGTCTTTTTCATTCGGGGCGGTTTCTTGGTTTTTATAGTCTTCGTAAGCGGTGACGAACAGGGTTGAGATTTCGTCTGATAAATCCAACAGTGCTGTGTTGAGTGAAGTGATGGTTTCCAAATCTTTATGGTTTGGCAGTGCTCCTTCGCTGACACCCATCAAGATCGGTCGCATGACCAGCCATTGTGTGCGCACTTGATAGAGATTCATGAGAATTTCATCATTGGGGGCAGGGATGATTTCATGATCAAGGTTGCCATCGATGAGGTCATTAAGCGCCGTATCGAAAGCAGCAACGGATTTTTGCAGGCTTTGGCGGTGAAGGGCTGTAAACAGACCATAGGTCACATAGCAAAATTCTTTGGTAGATTGTTGTGACAGCAAACCGAGTTCGGCAATATGGCGCACCGTATTTAAGAACGGCGACTTTTGCATATTGTCATAGGTGGCCTGAACCACATGTTTGGCTTTTTGTAAAAGCGCATCATTTAGTGCCCCCATCATATCGATATCCACACCAGGTAAATTGGGTGTTTCCAATGTCAGGGAGGTGGCAAACAAGATGCGTTCCCAAATAGGGGAAAATTCTTTAAGGGTTGCCAACAAATAGGCATTGTCAGGATTGCTTGCAATCTGGCGATAGGTGTCTTCAAATTGTGCGATATTTTGCTTGAGCGCACTGAGGTTTTTATCTTGTTCAAAAGCAAGGCCGACAAAGCAGGATGCTTTAGCGACTTGTTGGCTTAAGGTTGCTTGTTTGATGCTCAACAACAAGCGCTGGCTATCAGCGCGATCATCAGCCCAAAGCGGGCGCGACAAAATCAAACAGCCGAGGAAGGCCAGTGCCCAAAAACGGGTGATGGTCGTTGTGAAACACATAGTAAAAGCAATATCCTTAATCAATGCGTCTTCATCATATGCCAATTGCTTGTGTGAACAAGGGGTTATTGAAAAACCCGTAAGAAGGTGCGACCCAACCATATGAAAAGTAAAGCGAATAGAAGGGGTAGGGCAAGTGTCTCAAAAGTGAAAATCGTGATCAATGTGATAATGCGTTGTGGAATATTTTCCAGCATGGTGAGTAATTTTTCAGAATCGGCCAGTTTTTTAACCATATCCCAATTGGGCAACACAATGCTTTCCCCACTTTGTGCAGGTGCGGGGGAAAAAACGGAATTATTGCGCGAAGGTGGGGTGATCTCCGGCGGCAATTCTTGTGTGGCACGCGGCACGGCGCCAACGGCTTCATTGGTTTTTTTGCGTACGGTTTCGACTTGCTGGATGGCTTGGTCAAAGTCGTTGCGCAAATAGCTATCGGTGATGGTTTGCCCACCCAAGGCAATCGTTGGGATCAACAAACGTGTGGCAATGACCGTGACAACAAAGGTCATGGAGATGGTGTTGAGTTTTTGTTTCCACTGCCCCGACCAAGGCGCAATAAGAGCGGGGAAAAGGGCTAAGGGCAGCAGATAGGTCCAACTGATATCGCCTAGCACGGCAATAAGAATTTCCTGCACCCCGACAGAAGCGAGAGCAATCAGCACAAGATCGGAGAATTGCTCGATCATATCGTTGATGGGTTCTAACACTTGTCCGGGTTTAAGACTGACAAAGCCAACCCCGGTATCCACCGATTCCAATAACGAGATTGTGGCGTTCAAGGTCCGCGCCGCCGCATAAGAATAAGCCGCGCGTTCCCGCACATCGGCAAGGTAACTGGCGGCATTTTCTTCAAATGTGGGCAAGGGGGTGAGTTTATATAGCGTATCAAACAGACCCGTTAGGCATAGTGCAATCACAGCAAGTATGATCACACTTTGTTTAAGCTGTGGTGTCATTGATACATCCCCCCTTTATATATTTACCCGAAGGCTTCTTCCCACGTACCCTTCGTTGCCGCCTTTGAATATTCGGTGGAGCGGTTTTCGAAGAAGTTGGCGTGTTCAACTGCGTTTAGCATGGCATCCAACCACGGCAGCGGGTTTTTCTCGATCTGAAATTGCGGTTCAAGATTCAACTGCTCAAGACGACGATCACCGATATAGCGGATATAAAGTTTCACATCTTCCGGCGTCATGCCTTCAATGGGGCCCATTTCAAAACAGAGGTCGATGAAAGCGTCTTCATGTTCAATAATGGTGGAACAGGCCGTGTAAAGGCGTTTGTGCAATTCTTCTTTATCAATATCCGGGTTTTCTGACAGGAAGGTTTTATAAAGCTTGATGATAGAATTGCAGTGCAGGGTTTCATCACGCACTGACCATGTCACGATCTGTCCCATGCCTTTCATTTTATTGAGGCGCGGGAAGTTTAGCAAAATGGCGAAGCTGGCAAAAAGTTGCAATCCTTCGGTAAAGCCGCCGAAAACTGCAAGTGTTGTTGCGATATCGATTTTTGTTTCGACACCGAATTGCTGCATGTAATCGTATTTATCCTTCATTTCCTTATATTTCAGGAAGGCAGCATATTCAGCTTCAGGAATGCCGATGGTATCCAGCAGATGGGAATAGGCCGCAATATGAATGGTTTCCATATTGGAAAAGGCCGATAGCATCATTTGCACTTCGGTCGGTTGGAAGACGCGGGTGTAATGACGCATATAGCAGTTGTTGACCTCGATATCACTTTGGGTGAAAAAGCGGAAAATTTGGGTCAGCAGGTGGCGTTCTGATTCCGTCAAATTCTTGTGCCAATCCTTGACATCATCAGCCAGAGGCACCTCTTCAGGCAACCAATGGACTTGTTGCTGAACGTGCCATGCTTCGTAACACCATGGGTAGCTGAAGGGTTTGTAGACGGGGTTTGCGTCTAAGAGGGACATTATATTTTTACTCCATACTGTCATCCCCGCAAAAGCGGGGATCCAGTTTTTCTTATATTTATTGTTTCCCGCTGGTGCGGGAATAACGGTTTAAGCCTTACTGACAGGCCAGACATTCTTCATATTTGTCGCCATCATCACTGCTCATCGGCAAACGCGGGTTGTTTGGCATTTCCACTTTTTCCAGAAGTTCGCGCAGGCTGTCGGGCATATGGTCTTTGGTGGCCACGACTTCAGCGCGCTGGATGGATTTGGAACGGCAATAATAAAGGCTTTTGAGGCCGCGTTTCCATGCCTGATAATGCAATTGGTGCAAATCTCGTTTATGGATATCAGCAGGCAAGAACAGGTTGACCGATTGCGCCTGATCGATAAAGGGCGCACGGTCTGCAGCCAGATCGACCACCCAGATTTGATCTAGTTCAAACGATGTTTTAAAGATGTCCTTTTCGTCCTGAGTTAAGAAATCAAGATGCTGGACGGACCCTTCATTAACCGTGATAGATGTCCAGGTGTCTTCATCATTTCTGCCATGTTCTTCCAAAACTTTTGCCAGATAGGGATTGCGCACGTTGAAAGACCCGGACAAGGTTTTGTGCATATAGCTGTTGGCAGCAATCGGTTCAATCCCCGGGCTGGCGCCCCCGCAAATGATGGAAATAGAGGCGGTCGGCGCAATGGCGGTTTTGCATGAAAAACGTGCCTTGATGCCATATTCTTCCGCATCCGGGCAGGACCCACGCTCATCTGCCAGCAGTTCTGAAGCTTCATCCGCTTTTTTCTGAATGTGGGCAAAGATATTGCGGTTCCACGCTTTGGCGAGTGCAGATTCAAATGGCACCCGGTTTTTCTGCAATAGAGAATGGAAACCCATTACGCCAAGACCAACGCTGCGCTCACGCATGGCAGAATATTTAGCACGCGCCATTTCATCCGGTGCTTTTTCAATAAAGTCATCCAGCACGTTATCCAGAAAACGCAGGATATCTTCGATAAAGCGCGGGTTGTCTTTCCAATGTTCATAATTGGCTAAGTTTAGAGAAGACAAACAACAGACAGCCGTGCGTTCCTGCCCATGATGGTCGATGCCTGTGGGCAAGGTGATTTCCGCACAAAGGTTCGATGTTTTTACTGTCAGGCCTGCCAGCTTGTGGTGTTTGGGCAGGGCACCATTTACATGGTCGGAATAGATGATATAGGGCTCCCCCGTTTCAATGCGCGCAGTCAGGATGCGGATCCACATGGAGCGGGCATTTACCGTGCGCATGACTGTACCGTCATGGGGGGACAGCAGTTTCCAGTCTTCATCATTTTCAACAGCGCGCATAAATTTGTCAGACAGCAAAACCCCATGGTGCAAGTTGGGGGTCTTGCGGTTGGGATCGCCTCCGGTGGGGCGGCGCAGTTCGATAAATTCTTCCAGTTCGGGGTGATGGTCGGGCAGATAAACGGCTGCGGACCCACGACGGAGAGAACCTTGAGAAATGGCAAGGGTCATGGAATCCATCACACGAATGAACGGTACAACGCCGGAGGTTTTACCGATGCGACCAACAGGTTCCCCGATGGAGCGCAGATTGCCCCAGTAAGACCCGATGCCGCCGCCTTTTGCTGCCAGCCAGACATTTTCCGTCCACAGGCCGACAATCCCATCAAGGCTGTCGTTGGCTTCATTGAGGAAGCAGGAAATCGGTAAACCGCGTGACGTACCGCCATTGGAAAGAACCGGGGTGGAGGGCATAAACCATAGGCGGCTCATGTAATCATAAATCCGCTGCGCATGGGCGTCGTTATCACCGTAAGCAGAAGCTACACGCCCGAACAGGTCTTGATAACTTTCTTCAGGCATGAGGTAGCGATCTGCCAGCACAGATCTGCCGAAGTCGGTCAGATGGCTGTCGCGTGCGTGATCCACATGAACCTGACAGCCCCCATGTACCTGAACAACATCAAGCATACTAGATTCCAATTTTCTTACCTCCAATTAGCGGTTTTAAGTCTATGCGCAATACGAAACCCATAACGGACGGATGTGCCCTGACATCCATCTTGGTTCGTATCCCGTTATTTCAAGGGTAGGACCGTCTTAAATAGCGGTCCCTTATTTGTCGTTAGTGATTTTCATTCTTGTCTGGATTCGCGCATCGACCGCCTATCCCAATGTTGAGAAGGCGGTCGTCAAACGGTCAGAAGCAAGCTTAAAACCGATGGTAGAAACTTCATAAAATCGGCGGAATCTACGGTAGTTTCTACAGGGCGAGGTCCATGTGATGAACGTAACTCACGACTAGATATTGTGGGTACAGGAGGTGTCTGTCAACAAATTATAGTGAAATGTGATGTTTTTTTGACGGCAAAAAGATTCCGCTTTCAAAACGGCACGCACGTTAATTTGCCTTTTTGAAAATCAAGTGGAAAATAAAAAATTCGACACAGTGGTTACAGGTAATTTAGCGCGAAGTCAAAAGATAGAATCTCATGACGGAGGGACTAATCTTTTGACCTGCACAGTGTGTTTGATTCCTGTCTTTTGACCTTCAGGCACCTGTTGGTACACATTCTCCAAGGGTTCTATGGTGGCATCACGGCCCCAAATAAAGTTTTGTTGCTGTACAAGGGCACGGTAAGCCTTGTTGAGCCTCATTGCGCGTTCTTTGGACGGAGCGAGCAGGACAGTAATATCGGCATGGAGCTTTTCCACCATATCTGGTTTTAAGATGCCTTGTGAGTCGAAGAACTTAGTCATGACTTCGTCATTGGTACGAAATTCATTGCCGGAATTGTTTTGTTCCAAATAGTGGCTATAGGCATAGACTGTGCTTCCGTCTGCCAAGGTGACTTTGGGTTCAGGGGTGTTTTGTAGCCCTTTTTGATCCCAATGGTACCAGCCATTGCGAAAGGATTTGCCCAATAGTTTACGTGGGAAGGCAAAGGTTGAATCGGTGGTGACACCAAGGCCGCTGTGACAGCCCATGCAAAAGAGACTTTCTTCATGGTTTTGTGGACGCAAATGTCCTTTTTTATCTTCAATAAAGCCCTGTAAAACCCAGCCGCGTTTATTCTGAAATCCGATTTCCGGATTACCGGAAAATTGTTCTAATCTTTCAGGAAAATCAATTTCTTCCTTCAGTTCTTCCAGTGTTGCGTTTTCAAGCTGGGTATAGGTCTTCCACACGCCTTTTTTCATGTAGCGCAGTTCTTTCATGCGCGCAGCTAATTTTACATTGCCGTCGTCATCTTGATCAATATAGCGCACGGAATGGAGAAATTCGGTCCCTTTGGGGTAAAGACCGGGGGCAAGATGCACTTGTCCTGCGCTTAAGGCCTGTTTGGCCCGTCCGACATAAGACATGGTGTTGCGGTCCAATTGACCGCGATGCCAATTGAAGACGATTTCTTCTGCCTGATCCAGTGTTCCGTTTTGATTGAGATCGACGCCATATTTTTTTTCATCAGCGGTGTTGATGGTCACGTTTTGGCGTTGCAGGAGGGCTTGAACGATGGCTAGATTAAGACGGTATACATCGCGGTCATAATGCGCATTTTCATTTTCGCGAAAGATCTGGCTTAAACGGATCAGGACATCATCGCCAGAGCCATTAGTGGGCCAGAATGTGCCGTTGAGCGGATAATAAGCAAAGGCCCGCCAACCGGTATCTTGCCCCTCAGGCGTTTTGTCAAAACCTTCTTCATCAAAAGAAAAATAAGCATCGGGCAGGTAGCCGTCCCAGATGTCATTGCCGTTGACATCACTGCCTTTAGCAAGGTGTTGCAAGTCTTCGCGCAAGAGCAGGCGGTTTTGTGCATCTTTGTAATTATCTGTTTTGATGTAAGTCGTTATCTCGTTATCACTGATTTTGGCAACGGCTGTGCTGTGATCGTTGAACAGATTTTTCCATCGGTTTTGTTTGGCAATGCCCGGCAGATCGTAAATCTCTTGCATATCATCATCATTTGCATAATTGGGCGCTGTGGATTGTTGATGACAGGTATAGCAAGGGTTATGTAGTTCTGCGTTTGCACCAATGGTTTTGGTGTAACACTGCGGCGGAATATAGGCCATGGGGTTGTAGAGGGTGTCATTTTTTAAATCGACATCTTCATAAGCCATAGCTTGGGAGACGTCAGGCAACAGGAGGAGTGTGGCCCAAAAGTAAACTTTATGCAGTTTCATTCTCATATTCCTTTAATAAAAAAACCCATACAAGTGCATGGGTTTTTCTAGTCGCATTTTATTCAAAGATTTATTTCATTGCAGGCATGGGGCCGATGTAGCCCGTATATCCCATCGCATCAGAAGGATTTTTCAACTGATCTTCATCTGATTCGCCATATGGGTGTTGTGCAACACTCATGAGGTAGGAGAAGCCGTTGATGTCCGGGTAGAAATAAACCCCTGTGGTTTCAGAACCGTAAGGCGTTGTTTCAATGCGGGTTAAAGCTTGATCTTTAAGGTTATAAGACCAAACCGCATCATTTTGGTGACCAGAGCCCGTATCTTCACCGATGATCAATGTATCACGTCCCGGGATGAAGGTGATGTTGTCAGGATTGGCAATGCCGTTAATGTCGCATTTGTTTTTGCTGTCGTATTTTTTGGGAATGCCAGCCAAGAAGCCATACATGTTGCCAGCGACATATTCACTGCCGATTTTTGCATCATGACCTAAATCAAGGCGATAAACGGTCCCGCATTTGTTTTTTGGCAAGCGTACATGGTTTGGGCCGCCTTTGTCGTGTTTTTCAGCATCCATCATGCCTTTTTCAACGGCACTCATGGCAACATATAGCTGTTTATGAACGGGATCGAGGGTGATACCTTCTTCTTTACGGAATTCTGTCGTCGCGCCCATCATGGCAGCGTAACGGCGTGTTTCAACGCGTGAGGCAACCGTTGCCATCCCGGGCTTCACTTTGAGACATTCTTGACCCGTTGTGGTGTGGATGGAGGTGAAGCCGCTTTTGCAGCTGTCATCTTTTGTCGGGGCCGACGTTTCAAAAATATCGGAGAATTTAACACCAGATTCGATGGATTTTTGGATCTCACCATCTGTGGCATGACCCAGATCAACCCAGTTCAGGTTGGCATAACCACCGTTGGCATCATGAATTTGGTTCCATTTTGCTGCGTAGAGAGAGCCTGCAGACAGATCACCGGGATTGTCGGCAACATACATGAACAGACCAACGTTTGTGCCATCATCAGAAATATAGACGGTTTTGTGATCAGGCATGACTTTTGCTAATTCAACCGCTTCACGCCCCATAGAGAAATGTTTGGCTGGTGTGGCATCACCATCAATACTGACGGTCACTTCAGTTGGATAGCCGTAGCGGTACGGCATATAGTTTGCGCGGAAGGTTTTCAAATCAGCTGTTTTGTCGTCCACACCAAAATAGCGCACCATCGGTTTGGTGTAGTCATCAATATCGGCCATGCTTTTGGCTTCTTCATAGACACGCGCATTAGACGGATATTCTTCACCACCCAAGTGCGTTCCCCAAGGGGTGACGCTGCCCGCACAAGGCACCCATAGGCCGCCATAGGCAGTGAAATCGATGTTTTTAGTGCTAACGGCGGTTAATTGACCGTTGTTTTTGTCTTGTTTCAATTCTGTCACATACATCGCAGCCGGGCGGGTTTCGAAATGAGAAACCATGAAGAGTTTGTTGCCAACCGGAAGTAATGAGCTGAAGTCGTTGTCGACAGAGATATGCTGTGATCCATCATCTTTGTTGATAACGGGTTTGCCATTTTTGTCCAGAATCAGACCGAATGTACCAGCACCGACTTTGTCGCCACTGCGCATAATCGTATGGTAGCCAAGATTGTATTTTTTACCGTCGACGGTGAGACTGTTGCTGGCACGTAAGGCACGCTTTTCTGCATCTGTTTTCGGGAAGGAAACTTCAGAAAACTTTGGTATCGGTGAAGCCTTTTCATCTTTGGAAATTTCATTGCCACACATATTGACCTTGGGATCGCATGATCCTGCATAGGCGTTCATTGTTAACAAAGAAGCGCCCATGGCCAACGTCAAACAGAAAGTTGATTTTCGAGAAAAAAACATACTTACGCCCTTAATTATAAACTGATTAAATTGAAAGAAAGTCTATCTAATTCAATTCATAAGTTATTGGTGTTAAGGTAAAATGACTGAGGTGCGACAGTTTTGTTACACGCAGATCAAGGCAAGGGGGCTCTCTATTTTAGATACAGTATGGCACGATCAATTCCTTCGGCGATGGCCTCTAGAATTTCGTCGCCAAGGAAAATGGACTCTTCTTCCTGTTGGGCTTTTAGATTGTTGATCTCGCGGAAAATCTGAAGAACTTCATCCAGGACCTGTTTTGCTTTGCCGTCTAGTTTTCCAGCTTGGCGTTTTAACAGGTTTTGGGAAGCCTGGATGCGTTTGCCAACTTTGGAAGCATGAATCGTTTCATGCACATGGAAATAGTCTTTAAGGGCTTGTTTTATTTCATCGGTCTTATTGGTGTCTTTGAGGGTGGCAAGTATATGTTTGGCATGTTCCATGGGACGGCGGCGCAGTTCATCCATGGTGAGAGGCAAGCGGTCAACAACAAAATTTTGTGACATACAGGCGGCTTGTAGCATATTAATGTCAAATTTATTTTTACGTTGAAAAAGGACAAGAATCACCAGGTCGAAGAAGATATTGTCATAAAACTTGTACAACCTGGACAGGTTGGTGATGACCGGGCCGACATCGGGGGTAGTCTGTTGATTAACGATTTGCGCGATGCATTCATATTCCGTTTCAAACTGTTTTTCATTTAGTTGAATCGCATAGGAAATCATACTGTAACTAAAATGTTGTGACAGATTGAAAACACCTTTTGTTTCCAGTGCTTTCCATTCTTTGTGAATGCGAATAGGGTTGGTGTCTGGCACGTCGATTGTTTTTCTTTTTTCTTTTTTCTTTTCTTTTGTTTCACCGAAGGAAAAGACCTTTTTCAAACTGGCTCCGATTCCACCGTCGTCTTCATTTTTCTTTTTAGGGCCGATGACCCTTATTTCTTGGGGCAGACCAGCTCCCTCAATGCCGGCACGCGCGACTTCGCCAGACCAATCGTCAAAGGCAAGGGCGACGATGCCGTCGATATCGCGATAATAGGTTTCAGCATAGAGGGTGCGTGTCTCTTCTTCACTATGGTCTTTGTGGGTATGAATATAGATGCGTCGACTTAAAAGATCTCGTTTTTCGCGCAACAAGTCTTCAAAGGCCGGGCGTAGAATGTCGGGGAATGTGGGGGCAATTAAGAAAAAGGGCGGGACACCGTCTTCATGAATGCCGCTTACCATCACGCCCCGGCCTTTTTCGACAACCATCGTATCACCACGTAAGAATGACAAGCGTTTACATAACTTGTCATAAGCATAATCGATTAGAATCTTTTCTTCACGCAGATAAGGGAAGGTTTTCGGGTCATTTTTTTCTTTTGGTTTGGAATCATCTTCTGGTTTTGTCTCAGGTTTTATTTCTTTTTGTGGTGCCGGGGCTGGATCAGTTTGAACTTTTTGGGGTTCGGAACTCTGGCGTTTGGCGGCCTCTATACGGGCAAAAGTATTTTCCAATGCGGTTTGAAGTTCATTGGCACGACGTTTGGCAAAGCTGCTGAATTCGGCATCTTTAAAGCTTAAACATTGTTCTAGAAACTTCAGTGACGTTTGTACCTGGACTAATAAATCGGCAGGTAACGTGCCTTTTTCATGATTGGACAGTTGAGACAGTACAAAAGTGACTGCTTCATCAATGGTTTTTATCAAGATGTTTTTGTCTGTGCCCGGTGGCAAGCTGACCAAACGTGCAAAGGCATTTCCGGTTTTAGGAGATCGCTTTTGTTTCTCGTCTGAAGGAGCTGCTTGCATTTAGAGTCCTAGCCAACTTTGTTATCATTTTCTCGAGCAATAATTTTTTATGAGATTTTTCTCACTTTTGTCTTGATATAAATTATGATGGCTTGGACTAAGGATATCAAGGTATAGATGTTTGAAAAGCCATTAAAATAACTAAGAAAAAAGCTTATATGAAGGTACAAATTGCATAAGTTTGAGTGTATATAAACGAAACAAATAAATTTATGGATTTGACAAGGTTGGGTCTATAGGAAATAGCAGATAATCAAGCGGGTGAACAAAAGTGAAAAAAGTACTTATTGCTATAGCGGGTATTGTCGTTTTGATCGTGGGCGCAATCTTGATTGTCCCCAGTTTTATCGACTGGTCCGGTTATCGCACGCAAATCGCACAACAAGTCAAAGATTTTACAGGTCGTGACTTGTTGATTGGCGGTGATATTGCTTTTTCAGTTTTGCCCAGTCCTGTCTTGAAAGTTAGCGATATTCGTCTGGCCAATGCACCCGATGCTTCAACCAGTAATATGGTATCTATCCGTCAGCTGGATGTTAATGTGGCCTTGTTTCCGCTTTTGGTTGGTTCAGTGCATGTTAATTCCATTCGTTTGATCGAACCCGTGATTCGACTTGAGATGTTGGCAAACGGACAAGGCAATTGGGTGCTGGCATCAAAAGAAGATAAAGAAAAAAATATTGAAACCAAGCCCCGCGCTGGGGAGCCTTTATTTGAAAACAATGCGTCAGAGGACAATGCTGCCTTACCGCTTCAGATCGATGATTTTATTATTGAACGCGGAACATTGGTTTATGAAGATCCTTCAAATACGACTTATGAAGAAGTTAACGATATTAATAGTCGTTTCAGTCTTGCCGGGCTGAAGGGGCCGTTTGAAGCCGTTGGTACGGTCAATCTGCGTGGTATTCCCGTTGGCTTTGAAGCCAATGTCGGGCAGATCGTGAATGGACGGACAGCTTCCTTTGCCTCGGAAATTCACTTCGCCCATGGTGAAGCCAGCGCCCGATTTAGTGGTACTTTTGTAAATTTAACCGAAGGTCCGGCAATCAAAGGAAAACTGACCGCCAGTGGCAAAAGCCTAGCTGGTTTGATCAGCGCTTTTGCAAAACAGGACACCTTGCCCGGTGGGTTGAACCAACCTTTTACCGTGGAAGGTGACACGGCTTACGGCGCAGAAGGTATGTCCTTTGGGGAAGAGGGCTTATCCTTAACTTTGGGGCGTGATCGTGGCAATGTAAAATTGAAATATACCCAAAAAGGACAGAAAACCCTTCAGGCTTCGGCGACATTTAATAAATTGGATGGGGATGTTTGGTTGACAGCTGCACCTTATACACCAACCGCTCCGAACCCATTACCCCTTGTGATTTCACCGACAGAAACGCTGTTGCCATCAGGGGGAGAGCGCGCATCTGTGGCTTTGGCTGTGGATGATAGTGCCAAAAAAGTAAAACAAGATACTCCGGCAAGCACGACATCGGCGAAATTACCTAAAGATATTGCTGCTTCGGTTTCCTTATCGGTTGATGCGATCACATTTAAGGGGGAATCAATCAGACAGGTTCAGTCCATTGTTTCTTTGAATGAAGGGGAAGTCTCTTTAGAGCGGCTGTCTGCCATTTTACCCGGCGCGGGGGAATTCTCGCTTGTGGGTATTGCGGGTGAACGCGACGGTAAAATGCAATTTGATGGATCAATGGATTTGAATTTCTCTCATCTGCGTGGCGCTTTAAGCTGGTTGGGAGTGGATCTTTCTAAGGTACCTAATGATCGTTTGCAGCATTTGAGCGTGGCTTCACAAGTGACGGCCAATCCTGAAACCGTGCGCATTTATGACTTACTGGCAAAGATGGATGGGTCCAGCCTGAAAGGGGCGACGACCATTGCCTTGCGTTCTCGCCCCTCCTTTGGGGCCAGCTTGTCTCTGGATCGCTTTAATGCAGATGCTTATCTGGTTGAAACGCAAACCACGCCTAGCTCTAGCGGACAAAAGATGCCTGCGAATGATGATGCCACAAATGAGACGGCGCACTCTTCCACCAATGCAGCTTCTGTTTTGGATGGTCTCAAAATCTTAAACAGTTTTGACGCAAATCTTGATTTATCTGCTGGACATCTGGTGCTCCAAAAACAGGACATTAAGAATGCGGAATTTAAAGCAAGTATTTATAATGGTGATGTGAAAATTCAAAAGGCATCCGTCGGTAACTTTGCGGGGTTGAAACTCGGGGCCAGTGGTGCGCTCATCAACAAAGACAACGCTTTGACGGCGCAAGACTTGAAGGTCAGTGTTCGGGGCGAGAACTTGGCGGATGCGGCAAAAATCCTCGGACAAGATAAAGTGATGGATTGGCGCAAACTGGGGGCTGTTTCCCTGAGTGCGACGCTTAATAATAATCTGTTGGCACCCGATTTGGATTTGAGTGCAAACCTGTTGGGTGCAACGCTGATTGTTGCCGGTAATGCCGATCTTTTTCCCATACCAAAGGCGGATGCGACCGTGAACGCACAGATATCGGACTTGGCACGTTTGACCCGTGGTCTTGGTCTGTCCTATCAGCCCAGTGGTAATCCCGGCGCGGTTGAGGTCAATACGGATGTTTCATATACGCCTCAGCTTGTCTCATTTAAAAATATCTCCGGTAAAATCGGCAATACGGCATTGTCCGGGGAAGCCTTGTTTAAACCTATGACCCGCCCTTATGCAGAATTGACACTGGAAACAGGGGCGTTACGCCTTGATCCATTCTTACCGCGAGAGGGGGAAGTTGCGGCTGCAAATGACAATCGGATTGCCTCAACTGGGGGAAGAGGCGCGGCGAAGGCCAAGAGACCTTCAGTATCAGGTAAGTGGTCGCAAGAAGTGATCGACCTTAGTGGTTTGCGTGGGATAGACGCTAAAGTTAGGCTCAAATCTGCAGCTTTGAGCCATAAAAAGATAACGGCAAAAAATGTTGTTTTAAGCGCGGATTTAAAAAACGGTGTTCTGGATGTGAGCCAAGCCGATGCGGGTGTTTTTGGTGGCCAAGTTAATGTGACGTCAAAACTTGATGCCAGTAAAATCGCGCAATTGACCGCAGATGTCCGTGCAGAAGGTCTGCAGGTTTCGCAAATTTTGACGCAAACCGACAGTGCTTCTTCTGCCGTGGGACGGGTGGATTTAACGTCTAACATGAGTGCGCAAGGACAAAGCCAAGCACAGCTTATTTCCAATCTGGATGGCACAGCCAATATGACCATGCAAGGCTTGACCATGCAGTCAAAAGGCAAAGGCAGTTCTGTATTGGACATCTTAAACTTTTTGGCCGTTTTATCAGGGACGAACAGCAACAAGGCGCAAGCCGATGTGAGCGTTGCATCCGATATCGTCAAAGGGGTTGCGAATTTGAAGACGGCCAATTTAACCTCGAATATTGCAATGGGGAGTGCAACGGGCAATGTGGATCTACCGCAATGGACAGTTGATGTTTCCGGGAACTTGAACATTCAGCAAAATGCGTTGGTTGGTTTATTGGCGCAAAAAGCAAAAATGAAGAAAAACTATCCATTTTCGGTCATCGGTTCGTTGGATGCGCCGAATGTGAAACTGGATACTGGCGGGATTTCCAGTGGCGGTGGTTTGGTGATCCCACTGCCGGATAAGCTGGAGAAAAAAGGCTATGGGAATCTTATTCGTGGCTTGTTGGGTGCAGGCGGTGTGAAAACCGAAGCGCCGACATCTGAAGAAACAACGCCTGCGCCAAATGCACCACAAGATGGAACCATGGCACCACCGCCCCCGCCACCGGGGGGCAGTACATCAAACACAGCCCCACAAAAGGCGCCTTCTGTTGAAGAGCAACTGTTAAAAGGCTTGGGTAATTTATTGAAAAGGTAAGGCGTTTCGCTGTGTTAGCGGCGCAGATGTTCCAGGATGTAAACGCGGATCGCGCTGGACAGGTTTCCGGTGCGCTCTTTATCAATCTCGGTGATCAAGGCGTTCATGGAGATGTTGCGGCTTTCGGCTAAGTCTTTAAGCACATCCCAGAAGGCGTTTTCCAAGGATACACTGGTGCCGTGACCGGAAATCGTGACCGATCTTTTGCGCAGTGAAAGTTTTTCTGTCATGAGTGGTACGCTCATTCCTCTATGTTCCCAGTACATATTAACGGCTTGTGCGCTTTGCGTCATCATCAGTTCGTCATCCCTGTTTGAATGTGTTGGTGTCGTCTATTCTTAGACTGAATTATTATGTGCTTTATTTAGGCCTTTCCATTGAGGTGAACAAACGATAAGATTTCATCATATAGATGAATAAAATTCATGTGATTTGATGTCCAGACGTTTACCACCTCTCCCGCAACTTCGTTCATTTGAAGCGGCGGCTCAAGTTTTAAGCTTTAAGAAGGCGGCACAAGACCTGAATGTGACGCCATCTGCGGTATCCCATGCAGTTTTGGCGTTAGAAGATTATTTAGGCGTGAAACTATTTCATCGTATTGCTTCAGCAAAGCGCAAGGATCATGCCTTGATGCTGAGCGATGCGGGCAATATCCTACAGCATAGTTTGATGCGCTCTTTCGACGATATAGAAGAAGCGGTTAAATCCGTGATGGCGCAAGGGGCAGCAGATATCTTAACGGTTGCCTGTGCACCCATTTTTGCAAAATCCTGGTTGATGCCACGCTTGCATCGTTTTGTCGCGACCCACCCAGATGTAAATATCCGTATCAATTCTACTCTCAATCCGTCTGAAAGTCTTTATGGTGGCTTTGATGTGGGGTTGATGTACGGGCGTGGTGTTTGGCCTGATCAGATATCTCAGATTTTATTTAGCGAAACGATGGTGCCTGTTTGTTCGCCCGCCCTTATTCAATTTAATCAACGTCTGGATAAGCCACAGGACTTGGTCCATCACACGTTGATTCATAGTGAAGCCCGTCTTGTTACTTGGTCCATGTGGTTGGAAAACGCCGGGGTACGCGGTATTAATCCGGCAAAAGGGTTGCATTTCAATCGTTCTGCCTTGGCGATTGATGCTGCACTCAATGGGTTGGGGGTGGTGTTGGAAGGACGCACGGCGGTGCAAGATGAATTGAATAAAGGAAATTTGATTATGCCTTTCGAAGGCCCGCTTTTGCCGGATCAAAATGACGGCTATTATTTGACATATCGTACCGGGCGTGGTGATGTACCCAAAGTAGCTGTTTTTCGAGAATGGGTTTTGAATGAAGTTGCCATGCAAAAGCAGTAATGCTGTGCCGCAAAAGCTTCATTTTTGAATGTTGCGAGAAAGATATATGATGTTTGCATGTGCAATATGAGGGACTTATGACCTATTTAGGAAAGCAGAATATTTCATCAGGTGCAGACAATGACAGTGCGTCAGTTTCATTGCCTGATTATCTACAAGAAACGTATACGTGGGCTTATCTCAATCCTAAAACCGTTCGCTGGCTCAGCTCCACACCTGTGGTGGAGGTCATTTTATGGGGGAATGCGGGACGGTTGATTCAAAAAACGGTTGAAGAAATTGAACCCGGTCAAACCGTTTTACAGCCCGCTGCTGTTTATGGGCGTTTCTCTACTGTTTTGGCAAAAGCTGTTGGGATAAACGGTCGCCTTGATGTGATTGATGTGGCTCCTATTCAGGTTGAAACTGCCCAAAAGCGTTTGACAGGTTTTAACAATGCCCATGTCATGCTTGGGGATGCGAGCATCATTCAAACCAAACCTTATGATGTGATCACCTGTTTCTTCTTGTTGCATGAAGTGCCGGAAGACATGAAGGAAAAGATCGTTAAAGCACTTTTGGCTTCAATTAAACCGGGCGGAAAAGTGGTTTTTGTCGATTATCATGAACCCGTGCGCTATCACATTCTTAAGCCGTTGATGAGTAAAATATTTGATTGGCTGGAACCCTTCGCTAAAGGCTTATGGGGACGTGAAATCCAAGACTACGCCAGCAAGGATGAGACGGTCAACTGGACCAAAGAAACCTTGTTTGGTGGTTTGTATCAAAAAGTCGTCGCAACACGTTCAGTTTAAAATTATATGTTCCCACAACATCATTGCGGCAAAAAACAGCAAGAAGGCTCCTGTTGAAGCATTGACTGTTTTTTGGACGCGCGGACGTGATAACCAACTGCGCACCGCATCAGCCGCCCATGCAATGGGAACTTGCCACGCCATGTTGATTAAGACCAACACACAAGACAGAATGATCAGTTGTAAAGGCACGCTGCCACGTGCGGGGTCCACAAAGTTAGGTAAAAGTGCCAGAAAGAGGATGATGACTTTGGGGTTGAGCAGGTTACAGAGCATGGCATCAAACATGGCTTTTTTAAAAGAAATACTGGGGCCGTTTGTATCAAATTTTAATGTTTTGCCCCGAAAGCCCTGTATGCCAATCCATGCCAGATAGGCTGACCCTAAAACCGCTACCAGTTTAAACAGAATCGGGCTGGACGCAATGATCACGGAAATGCCAAAAACAGCCAGAAGTGTATGACCGACAAGCCCGATCTGAACGCCTAAAACAGTCGCTAATCCAACCCTACGACCAGAATTAAGGGCATAGCGCAAGATCAGGACGGTATCTGGACCTGGCGATAAAACGATGGCACCTGCGGTTAAGCAATAGGCCAGTAAGGTGGTGCTGTCGATAAGCATGTTTATGGTCTTGCTTTCAGCCAATCGGCAAGGGCATCGATGGCTTCTTCCTGGTTTTGTTTCATGGTGCGTCCTGATAGGACACGGGGTTTGAGGTCATGGTCTCCATCATCGGCCCAATGAAATTCGATGCTTGAGGGTAGGCCATATTCGACCACTTCATCCCACCAGCCAAAGCTGTCACGTGCGCCTTGGCAAATCAGCGTTGGGGTTTTTAAGGTCATGAGATGCTCTGTGCGCAGATATTCGGGTTCAGACTTTCCAAGAGGGTGAAAGGGGTAGCCGGTGACACAGACACCGCGCACAGGGGTGCCTTCTGCTTCTAGTTCGGCCGCGATCATAGTGGCCATGCGTCCGCCCAAGGATTTGCCACCGATGAACAGTTTATCCGGTCCGCCAAGATCAGTAATCACTTCGCGCCAAGCTGTTAAAAGTTTGGGCGTGCGATCAGGGGGACGTTTTTTACCTGTTTCACGGCGTTTTTGCATGTAGGGAAATTCAAAACGTACCACCTTGATGCCACGTTCATTCAAACCGATGGCAACACGGTCCATAAATTTACTGTCCATTTGTGCCCCTGCGCCATGGGCAAAGGCCAATGTGAGGGGAGAATTTTCCGGTCCTGTGATGAGATAGTCCATGTTTTCGTCCTTGGATTTTGATATAAGCTATATGAACGCAAATTATAAAGGACGCAAGAGATGCTCAAAGCAATTGATGCCATTCGTATTTTTTCAGGGGATTTTTTGGAAACGAAGGCTTTTTTTGTCGATAAACTCGATTTTGTCATCGGTTTTGAAGGGGAAGGCGTCTGCGTGTATGATCTGCCCGGCACAAAGTTGATTCTGGAAGAAATCGATTTGAGCGAACCTGATGCGGTCGGCATGGTTGGGCGTTTTACCGGTGTTTCTTTTGCCGTCGATGATATCAAGAAAACCTATAAAGCACTGAAATCAAAAGGCGTAAAGTTTGAAGGCAAGCCGGTGATGGAAGAGTGGGGCGGGGCCTTGGCGCATTTCACAGACCCGTCTTTAAATGTTTTCACATTGATTCAATATCCTAAACAAAATTAGAGCGGATATCGTTCGCGTCCGTTAACGGCGAGTTTTTGGCCGCGATGTCGGTTATTTCTCTTTTTGTCATTCTTGATGAAAAGGTGAAAATAATGATGACATCGATGAAACCGCTTGATTGGCTCTTGTTGATTACGCTCTCTTTTATTTGGGGCGGGTCTTTCTATTATGCAGAGATCGCTTTGCGTGAAGTCACGCCTTTGGTTGTGGTGTGGGGGCGTGTGGGTGGTGCTGCGCTTATATTACTCTTGCTTTTGCGTCTGATGGGGCAGGCCTTGCCCCGCAATATAAAAGTTTGGTGCGCTTTCTTTGTGATGGGGCTTTTGAACAACGTCGTCCCTTTTACGTTGATCGTTTGGGGCCAGACGGAGATTACGAGCTCTCTGACTTCGATCTTCAATGCGACAACACCCTTATTTACGATTATTCTTGCCCAGTTTTTAACCCATGATGAAAAGATCGGCCGATCAAAAGTGTTTGGTCTTCTTGTTGGTTTTATAGGTGTTATTCTGATGGTCGGTTTTGATGCTTTGGACGGTATAAGCGCGACCTTATGGGCACAGATTGCAGTTTTGGTCGCGGCTGTTTCCTATGGATGTGCGGCTATCTGGGGACGGCGCTTCAAAGATATAAATCCAATGGTAACGGCGACAGGACAAGTGGTTTCTTCTAGTTTGGTGATGACGCCGATTGCCTTGATTTATGGCTTTCCCAATGGTTATTTTGTGCCCAGTGGTGAGGTTCTTTTTGCCATTGGTTTTATGGCGTTCTTTTGTACTGTTGTAGCCTATATTCTATATTTTAGAATTTTGACGACGTCCGGTGCGACAAATTTAATGTTAGTGACTTTTTTGATTCCGCTCAGCGCCATTCTTTTAGGGACGCTGTTGTTGGGAGAGCGTATCACGCTGGATCAACTTTCGGGGATGATTTTAATTCTCTTGGCCCTGTTGATTGTCGATGGACGAATGCTGCGCAACAAACGTTTAAAAACAATAGGTTAAATTTTTGAGATGTCGGCGAATTGGGCGCGGGTCAGGGTCTGTAAATCCTGTGCGCTCAGTTCAATTTCAAGGCCGCGTTTGCCAGCGCTGACATAGATGGTTTTAAAATTTTGAGCCGTGCTGTCGATCAGGGTGGGCAATTGTTTTTTCTGTCCCAACGGACTGACGCCGCCCAAGACATAGCCCGTGGTGCTTTGTACTTTTTTGGCATCCGCCATGGCGGTTTTTTTAACCTTTAGGGCTTTGGCGGCTTGTTTGAGGTCTAGCATCCCCGCAACGGGGACGACACAGACGCACAGGTCGTTTTTTTCAGTTGCGACCACCAGTGTTTTGAAGACTTGCTCGACTGGAATCCCCAATTTTTCTGAAGCTTCTTCCCCATAGGACGTTGCCTTCGGGTCATGTTCATAACTGTGTGTCTGAAAAATGATTTTCTTTTTTTGTGCAAGTTTGATCGCGGGGGTCATGGTGTAACCATTTGAGAAACATATTGATTCGGCTGTGTTTGGTCGGCTGCAAGGGAAACAATACGCTTAAGAATGGCAGTAATCAAGATTGTGTGTCTTGTAAATTCATTAAAGAGAATAATTATCACTTGCAAAATAAAAAGAACTCGATATTAATAATCATTATCAGTTGTAAATGATTGTTGAAATGTTATAACATAACGTTTTTTATGTGTCTCCATTTTCATCCACCAAATACGAGAAGTAAGGAAGCTATGACATTCAAAGCATATACTAAAAAAATTGTCTTGACGGGTATGGTCTCGGCTATGGCATTAACGGCAACGGCAGCTATGGCAGATTCAGGTTCTCCAAGTCGCGAAGAGTTGTTGGCGATGTTGCAAACCCAGCAACGTCAACTTAATGAACTTCAAGCCATGTTAAAACAGACACAGGCCCAAGCAGAAAATGCTGAAAATAAAGCTGAAGAAGCAAAAGCGTCTCCGGCTTTCTTGGATACAATTCAAATTGGCGGGACATTGGAATTTGAAGCCACGTCTTCAGAGACTTTTGCCAATGAAGACAGTAGCGATCTCTCTTTGGCAAAGGCTGAACTTAGATTCTCTGCCAAACCGCATGAATATGTGGAAACCAATATCGTGGCACTTTACGAAGATGGTTCTGACAATATTACATTGGATGAAGCCACCGTGCGGATTGCCAATACAGATGAATTTCCCCTTTATACCCAAGTTGGTAAATGGGCTGTCCCGTTTGGCAATTTTGATACAGCTATGAGCACAGACCCCATCACCAAAACATTGGGTGAAACCAAGGAAAATGCGCTGCTGGTTGGTGCAACCGCAAACGGGTTTAGCTTTGAAGGTTTTGCTTATAATGGGGATACTCAAAAATCAGGCGAAGGGAATAATATTGACCAATTTGGCTTAAATGTCGGCTATGCAGGTGACATTGATGGTTTGGAAGTTGCTGTTGGGGCGGGTTATATCAATAACATCGCTGATTCTGATGGCGTAACGGACAAAATCAGTAATGGCACGGCAATGAAGGATTATGTCGGTGGCATGAACCTGAACGGGTCTGTCGGCATGAGTGGTGTCTTGTTCAGTGCAGGGTATATCAAGGCAACCGATGCTTTTGATAGTACCGAACTTGCCTTTAATTCCAAAGGCGCACAGCCGGAAGCATGGAATACGGAACTATCCTATACGACCAACATTTTGGAAAAAGAAACCACTTTCGCGGCGACCTATCAGGGTTCAGATGAAGCCTTGGCGCTTGAATTACCTGAACAACGTTTAGGGGCTGCTGTCAGTGTGGTTGTCTATGATAACACATCATTAACTTTGGAATATTTACATGATGAAGATTATGAAATTTCCAAAGGCGGTACCGGCAATAGTGTGCAAACTGCAACCGCGAAGTTAGCGGTGGACTTTTAAGATTGTTAAAGGTTTGTCATCGCGTTTGATTTAACCGGGATGACATCGACGGCTTGGGTTGTGTTCTGTTCTCCGTAGGTTTTGAGCACACCCTTGACCGGCGCAATGTCGCTATAGTCGCGCCCATAAGCGACAACAATATGGTCAGTATTGATAAACATGGCGTTAGTTGGGTCAAATTCGACCCAGCCATGTTTAATGCCGCACCAGGCACGTACCCATGCATGCATGGCATCCGCACCTT
>JABXIC010000138.1 GCA_013373265.1 Methylocystaceae bacterium | reverse complement strand
GTGATCTTTGACGAATTTCATGAACGCAACCTTCAAGGTGACCTAAGCCTCGCCTTCTGTCTGGAAGCCCAAGAGGCCTTACGCGAAGACCTGAGATTGCTGGTGATGTCGGCCACACTTGATGGTGAAAATCTATCGACTTTCCTCAACAATGCCCCACGTATTACCAGCCAAGGACGTGCCTTTGCTGTCGAAACACGCAACCTTGCCCGGCCTGATAAATTCAGCCTGGCGCAAGGTGTGGCCCGCGCCGTGCAAACCGCCTTGCAGGAAGAAAACGGTAATATTCTGGTCTTTCTGCCCGGTGAAGGCGAAATCCGTAAAACACAGTCCATTTTACAAGACCATTTGGGCAAAGACAGCAACCTGTTGATTGCCCCGCTTTATGGCTCCCTCCCCCAACAGGCACAAGATCAAGCCATATTACCCACACCAAAGGGCCAACGCAAAATCGTGTTGGCAACCACGATTGCAGAAACAAGCTTAACCATTGAAGGCATTCGCGTTGTAATCGATTGCGGCTTAAAGCGGGTGTCACGCTTTGACCCGGCCAATGCCATGTCCAAACTGGAAACCGTGCGGGTGTCTAAAGCCAGTGCCGAACAACGCAAAGGCCGTGCGGGACGTATGGAACCCGGCGTGTGTTACCAACTTTGGCCCAAAGCCGAAACCCAATCCTTAGCCGAACGCGACAGTCCAGAAATTTTAGACTGTGACCTCACACCCTTTGCCATCGAAATTGCCACATGGGGGGCCAAACATCCAAGCGACATCCGCTTGCTGGACCTCCCCCCTGCGGCAACCTTTGAAGCTGCCCAGCTTCTTCTGCAGCAATTGGGCGCGTTAGATGCCACCTTATCGCTCACGCCACATGGTCGCAAAATTTCTGCATTATCCCTGCACCCCCGCATTGCGCATATGGTTTTACAGGCTCACGACCTCGGCACAGCAGAAGCCGCCTTAGCCTGTGATATTGCTGCCGTGCTTCATGACGGTCCGCTTTTTCGTGGTAAAAAAGACAGTGATTTGCGTCATGCCGTATCGTGTCTACAAAACCAAGCCAAAGACCCCAATCTTTCAAAAGGGGCCTTAATGCGGGCACGCGAAACAACAAAAAACCTGAAATACAAACTGAAAATTCCTTTGGATAAAAGCGCCAATTCAATGGAAACAGGACCAATACTGGCCTTGGCTTATCCCGACAGAATAGCCCAACAACGCCAAAAAGGCGGGACCGATTATAAACTGAGTTCCGGCATGGGCGCAAAATTGAACGAAGATGATCCTTTGATAACGCAGCCCTATCTGGTTGTTGCCCAACTTGACGGCAGCCGCACAAACGGGCGGATTTTCAGTGCGGCCCCTTTGACGCAGAAAGACATTGAAGATACCTTTGCCGATCAGATCATAGAAATGGATGACATTGGTTGGGATAAGCGCACACAAAGCGCACAAGCCAATCGATTAACCAAGTTTGGTGCGCTTACCTTAAAGAAAAAGCCCATCAAAATAACCGGCCCTGAACAGATCAAACGCGCTTTGTGTCAAGGCATTCGTGATATTGGTCTTCACGTTCTACCATGGACGCCAGAAAGTGAGCAATTCTGCCAACGTGTCGAATTTTTGCGTCAAAATGATGATATCTGGCCGGATATGAGTGAAACAGGTTTGTGTGATAGCCTTGAAACATGGCTCGCCCCTTATCTGAATGGGTGTAGTCGCATAGAGCATCTTAAAAAAATTGACCTCTCAGCAGCTTTACTGTCTTGCTTAAATTGGGAAGAACAACAGACTTTAAACCAACGCGCCCCAACACATTACAAAGTGCCCAGTGGATCAAACATTCGATTGGACTATACCAACATCAAAAAGCCGATTCTAAGCGTCAAATTACAGGAAATGTTTGGGCAACCTCAGTCACCATCCATCAACAATGGGACATGTCCTTTACAAATCCATCTTCTTTCACCTGCAGGACGACCTTTACAAATTACTGAAGATTTGGCTGGATTTTGGCTAAATAGCTACGATTCGGTCAAAAAAGAAATGAAAGGGCGTTACCCCAAGCACCCATGGCCTGATAACCCGCAAGAAGCCATGCCCACACATAAAACCAAACGTCATTTGCGCTAATTTACTATATTTTTTTAAGGGAATATGCGTAACTCTTAAAAAACAACATGCTTTTCACGAGATGCTTGTTGCCCGAATGGATACTCGTAAGGTAAAAGTTGAGTTCTGGTTTCCATTAGGGACTTGGTAAGAATTCACAGGTAAGATAATGCAGACTGTAAGCGAAACAAGAAGAACGGCAAAAGTTTAATGGATCTCGCGACACTTATAGGTATCGGCTTGGGTATGGCCATTATCATCGTCTCCATCATGTTGGGCGGTGACCTAGGCGCATTTATCAACGTACCGTCTATCATGGTGGTCTTTGGGGGTACAATGGCCGCCACCCTTGTGAAGTTTCCACTCAAAGACTGTATTGCAGCGCTTAAAATCGGCGGCAAGATCGCTTTTAAAAATTCACCGGATGATCCCCGCAGTGTTTATGACATTGCCATTGAACTGGCAGGGATCGTACGCCAAAAGGGCCTTTTGGGTCTGGAAAGCGTTACGGTGGAAAATGAACTGATGGCCCGTGGTATCCGCATGTGCGTTGATGGTATGGATGGCGCAGTCATTAAAGAAAGTATCACCAAAGAAGTCGACATGGCGATTAAAGCCGAAATGGCAGGTGAAAGCTTTTGGCGCGGCATGGGCGACATGGCACCTGCCTTTGGTATGATCGGGACGTTGATTGGTCTGGTGCAGATGCTTGCAAACTTGTCTGATCCGGCAGCCATCGGCCCTGCCATGGCGGTTGCGATGTTAACAACGTTTTACGGTGCGGTTTTGGCCAACCTGATTGCCATTCCCTTGGCAGATAAGCTTGAAATCAAAATCGACAACACAAAAAATACACGCGCTTTGATTATTGAAAGCGTTATGCAAATCCATGCCTCACAAAACCCGATGGTTTTGCAAGAGCTGCTTGGCGTATATCTCCCCGGCGGCAAACCGGCAGAAGAAGACAGCGAATAAAACCGAAAGCTGAAAAATGGCTGAAGAAGAAAAGAAATGCCCCCCGACGGGTTCCCCAGCTTGGATGGCGACTTTCGCCGATCTGATGTCCTTGCTGCTTGTTCTTTTCGTGCTTCTGCTAACATTTTCTGAAATGAACGTAGTGAAATACAAACAAATGGCGGGCGCCATGCGCAATGCTTTTGGTATTTCAAAACAAGACAGACTGGCAGGCGTCATTGAAATTGATGGTCAGTTGGAACGTAAAGTCGCGCGCAATGTCTCTCCCACCGATGTGCCAACACCCACTGTTTCTATGGATATCCCGGATACGACGGATGAAGAGTCATTTCAGGTTGACCCGCAAGAAAGTCCTGAACAACAAGCCACTGACGTAGAAAATGAAGTCGCGAAAATCATCGCAAAAGAAGCGGCAGAACAAGGGGTCGAAGTTGAGAAAAACGGTAACGAAGTAAAAATTCGCTTCCCCAGTGAAATTGCCTTCGGCTCCGGTTCAGCGCAAGTCGGACCTGCCTTTGCCGACTTACTGGATAAATTAAGCGGTGTTATTAAAAAATCACAAGGTGATGTTATTGTTGCCGGACACACTGATAACATCCCACTGGGTGCAGGTGGTCCTTATCGGTCAAACTGGGAACTCTCAGCCGCACGGGCGACTTCTGTCGTACATCATTTCTTAAATTACACCGACATTCCCCCTGATCGTATGGCTGTGCAAGGTTATGGCGATAGCCGTCCGCTTGTGCCCAACGACAGTCCAGAAAACCGGGCGAAAAACCGTCGTGTTGAAATCACATTGGTTTTGGGCGCAAAAGAAGCTAAGAATGCCAACAATGTTCAAAATCAATTAGAAAGTGTTTTTGGTCCAAAACCTCAATAAAAGTTAAAATAATACGAAAGAGCTTAGCTTCCGGTTGAATTGATCTGATAACGAGTTATGATGGAACTTATCTCTTGAGGTAACCTAATTATACAAATGACCAAATGACTGATTTTGAATTCAGCAAATACAAAGTGTTGATGTGTGACACGGACCCCGAAGTTATCGATATCGCCAGAACAACGTATCTGGACGCAGATATCGGTGACTTTGTTGCGACACCCTCTCCGGAAGAGGCGTTAAAACACATCCCGAGAATGAAGCCCGATGTCATTTTGGTTGCTCTCAAACTCCCGAATATATCAGGCATAAACCTGATCCAAAAAATTCGTTCAATGAATGAGGGTGCGTTTTATAAAACACCCGTTCTAATGTTACTCGAAAAAGTCTCACAAAACCTGCTACGCGAAGCCTGCCGCGCCGGAATCGAAGGGGCATTGCGCAAACCCATTCAACCGGAAAAGATAAAACGTTTCTCGCGCGCGGTCATTTTAAAACCAAGACGGTTTATCTGTGTCAGACATTACTTCGGTCCGGAAAGACGTTCCCGCGACGATCCCCATTTCGGTGGAAAAGACCGCCGTAGCGGATTGTCGCAAGATGATTTTTCAACAGATTCGTTCACACGCAATCAAACGCCGATCACACCCGGGCGAAGTTCATTAGACAGTTCTCCTGTTCTATCGGGTGGCCTTTCCGAATCTTCGACCAGAGATAACCGCACAAATGACGATTCCCAAGATTTTGATTGGGGCAATAGCACCACCACAACCAAAAGTGATGGCGGCGTGTTAGATTATAGCAGTCCTGAATTTAAAAATACGTCCGCGGCCGGTACATCATCTGATCGCCCCTTTGACTTTGGTACCTCTCAAGAAACCCCGGCCTCAAAAGAGATCAGTTATGATTTTACTTCTGAAGATCGTATGACCGCGTCTAAAGACGATATCGACTACGGCCAATCAAAAGAAAAATCAAAAACGAAAACCGAGATCAAAACAGACTCCGAAGCAAAACCTGAACCAAAAGAAAAAGCCCCGGTTGCTTTTGAAGAAACGGGGCCTGACAGTGATGAATTTGAAGAAATTATGGATTTGGAAGAATGTCTCGACCTCCATAAACTTTGGATTAACAGTGGCGGCAAAAGCGGGCAACAAGCCAACCGACCGCATTCTGATTTTCGTGGTCAAGAACTTGATGAAGCGGATTTCACCCGCGCCATTTTACCACAATCCAACTTTGAAGATGTAAACTGCACCAACACTGTGTTCAGAAAAGCAGACCTGACAGGTTCAACCTTTAAAAAGGCTTTACTCTCAAGTGCTGATTTACGCGTTTCGCGTCTTGCAAAAGCCGATATGCGCGAAGCCCGCATGGATAAAGCCAATCTCCTAGGCGCTGATTTAACAGGGGCGAACCTTGAAGGCGCAACGTTACGCGGGGTTAATTTAAGCGGGGCCAATCTTAATCGCACCAATTTGCGCGGCGTCAACCTGTCATCAGCGCGTGGCTTGATCCCTGAACAAATCAAGCGGGCAATTACCGATCAAGGAACTTTACTTCCTTTAAGTGTTCGCACTGCGCCTTAATAAAATTTCGTGGATATCCTCACCATCCAAACGTACGGGCAAAACCACATCGTCCCAATCAGCAATGATACGTTTTTGAATCTCATTCTGATCTCTTTTTGCTATCTTAATTTTAGCAATTTCCAAGCGCGACACCCAACGGCGTAACGTACCAATCAATGAAGCGTACGCTTCTTCACGATCTTCAAACGGGCGCGATGCCAAGAGTTCCCCAACCATGGCATATTTGTCCATGGCTTCACTATCGGGCAAACGATCACTTAACAACTGAATCTGAAAATCACAAATCTCTGCACAGAGGGTTGAACAGGCCTGCGCATAGGTCAGGTCACTCATCTGTTCAACCAGCACCCCCATGCGATGGGTCAAACCAAACCCGGCCTGCCCACTGCCCACGCCTGCCATTAATGAAGCAAAGAAAACCTCATCACGCCCGCTGTTATCGCCTTCAACGCCTGACACAAACCCTTTGGCAAAGGCTTCCAAACCAGACCAGACCAAGGAATCGGATAAAACAGATGCTTTGGGGGAGACATAAGCCTCAATCAACAACATCAGAACGCCAAGTGCACGTGCGGCAAAATCATCCCGGTCCATTTCATCGATAAATGCCGGGTCCGCCACAACCAAGCTCGGCAGTAAAGAGCGCCGTTGCGTTTCTTCATGGGCCCCTTGACCGCCAAAAATAACACCATTCATGGGTGCACCTGTGCCTGCCGTTGTCGGCACCGCAATATGAGGCAGTTTCTTGGCGACAATTTTACCCGTATCAATGGCGCGCCCGCCACCGATGGAAACCACCAGATCAAAATTTTCAATATTATGGCGCTCAATGATAACGGCTGCCGCTTCATCACTTTGTTTTTCACCTGCCAGCACATGTTGAACCACATGCCCGGCTTGAACAAGCCGATCTTCGACGTCTTTAAACAATCCGGGATGATGTTGCAGAAACTGATCCCCAACCAGTAACAAGCGCACCCCATAGCCGATTGTATGTTGCCCCAGTGTTTCAAACACACCGCGTCCAAACATCAACTCCGGTACGCCACTCGCTGAAAAGTTATCCACCATAATCCAATCCGCTACAATATATGTGCCCATCCTATGTCAAAAACCTGCAGAAATCCAAAGCAGTTTTTAAATGTCTCTTGAATAAAGTAGAGTGACAGTGCTACTTGGGCGTCATCGCCTCCCCTATCCACACAAACGAAAGCCCCGCAAAAATGAAAAAAGTTGATGTTTTGATTATCGGTGCCGGTGCCGCCGGTATGATGTGTGCGATTGAAACTGGCAAACGTGGGCGCAAGACGTTGGTAATCGACCATGCCAAAAAACTGGCAGAAAAAATTCGTATTTCCGGTGGTGGACGATGCAATTTCACCAATATGGACATCCAACCGAAAAACTATATTTCGCAAAACCCGCATTTTTGTAAGTCCGCTTTGAAACGCTACACCAACTGGGACTTCATCAGCCTGATCAGCGAATATAACATCGCTTATCATGAACGCGATCACGGCCAACTGTTTTGCGATGATAGCGCACAATTGATCATTGATATGCTGCAAGGTCAATGCCGCAAAGCAGGCAGTGAAATTCAGCTCAACACCAAGGTTGAGGGCGTCAGTCGCCGTGACAACGGCTTCCTGATTATGACGGGTGAAGACGAAATTGAATGTGAACATCTGGTCATTGCAACAGGTGGCCTGTCCATTCCCAAAATCGGGGCCAGCAACTTTGGTTTGAAACAGGCAGAGCTTTTCGGCCTCAATGTTATTCACCCCCGCCCTGCCTTGGTTCCCTTCACCTTTAATCAGGAAACCCACGACAAACTGGACGGCTTTGCCGGGATTTCCCTTGAAGTCGAGATCAGCTGTAATAAAACCAGTTTTCGCGAAGCGCTGCTCTTTACTCATAAAGGCATCAGCGGACCTGCCGTTTTACAAATCTCATCATATTGGACACCAGGTGATGCGGTCATGATCAATCTGGCGCCTGATACGGATATGTTTGATAAACTCAAGACAGCCAAAACATCCAATCCCAAGCAGGAACCACAAAGTATATTGGCAGAAATCCTGCCCAAACGCTTGGCGCAACGCCTTGTCGAGATTAATGACTGTGGCGGCAAGCTCGCCGATTTATCGGATAAGAAACTTCGAGCCCTAAGCGATGGCGTCAACCGTTGGCAGCTCCAGCCCAGCGGCACCGAAGGCTATCGCACCGCTGAAGTCATGAGCGGCGGTGTCGACACCAACGAACTTTCATCCAAAACATTCGAAAGCACAAAAGTTCCCGGCCTCTACTTTATCGGTGAAGTCATTGATGTGACCGGACATCTTGGAGGTTACAACTTTCAATGGGCTTGGTCTTCTGGATATTGCGCAGGACAATTTGCTTAACGTCCCATCATCCAAACAGCTGAAAATGTCATAAACATTTGCAACTTCATGGTTTTTTTCAAAAAAAAATCAACCATAATTGAATAAAGATAACTCCTTTTACTTGAAAAGGTCACCCCTTCTCCCCATCCTTATAGCTTACAAATGAACCCGAAAGGGTGAATAAATAATGGGGCCGAGGATATAGATTTTGTCTTTAACGTTTTTCAACACAAACAAAGAAGAAAGACAATCTACAAGCGAAATGTGGCACTAGGCATAAAGGGTGACAATATGGGACAAGTTTCAAGTTTAGACTTTCGCATGGGTTTTTTGAGAATAGATGACAAAACGAAAGAACATCTGTTACTCGCCCGACGTGTTGTCGAGAAAAATATCGAGCCAATACTTGATGAATTTTATAGTTTCGTCATTCAATATCCGGAATTAAAATCATTATTTACATCTCCTGAAATTTTGACCCATGCTCGTGAAGCCCAGAAGAAACACTGGCTAGATAATATTTTTGCAGGAAATTTTGGAGAGGATTATCGAAAAAGCGCTTACACAATTGCCAAAGCACATGAACGTATTGCATTAAAGCCCGAATACTACATTGGCGGATACGAACTTGTCATGGAACGTGTTTTTGAGAAACTAGATGAAGAATTTTCCCCAAATACACTAAGTATGCTTTTTGGAAATAAGCAGAAAATCATAGCCCAAAAGAGTGCCATTATGAAAGCCGTGTTAAAAGCGGTCGTTCTTGATATTGGTCTGGTCATTGATGTTTATTTTGAAGAAGTCCAAAAAACAAATGCACGTGTACTCAATGAACTGGCAAATGATTTTGAAGAAAATGTTGGGAAAGTTGTTTCATCCGTTTCAGCCTCCGCAGAAGATATGAAAAATATCTCCAGCAGCATGGCCGCGGCGGCAACTCAAAGTTCCCAGCAAGCAAATTTGGTGGCGAATGCTGCCGAAGAAGCCTCATCAAATGTTGAAACTGTTGCCTCTGCATCAGAAGAACTTAGCTCTTCCATTCTGGAAATCAGCCGTCAAGTTTCTGAATCATCGCAAGTCGCACGAAATGCCGTTGCACAGGCACAAGAGACCAACGTAGCTGTTGAAGGGTTAAGCCATTCCGTTGCAAAGATTTCAGAAATCATTGATCTTATCAATGGCATTGCAGATCAAACCAATCTCTTGGCCTTAAATGCTACTATTGAATCGGCACGTGCGGGTGAAGCAGGTAAAGGGTTTGCCGTTGTCGCAGGCGAAGTAAAAAACCTCGCCCAACAAACCGCCAAAGCAACACAAGATATTATTCTTCAAATTGGCGACGTAAAATCGGCAACCGACAATTCTGTTTCGGCAATTCAAAATATCTACCAAACCATTGGTTCAATTGACGATATTTCCACAGCCATTGCCGCCGCCGTCGAAGAGCAGGGCGCTGCAACCGCTGAAATTAGCCGCAATGTACAGCAGGCCTCAGCCGGAACGCAGGAAGTGACCAACAATATTGCAGGTGTATCAGAAGCATCCGCACAAAATGGGGTAGCAGCAGACCAGGTGCTACAATCAGCCAATTCGCTTTCTCGACAATCCGAAAAACTAACGCAAGAAGTTTCAAACTTTGTTGAAGGCATGAGGAGGCGTACCAAAGTTTGATCGTTTAGAAATTCATCACTTCACAAAAAAAGAAGCCGTCCTCGGATTTGGAGGACGGCTTTATAGGTTGAGGCAACTTCAAATAACTTCAGAGTCTATAAAAGACCCTTCGGATCGACATAGTTGTAACCCAAAGCATCAGCGACTGCTTTATAAGTCACTTGACCGCCTTGGACGTTCAGCCCAGCAAGCAGATGGGGATCGTCTGCACAGGCCTTTTTCCAACCTTTGTTTGCCAACGCCAGCGCAAAGGGCAATGTCGCATTGTTGAGCGCAAAAGTGGACGTCCGCGCAACCGCACCCGGCATATTGGCAACACAGTAATGCACCACGTCATCAATAATATAGGTCGGGTCCGCGTGGGTGGTTGCTTTGGAAGTTTCAAAACACCCCCCTTGATCAATTGCCACGTCCACGATAACGGAACCTTTTTTCATGGAAGACAATTGATCGCGTTTAATCAATTTAGGCGCAGCGGCCCCCGGAACAAGAACCGCACCGATCACCAAATCAGCATCAAAGACCAGTTCTTCAGTGGCATCCACTGTCGCATATTGGGTTTTCAGTCTCGGCCCATACATATCATCCAAATAAGCCAAACGTTTAAGAGATCGATCCAGCACAGTTACATCTGCGCCCAGACCCATCGCCATACGTGCCGCATTGGTACCGACAACACCACCACCGATCACAACGACTTTGGCCGGTAGCACACCAGGCACACCACCCAGCAACATACCACGACCACCATGAGCTTTTTCTAAAGCAGACGCACCGACCTGAATAGACATCCGTCCCGCCACTTCCGACATAGGCGCCAACAACGGCAAACCGCCATAGGCATCGGTAATGGTTTCATAAGCAATGCAAGTTGCCCCGGATTTCACCAGACCTTCGGTTTGACCAGGATCGGGAGCAAGGTGGAGATACGTGAAAAGAAGTTGATCTTCACTGAGTTGTTCGTATTCGACGGCTTGAGGTTCTTTGACTTTTACAATCATTTCACCACGGCTGAAAATTTCTTGTGCGGTGGCAACAATTTCTGCACCGGCAACTTGATAATCACTATCTTCGCAGCCAATGCCAGCCCCGGCATTTGTTTCAACCAGGACCTTATGACCATGTGCGCAGAGCTCTCTAACGGAGCTTGGGGTCAGACCCACACGGTATTCGTGGTTTTTTATTTCTTTGGGTACAGCAATTAACATGGCAACACCTCCTTAAAAACCTGTAACGGTATTCATCCCTAAATATTTTACTCTCATGAGCTTAATTCAAGTGTGACAAAATGTGCTGTTAATTTTAGTTGCCAAATCATCATTCTAATGAATAATATGCTGTTATAAATCAATTATACAGAATATTATTGCTTTGGAACAGTTAGACACCACCGATCGTAAGATTTTAGCCCACCTCCAACGCGATGGCCGGATGAGCAATGCCGACTTGGCTGAAAAGATCAACCTCTCCCCGTCAGCCTGTCTACGTCGAGTAAAACGTCTGGAAGATGATGGCTTCATTGATGGCTATGTCATGCTGATCAATCAAACCGCTGTGGGCAAACCAACCAATGTGTTTGTAGAAATCACCCTTGCCAATTTGGGGGAAGACACAGTCGATGCCTTTGAAAAGGCCGTGATTGAATGTCCGGACGTGCGTGATTGTTACCTCATGTCAGGGGATGCGGATTATTTATTACGCATCACTTGCGCCGGACCGGAAGGATATGAGAATATTCACCGTATGTATTTATCACGCCTGCCCGGTGTGGCGCGCATTCGCTCCAGTTTTGCCTTACGCACCATCTGCAAAAAAACAGGCATCAAACTAGATTAAACAAAAAAGGTATGGCATGAAAAAGCAGTTTTTCACCAAAGGTCGTCAGAGTGACACGTCCCTTGTCTCCCAGATCATCAGCCTTCTTGGCAATGACCTGACACAACGCGACCTGTTGATTGAAAACCTTCACTGCGTGCAGGACCATTTTAATGGCCTGAGCAAAGACCTGATTGCCGCCTTGGCCGAAGCCATGCGCCTGTCTCAAGCCCAAGTGTATGAAGTCGCCAGCTTTTATGCCCATTTTTATATTGATCGGCCTGTCCCAAAACAGAAAGCATGCAACAGTATTACGTGCAGCCTGTTTGGAAAGGTTGATGGTTACGGTGTGCCGTGCGTCGGACAATGCGCCCAAGCTCCTGTCTTTATAGACGAAACCAAGCCCGATCCCGTTCCCGATTATATCCCTTATGAAAACTACACCTATAAACCTCTACCTGATCCTGAACATGTGTTGGATCAATTGGAAAAAGCCAACCTACGTGGTCTCGGCGGCGCTGGTTTTCCGGTGGCACGCAAATGGCGTTTTTTGTTGGATGCACCGGATAATCGCGTCCTTGTCGTCAATGCGGATGAAGGCGAACCGGGCACTTTTAAAGACCGCTACTGTCTAGAAACCAACCCGCATAAAATGCTGGAAGGCATGTTAATCGCTGCCCATGTCATCAACGCCAAAGACATCTATATCTATCTGCGCGATGAATATGCCCAAGCACGCCACATTCTGGAAACCGAAATTCCCAAGATCAAGACGGATCGCACCATTCATTTAAGACGTGGGGCCGGAGCTTATATCTGTGGGGAAGAAACCGCCTTGCTGGAAAGTCTGGAAGGCAAACGCGGCTTGCCGCGCATCAAGCCCCCCTTTCCCGCACAAAATGGCCTGTTTGGTCGCCCCACCCTGATCAACAATGTAGAAACACTCTGGCGGGTGCAGGATATTTTAGAAAATGGTATTGAGGCAGGCAGTAAACGTTTTTATTCCGTTTCCGGACGGGTAAAAAATCCTGGTGTCTATGAAGCCCCCGTCGATATAAGCGCACGCCAATTGGTGGCAGACTACGCTGGCGGTATGCTGGACGGACATCAATTTAAAGCCTATCTGCCCGGCGGAGCCTCCGGTGGCATCTTGCCGGAAAAACTCGCCGACCTACCTTTAAACTTTGGTTCCCTAGAAGAATATGGCTGTTTTGTAGGCTCTGCCGCACTGGTGATCTTATCTGATCAGGATAATATGAAACAGGTCGTGACAAACCTGATGGCCTTTTTTGACCATGAAAGCTGCGGTCAATGTACCCCCTGCCGCGTTGGTTGTGAAAAGATATCCATGATGTTGGACCAAAACAATATTGATAAAGACCTGATGATGGAGCTCAGCGCTGTGATGCAATCCTCTTCCATCTGCGGATTAGGCCAAGCCGCCCCCAATCCGTTACGCGGTGCCCTCACCTATTTTGCGGAGGACTTCGCATGATCACCTTTACACTCAATGGTCAAAGCGTCACTGCCCAAGACGGGGAGACTATCTTCAACGTTGCCAAGCGTGAAGGGCTCACCTTGCCACACTTGTGTTCCGGTTATCATCAATACAACAAAGCCGATGGCAATTGCCGCCTGTGCGTGGTTGAAGTTGAAGGTGAACGCACTTTAGCGGCTTCCTGTATGCGTGAAGCAAGCGAAGGATTGAAGGTTCAGACCCATTCAGACAAAGTCGTCAAATCGCGCAAAATGGTGATGGAACTCTTGCTGGCGGACCAACCCGCACGGGACGAATGCCCGGATCCGAAATCCCATTTTTGGAAAATGGCTGATGAAATCGGTATCGATGGCTCACGTTTTCCAGCGCGAGCAAAAATTGATAACGATTATAGCCATCCCGCCTTGGCTGTTGATTTAAACGCCTGCATTCATTGCACCAACTGTGTACGTGCCTGTCAGGATATCCAAAGCAACGATGTCTTGGGTATGGCACATCGCGGCGCACAATCCATGATTTCATTTGATCAGAATGATCTGGTGGATACCAGCACCTGCGTGGCCTGTGGAGAATGTATCCAATCTTGTCCCACAGGGGCACTCTTGCCGCGCGATCCTGTGACGGGTATGGCTATTGCAACGGATGCAGCAGATAAAACCGTTGATTCCCTTTGCCCCTTCTGTGGAGTGGGCTGTCAGGTCACCTACCATGTCAAAGACGGGCGCTTAATTAAAGTTGATGGACGTGATGGTCCGGCCAATGCAGAAAAGCTCTGTGTGAAAGGACGTTTCGGTTTTGACTATATCCATAGCCCACAACGTTTAACCACGCCTTTAATCCGCCGTAAAGGCGCGGTTAAAGAACAGATTGACCCTGCCAATCCTTTGACCCATTTCCGCGAAGCCAGCTGGGATGAAGCCCTGGAAATGGCCGCGAATGGATTTAAAAAATTCCAACCCAATGAACTTGCAGGCTTTGGATCTGCCAAAGGGTCCAACGAAGAAGCTTATCTTTTTCAAAAACTGGTGCGCACCGGATTTGCTACCAATAATGTGGACCACTGCACACGCTTGTGTCATGCCTCATCCGTAGCTGCATTGATGGAAGCCATCGGCTCTGCTGCCGTATCGGCCCCCTTTATGGATGCGCTGAAATCAGACGTAATCATCATCATCGGGGCGCGCCCGGCACAAAATCATCCGGTCGCAGCCACTTATATCAAGAAGGCTGTCAAAAACGGATCAAAACTGATCGTCATGGACCCGCGCCGCCAAGCCCTCAGTCGGTTTGCAGAGCATATGGTACAGTTTAAGTCCGGTTCGGACGTTGCCCTGCTCAACGCCATGATCCATACCATCATCGAAGAAGGTTTATGCGATCAGGCCTATATTAACGCCTACACGGAAGATTTTGAAAAACTCGCCCAAAACGTCAAATCCTTTAGCCCCGAAGCCATGAGCCCCATTTGCGGCATTAATGCGGACGAAATCCGTACCATCGCCCGTCTCTACGCCACCGCAAAACGATCCATCATCTTTTGGGGAATGGGGGTGTCCCAGCATGTGCATGGCACCGATAATTCGCGCTGTCTAATCACCCTGTCCTTGATTACAGGCCATATTGGACGCGAAGGTACCGGACTGCACCCTTTGCGTGGACAAAATAATGTGCAAGGGGCCTCAGATGCGGGGCTCATCCCTATGGTGTTACCGGATTACCAAAACATCGCGCAAAACCGCAGCAAATTTGAAAGCCTATGGAACAGCAAACTTGACCCTGAAAATGGCTTGACGGTGGTTGAAATCATACATGCTATTTTACATGGAGATTTAAAAGGCATGTACATCATGGGGGAAAACCCCGCCATGTCTGATCCTGACCTGACGAAGGCACGCAAAGCTTTGTCTATGCTGGATCATTTGGTGGTGCAGGATATCTTTTTAACAGAAACCGCCATGTACGCCGATGTGATTTTACCCGCCAGCGCCTTTGCAGAAAAAACGGGGACCTTTACCAACACCAACCGCCAAGTCCAGATGGGCCGACAAGCCGTCACCCCACCGGGAAGCGCCAAGCAAGATTTATGGATCATTATTGAACTGGCCAAACAGCTGGGGCTGAACTGGACCTATCAAGGCCCCGCAGATGTCTATGGGGAAATGATGCAAGCCATGCATTCCCTTGACGGTATTTCCTGGCAACGTCTGGAACAAGAAGGATGCGCCACGTACCCCCATGACCAAGCGGTTATTTTTGATGATGGTTTCCCCACAGAAAGTAAAAGGGGCCGCATTGTACCCACCAATTTAATCGCCCCGGATGAAGTGCCGGACAAGGACTTTCCTTTTGTCCTGACCACCGGGCGTATGTTGGAACATTGGCACACCGGTTCCATGACACGTCGGGCCAAAGTGCTGGATCAACTTGAAGCCACCCCCGTTGCCAGCCTCAACCCGAAAGAACTCAAACGCATGGGATTGGATGCCGGCGATATCATCACGGTCAGCACAAGACGCGGTCAGGTCGATATCCATGCCCGACCGGATAAAGATGTGCCGCCGGGAATGGTCTTTATCCCGTTTTGTTTCCGTGAAGCCGCCGCCAATCTCTTGACCAACCCCGAGCTTGACCCCTATGGCAAGATACCGGAATTTAAAACCTGTGCGGCAAAAGTGGTTAAGACGCCTTCTTAACTGTAAAGCGTGCCGCGCGTTTGCGCACCTTCCAACGTTTATCTTTGAGAGCAGGGTCAATGGGGACGATTTTGTCTAAAAATTCGTCCACCACCTGCTTCCAAGAAAAATTCATCGCATGTTTACGACAGGCTTGTGGGGACTTGTTATAAGCCAGTTTAACCGCCTCAGCCAAATCTTCATGCAAGGCACCAAAAGACATATCACACGCCCCTTTTTGTCCAAACACATCCAAAGGTCCTGATACAGGAAAAGCCGCTATCGGCACGCCACAGGCCAGACTTTCTGCCATAACCAAGCCAAAGGTATCGGTCAAGCTGGGGAAAACAAATACATCAGCTGCAGAATAACATAAGGCCAGTTCCCGGTCTGAATAAGACAGATGAAACAACACATCAGGATATTTTTCCATCAGTTCTTCACGCATGGGACCGGGACCGACCACCACTTTTGAACCGGGTAAATCCAGATCAAGAAAAGCAGGCAGGTTCTTTTCAACCGCGATACGCCCAATATACATATGGATGGGACGTGGCAGATCAAAAAAGTCTTTTTCCTGCGGACTAAAGGTATCTGTATCCACCCCATGGGACCATTTAAACACGTTTTTAAAATCAAAACTCTCCAGCTCTTCTGCCACCGTATGTGACGGGGCAAACACACATTCAGACGGTCCATGAAATTTGCGCATCAACCCGTATAATCTTTCAAGCGAAATCGGGGCGCGTTCATGGACATACTGCGGAAACTTGGTGTGATAGGCTGTGGTAAAGGGCAGGCCCTTTTTCAAACAAATCTTACGCATGGCCCAACCGACGGGCCCTTCCGTTGCAATATGGATCACATCAGGGCGCATACGTTTTAAACGGGCGCGTATTTTTCGTTGCGGAAAAAGCGCCAACGGAATTTCTGCATATCCCGGACAGGGGATGGTAATAAAATCGTTAGGAGAGATAACCGTCACTTCAAAACCACGATCCATCAAGCGGGTACGCAACGTATCCAGCACCCGTACCACACCGTTGACTTGGGGATGCCACGCATCCGTCACTATTAGAATATGCAAAACCCGTTACCTCTTCCAAAAGAATCGAAAGACGTAACCATGCAGCCCATGACAGTTTAAAGACGCTTGGATGAACCTTTTTTAACGGGTGATCACCCCGTCCTTGCCCGTCAGGTAACCTTCTTGCAGTTCATAGCCCAAAAGACGGTTTTGATCATATCGCCCCGGCATGCGCATAAACCATGTTGGGTTGGAACTGAACCCCACCCGTTCATAATAAGGTGCATCCCCGACCAGTACAATCGCACCATGTCCGGCAGCTTTTGCAAGTTCAATCACTTTATAGAGCATGGCGCGACCCAACCCTTTACCCTGTAACGGCGGATGAATAGCCAATGGCCCCAGCAACAAAGCGTCGCCTGCATTCCCGGCCTGAATGGGCCACAAGCGCACCGTCCCCACAAGTTTGCCATCTAAAAAAGCAACCAATGACAAGTTTTTATACTGTTCATTGCCCAAACGCAGTTGATGGGATGATTTTGTTGTCCAATCTGCCCCCAATGCACTGGCAATGAGATCAAGGATATCATCCTCAGGTGTCGGGTATTCCTCTTCGGTGTAAATGGTCCACTGCATAAATTGCCTTTATCCCGACGCAGGCGGGGATCCAAAAAAACGTGTCAACGTCGGGTACACCCGAGCCTGCATCCGCGCAGGACACCTATTATGTATCAACAACATCAGACACGATCAATTGAATAAGCTGTAAACAATTGCAAAGTCCGCAAAAAATGTGCAAAGCTTTTGAAAGTCAATTATCTGGCGTAGTGATATGTATATTATTCAAAGTCTCTTTGGCCTGTTCGCAATCTGTTTAATCGCATGGCTTTTCAGCGAAAAACGTACAACCGTTTCTTGGAAAGTCCCGTTTACCGGATTGAGCCTTCAGTTGGCAATTGCCTTTTTACTGCTGAAATTCCCACCTTTTCAAAGTGCTTTTATCGGCCTCAACAGCGTTGTCCTGGCCTTACAGGACGCCACGGAAAAAGGCACATCACTGGTTTTTGGATTTATTGGCGGTGGCCCACTGCCTTTTCAAGAACCCTATCCCGGTGCGGCCTGGATTTTTGCCTTTCGCGGCCTACCGCTTATTCTGGTCATGAGTGCCATTTCAGGGCTCTTATTTTACTGGAAAATCCTGCCCATGGTGGTCCGCGGTTTCTCTTGGCTTCTCACACGCACGATGGGCATTGGCGGTGCAGTAGGTGTCAGTGCCGCTGCCAACGTTTTTGTTGGCATGGTCGAAGCTCCTCTCTTCATCCGTCCCTATTTGCTTCAATTAAGCCGATCCGAACTGTTTATGGTGCTGACCTGTGGCCTATCTACAGTCGCTGGCACCGTCATGGTGTTATATGCCGCCATTTTGGGCAATATTATTGATAACGTCTTGGGTCACATCCTGACTGCTTCTTTAATAAGTGCCCCGGCCGCAATCATGATTGCCCGAATCATGGTCCCTGATGAAGGCGAATCCACGCAAGGCGAAGTCATCACCCCGCCAGCTGAAGCCAATAGTGCCATGGAAGCTGTGGTTAATTCCACCGCCCAAGGCATTAACTTGATTTTAAATGTCATCGCCATGTTAATCGTGATGGTGGCACTGGTTCATTTGGGCAATATCGTGCTTTCCTTGTTTCATGAGAGTCTCTCCATCCAAGGGATCATGGGCTATATCTTTGCACCACTGGCCTGGCTTATGGGAATGCCGTGGCAAGAAGCGCTGGAAGGCGGACGCCTGTTAGGCACACGTTTGGTCTTGACTGAATTCGTTGCTTATCTCGACATGGCAAAGCTAAGTTTAAGTGAACGCAGCAATATCATCATGCTGTACGGTCTATGCGGTTTTGCCAGCCTGCCAAGTTTGGGAATTATGATCGGCGGCTTTGGCGTCCTTGTCCCGGAACGCCGCGCTGAAATTCTCTCACTTGGGATGAAATCTGTTTTATCAGCGACTTTAGCAACTGCCTTAACAGGTGCAATTGCCGGGCTGCTGGCAAATTAGATATAAATAATTGAAAACAAATAAAAAAACAAAATTTTCTTACAGCGAGGGTCTTTATTTGATATTATAACCCACAATTATGGTGTGGGAAACTATAAGGAACAATATGGCACCGTCACCTTCTTTTTTTCTAAAGGGTAATAAGATCGGCAAAAAGCTGATGGTGCTGATTATTGCCTTCAGCTCTTTTATCACTTTCTTTATCACCGGTATTCAGTTGTTTTTAGACTATCAACAACAACTGAACGATTTAGATGATACGTTTAAAAGCGTCAGCGTCAATGTACCCACCATATCCAGCAGTGTCTGGGCATTTGATGAAGAACAGATCAGTCTCTCTATTGAAGCACTCCAAAAACTGCGCAACATTGAATATGTCGAAGTTACGACAGTCCCCAATCAAAAGAAATGGAGCGTCGGCAAACAAACATCCCACGATGTCATCGTGCAAGAATACCCCCTGCAATATACAAAACGTGATGCTCTTCTTACCATCGCCACCCTTAAAGTCGTTGCCAGTCTTGATGCAATCTATGAGAGGGTGCTATCCAAAGCGTTGAGGATTTTACTCAGCAATGCCATCAAAACATTTTGCGTGGCTTTATTCATGTTTGGTGTCTTCTACAAATTGATTGCGCGCAGAGTGATCGATTTGGCAAATCGCGTTGAAAACCTGAGCTCGGAGATTTCAGAATTCGATAAAACCGACCACGCCACCATATTGCCTGAAGACGACGAGATCGACATTGTTCAAAAGAATTTTGATCATATGGAGCAGAAACTGCGCCGCACCGTCAATGACCTGCAAGACAGTAACAAAAAACTGCAAGACGCTTATGAAGAAGTCCAAACCATCAATTCAGAACTTGAAGCACGTGTCTATGAACGCACCCAACATCTTCAAAAAGAGATTGTTGAACGCGAATATATTCAGGAATCACTAAAATCAAGCGAACAAAGACTTCGCGATATCGCAGAAGCAGCATCAGATTGGTTTTGGGAAGTCGACCCGCAAGGACGGTTCACCTATTTATCAGGCCGCTGCTATGAAGTCACTGGCCTAAAACCCGAAGACGTCATCGGTAAATCCCGTATGGAAATCAGTATGCGCGATGACTTGGAGGGAGAACGTGAAAAATGGCAACTCTACAAGGAAATTATCAACAACGAGCTTAAACTGGAAAATTTCCAATATCATTTAAACGCGCCAAATGGCAATACGATGATCGTCGAATTAAATGGCAAACCTTTTTACGATGCCAACGGCACCTTTTTAGGTTATCACGGCGCCGCACGCGACATTACTGAACAAATCATATATCAAGAAAAACTGCAACACGCCAAACAACTTGCTGATACCGCCAACAAAGCCAAGTCGGAATTCATATCAAGCATGAGCCATGAATTAAGAACGCCCCTTAATGGTATTCTCGGTTTCGCACAACTTTTAGAGATGAACACGAAAAAAGCACTGGATGAAACCCAAGCCAAATATGTGCAGCAGATTTTGGGGGCAGGCAGCCATCTTTTAACATTGATCAACGAGATTCTGGATTTGGCAAAAGTCGAAGCTGGCAAAGTCCAACTTTCACTCGAAGCCATTTCCCCCAGTGCCGTTATTTTAGACAAGGTCCAAATGTTACAACCCTTGTCTGAAAAATATCAAGTCGAAATCATTACCGATTTCAATGCTATTGATGCCGAAGTAGAACTGTCTGTGGATATGACAAGGTTCAGCCAGATCGTGATGAACCTCTGTTCCAACGCCATAAAATATAACCGTAAATCCGGTAAAGTTTTCATCACAATGGAACGTACAAAAAACAATTGGCTTAAGATCAATTTCAAAGATACGGGACAAGGCATTCCCGCTGATCAAATGGGAGACTTATTTACACCGTTTAATCGTTTGGCAGCTGAAGGCAGTGAAACCGAAGGCACGGGCGTCGGCTTATCCATCACAAGACGGCTAGTGGAACTCATGGCAGGTCGGATTGGCGTTGAAAGTGAAGTCGGTAAAGGCAGTACATTCTGGATTGAATTCAAGATTTTACACAAACCCAAAACACCTTCAACAGAAGCCATTCAATACCAAAGGCATGCAACAAGTGAACCACTTATGCCATGTCGTGTCCTTTATGTTGAGGACAACAAAGAAAATATGAAATTATTGAGTGACATTTTCAACCAGTTTGAAGGTGTTGAACTTCTAAAGGCAGAAACAGCAGAAGACGCCATCCCCATGGTTGTTAGCGATACGGCACTGGATTTAATTTTGATGGACTTGAACCTGCCCGGCCAGGATGGCTTTAGCGCCTTAAAAGAATTACGCCGCCATGTCGAATGTGATGACATACCTGTTATTGCACTCAGCGCCAATGTCCGGCCTGAGATTATCGAACGAGCCAGAAAAGAAGGTTTTAAAGACTTCCTCACCAAACCCATTAACATTGTTACTTTAATTAAGACTATCAATGCGTGCTTAAAAAAATAACAGGAAACATCAGATGAAACAGAATAAAAAAATGACGTTACTTCCTGCCACCGCCTGCTTTATTGCAGGCCTTTTCTTTTTAAACGCGCCCAGCCACGCTCAGCCCGAAGAAATTGAATATGCTTACCCTGATATCTCTGTCTGGACGACCAAAAAAGACAAAAATGGCAAGCTGAAAAATCCCTTAGTTAAGCTTGCTGAACCGTTGTTCAAGCAAGCTGGCATACCGTGGCACCCGCAAGACTATCCGGCTAAAAGGATGTTTGCCAATCTGCGTAATGGCACGTCCAAGTTTTCCATGTTGGTCAATGCGCATGCTGTTTTAAAAGGATGTTGTCTGGTCAGTAAAACCCCGGTTGCCCGTGTGGAAATTCGAGTTTTCCATAAAAAGGGGGTACCTGTCATCACCTCTAAGGAAGATTTGAAGGGTAAAAACGTGATCACTATTCGCGGATATAGCTATGCAGGGACGCTCAAATATATTGAAAATAAACAAAACAAAATCACCAATTATCCAGCACCTAATCACACTGCCGCCTTTGAAATGTTTGCCAATGGTCGTGCTGACTACATCATTGATTATGCGTTCCCTGCTGCTGAAGTCTTGGCGGATGCCGCGATTGAAGACATCACCTTTGATTCCCTCAAAAAAACGAATGTCTATCTCATTTTACATAAAGACTACCCTGACGCCGTTAACGTCATGCAGCGTTTAGAAGAAATCGTTCAAACAATAAATAAAGACGAATTCTTACAATCCCCACCCACTCATTAGAATGATTACATAAAATGGCAAAAGGAGTAGTGATATCCCCCTACTTCTGGGTAATATCATCAACTAATAAGATTTGATACTCTCTTATAATTAACATCTAGAGGTGTTATCATCATGACAAAAAAAATAGACTATGTCATCAGCCCGCATGTTGATTTAGACACAAATTTAAAAACAAATGGCGTCACTGTATACGGTGTGAACGAAGGCGCAGATGCTTTTGAGCCCTTGTTTTATATGGACTCACGCCAAGATGCTGAAAATATAATCAAGAAGCTCTGCGAGGCCTGCAAAACATCAACCTGCCCGGATTGGAAAAGAGAAATCACCGCCTGCTATAGCGTTATTGATCACGGCTAAATAAAAAGGCCTCCACTTGGAAGGCCTTTTTACTGTTCCATCTGATTTTCATTTGGTCAGCACAAGACCGCGTACCGTTTTATCGTAATCTTCCACCAATTGACGTGAAATATCACCCGGGGCAAACGTATATTTTCCAATTTCAGCAACAGGTGTCACTTCAGCCGCGGTTCCCGTCAGGAAACATTCTTCAAAATCACCCAATTCTTCAGGCATGATGCCCCGTTCAATCACCTTATAACCCCGATCTTTTGCCAACCCAATCACAGTACGGCGCGTAATTCCATCCAAGAAACAATCCGGAATCGGGGTATGAATTTCGCCTTCTTGGGTAACAAAGAAAATATTTGCCCCTGTGGCTTCCGCCACCTGACCGCGCCAATCCAACATCAGCGCATCATGATAACCATTGGCTTCTGCCGTATGTTTAGACAAAGTACAGATCATATAAAGGCCTGCGGCCTTTGACTTGCAAGGGGCTGTCTTTGGATCCGGACGGCGATAAATCGCATTGTCCAGACGAATGCCTTTCATACGCGCCGCCGGATCAAAATATGACGGCCATTGCCATGCTGCAATCGCAAGATGGATCGTGTTATTTTGCGCAGATACACCCATCATTTCAGACCCGCGCCAAGCCACAGGGCGGATATATCCATCCACAATATTATTTTCGTCCACAACCTTCTGCGTCGCCGCGTCAATTTCTTCCACCGTATAAGGGATCTTAAACCCAAGCACCGTTGCAGAATCAACCAAACGCTGGCTATGTTCTGTCAGTTTAAAAATCTTCCCCCCATAGACACGAATCCCCTCAAAGACAGAAGACCCATAATGCAAAGCATGGGAAAGAACATGGACTTTGGAATCACGCCAGGCGATCAGTTCCCCGTCATGCCAAATGGTACCGTCGCGATCATCAAACGAAAGGTTGGACATAGTTTCATTCTTTCTGTTGTAATTATATTACTTTTATATGCACATAAGCATAAATGATATTGCCAGATTTATCCAAATCAGGCATATATGTCAATAGTGCTGACATAAAATTCTAAAGAGAGCCCCATGTCTGATATCCGACGCCGTGCGAATCCTCTGTTTTTACGCGAAGAAGAATTAAGACAAGCCATTGAGCTGATGTTCTTCGCTTATCGTGATTTCACCCGCGATGCTGATCAAGTTCTCGAATCTTACAATTTTGGCCGCGCCCATCACCGTGTCATCTATTTTGTCGGACGTGAACCGGGTATGTCAGTCAAAGATTTGCTCAATATCCTATCCATCACCAAACAAAGCCTGTCACGGGTTCTCTCTCAATTGGTAGACGAAGACTTTATTGAACAACGCACGGGTTCAACAGACCGTCGTCAAAGATTACTATATCTCACCGCCAAAGGGCAGAATCTGGAACATGAACTGTCCAAACGACAAAGCCAGCGCATTGCAGAAGCCTATCGTTTGGCTGGTGCCGATGCTGTCGAGGGCTTTCGCAAGGTCTTAACCGGAATCACCGATGAAAAAGAACGCTTTGCCCATATAAATGAAGACTCTCAGGAATAGTCATTTGTAAAAAGCCATGGCATACTCACATCATGACAAGTGAAGATACACATATCCTGGTGGTTGATGACGATGAACGTCTGCGCCGCCTGCTCAAGAAGTTTCTTTCTGAAAACGGCTTTTGTGTCAGTGTTGCTGAAAATGCGGCCGATGCCCGTAAAAAACTGAGTTTGCTGGAATTCGATCTGCTTATTCTTGACTTAATGATGCCGGGAGAAAGTGGATTGGACTTTGCCAAAGATTTCAAAAAAGATAACCCGACCCCCATTTTAATGCTCACCGCCATGGGCGAAGGTGAAGACCGTATCACAGGCCTTGAATGTGGAGCAGAAGATTATCTTACCAAACCGTTTGAACCACGCGAACTTGTCTTGCGCATCAACAACATTTTAAAAAGAGTCGTGCGCGAAACACCAAAAGAAACATTGGATCATATCAAACTTGGTGAATTGGTCTTTGACACAACACGCCATATTCTTAGCCGCAACGGCACGCCTATTCACCTGACATCTTCTGAGGCGAGTTTATTAAATATTTTGGCACAACAAGCTGGCAATATATTGAGCCGGGAAGAACTGGCGCAATTGTCCGGTATTGCCGGCAATGACCGCACCATTGACGTACAGGTTACCCGACTGCGACGCAAAATTGAAGATGATCCAAAACTACCACGCTTCTTGCAAACGATCCGAGGGCAGGGCTATGTCCTGCGTCCCAACTGATCATGGGTGAATTTATCAAACGTATTCTACCGCGCAGTCTGTTAGGTCGATCCTTAATGATCTTGGTTGTCCCCTTGGTCTTATTACAAGTGATCTCCGCCTACGTATTTTACGAAGCCCACTGGGATAAAGTCAGTCAGTATCTAGCACGCGGTTTGGCCGGAGATGTGGGGGCCGTGGCTGATATGGTACGTGCCGCAACAACAGAAGAAGAACTCCGGCGCGCCTTAAACATATCGCACAACCGTTTTAATATGCCCGCTTCATTGCGCGCAGGCGAAATTATGTCCAACACAAAAGAAATTATTCAAGGCAGCATTCCCGACCCGTTTTTTCTTTCTGCTTTGGATGAACGCGTTGGTCTTCCTTATCACATTATTGCGCCAGAAGATTCAAAAACACTTACGATCGAGGTACAGTTAACCCAAGGTATTTTGTCAGTTACAGCCCTTAGAAAAAGACTCTTTAGTTCTACCACCTATGTATTTGTGATTTGGATGGTGGGCAGTTCATTACTGCTGTTTGGTGTTGCGATTATCTTTATGAGAAACCAAGTCCGCCCTATTCGGCGCCTGGCTGTGGCGGCCGATGCCTTTGGTAAAAGGCAAAATGTGGAACGCTTTAAACCCGAAGGCGCGCGTGAAGTGCGCCAAGCCGCAACTGCTTTTTTAAAAATGAAAGCGCGGATTGAACGCCAGATTGAACAACGCACCCGCATGTTGGCCGGGGTTTCCCATGACTTGCGTACTCCCTTGACCCGCATGAAGCTGCAACTGGCCATGATGGGCCAAAACGATGATACAAAAGACCTGAGTGATGATGTCTCAGAAATGGAACATATGCTGGAAGGCTATCTTGCCTTTGCACGTGGTGAAGGTGGCGAAGACACGGTAGAAACGAACTTGTCTGAACTGGTCGAAAGCATCGTTACCACCATTCGACGCAAAAATATCACCATAGATTATCACTGCGAAGGGCAGATTTTTTTACAGGTCCGACCCAATGCCTTTAAGCGCTGCGTGACCAACCTCGTTGAAAACGCAGCACGTTATGGCGAACATGTGTCTGTACGTATTGGTAAGCGCACTGATTATATTGAAGTGACCATTGACGATGATGGCCCGGGCATCTCTGAAGACATGCGCGACGAAGTCTTCAAACCCTTTTATAGACTGGATCAATCGCGCAATGTGCAAACCGGCGGCGTGGGCCTTGGGCTATCCATCGTAAGCGATGTTGTCAGGTCCCATGGTGGTGATGTTCAACTTTCAACATCACCACAAAATGGGCTGCGTGCACGATTGCGTTTCCCGATATAATTTTAACCGAGGCGTTGTTCGTGACCACCTTGGAATTTGCCTTCAACGACAAGCCCAATATCATGACGGTTCAAACCTAATTCAGCCAATTCACGATCACTCATGATACCCAGTTCTTTCGCCATACGGCGTTTTTCAGCCATCTTGGTGAACTTAGCGATGATATAATCTTCAAATTTTGTCAGCAAACCACCTGTAAGTTCTACATTGTGGCTGCCATATGATGTAATCGGATAACGTAACAACATATCATGTCTCTCAAAACTGTTTCTCTTTGAGACTTAGAATTAGTGTTTTTTTGCGTTGCAGCAATATAATTTTGTGCAAAGCAGCATTGACTCTATTGCATAGCTAGGCGCCGTAGGCGTTCAACCATTGAAAAACATATTTATAATCAAATGTTTCTTCCATTGGTTCCGGTGCAGGGCGTTCGATCATAATTACTGCGATGCCCTCCAATCGCGCGGCCTCCAGCTTCGATTTGGTCTGATCCCCCCCACTGTTTTTTGTCACCAGCAGGCGAATTCTATGATCACGGATCAATTTGCGGTCATCTTCAACATCAAAAGGCGGACGTCCAATAACGGTTTTGTAATTAGTTAAAGGCAGCTTTTCTTTCGGTTCATTCATCAAACGGACCAAAAAATTAACATCAGGTATATCCGCAAAGGCCGATAATTCTTTAACCCCGATGGTCAAGAAAGTCTCTTTTCCCAATCGCTCAACCGCCTCGACAGCATCGGCCATATTGGCCACTTCAAGCCATTTATCTTTTAACTGTGGCACCCATGGCGGCCTTTTGAAAGCTAAAACCGGGCATTGCAACGCATTTGAAGCGACATAAGCACTCATCGAAATTTTTTCGGCAAAAGGATGGGTCGCATCAATCAGAAAATTAACCCCTTCTTGCGTCATATATGCAATAAGTCCTTCCGGCCCACCGAAGCCACCAACGCGTGTGTGACACGGTAATTCCGGCTGGTGCCCTGTCACCCCAAAATAGGAAACTGTGACATCCAGTTGTGGCATCATCTGTACCACCTCTCGTGCAAGTTCTGCGGCTTCACCTGTACCGCCCAATATCAATAGCTTTTTAGCTGGCACGACCGACAACCTCCCCTTTACGATTAATGGCAATCACTTCAATTTCACAATGACCAGAGACAATGGCAAGTGCAACTTCTTTTGCACGACGCGCAACCAGATCCCCCAAAGCGATATGATGTTGTTCTGCCAATTCGATCACCTCCAGCGCCGTATTGGCCCCTTTGACCTGTTGTGATAATAAACCGCCACCAGCTTGATCCATCCATTGCGCCACTTGGTCAAAATCCACGCGCGAACGCGCTGAATGCAAATCCATCTCACCTTGCGCCAGTTTACACAGTTTGGCAAACCCACCGCAAAAAGTGACCTTTTCAATGGGATGCTTGCGCAGGTATTTTAAAACACCACCCGCAAAATCTCCCATATCAATCAAAGCACTTTCTTCAAAATTATAAATGCCGCTCACAGTCTTTTCCGAGGTCGATCCTGTGCAAGCCGCAATATGTTTCAACCCCATGGCCTTTGCCACATCAATGCCGCGATGAATGGAATGGATCCATGCTGAACAAGAATAAGGCACCACAATCCCGGTTGTACCTAAAACCGATAATCCACCCACAATCCCCAAACGTGGATTCATGGTTTTTTTTGCCAGTTCTTCACCATTTTTTATAGAAATCGTCACTTCAACATCACAAGCAGACGACACAAGTGCCAGATTCTCTTTGATCATCTGGCGCGGCATAGGATTAATGGCGGGTTCCCCCACATCTAGGGGCAAACCCGGCTTGGTTACCAGACCAACGCCGGGGCCATTTTTAAAGACCACACCGCTGCCTGCGTCCAACTGTCGCACATGGACGATAATTTCTGCACCATGGGTAATATCAGGATCATCACCAGCATCTTTAATAATGGATGCCCAATAATGATCCCCTTCCTGACCGTGACGATTCAACACAAAGCTTGGGGTTTGCCCGCGTGGTAATATAATTTCTACGGGGTCTGGAAAGTCCCCATGCATCAACGCATGAAAAGCTGCGCGCGCGCCAGCCGTCGCACAGGCACCCGTCGTCCATCCTTTTCTTAATTGTTCATTTTCGTCTTTTTCTTCCATAAAAAACAACATAGCGATTTTCCATCATTTGTCATCGTCTCGTTTTTGCGCTATCACCTTAAAAATGAATATATCGTTCCCAGAGTTTCAACCGGGTAGCGTTTGGCTGGTAGGTGCCGGGCCGGGCGATCCGAAGCTTTTAACTCTATATGCCTATCACGCTTTGCAACATGCCGACGTCATCGTTCACGATGCACTGGTCGATCAAAACATTCTTGCCTTAGCGCCTGCGCAGACACGGCGCGAAGCAATGGGTAAACGCGGTGGCATCACCTCCCCCAAACAAAGCGACATTACTGCACACCTGATAGAACTTGCCAAAAATGGGTTACGCGTTTTACGTTTAAAAGGCGGTGACCCGTTTGTTTTTGGCCGTGGCGCAGAAGAAGCCCTGCCCCTTCTTGAACACAATATTCCTGTGCGCATTGTTCCCGGCATCACCGCCGGGATTGCCGGATCGGCTTATGCAGGCATACCTGTGAGTGACGGTCAATCCAATCAAGTCATCAGTTTTGTCACTGGGCACGATAAAAGCGGCAATGTTCCGGTTGTGGATTGGCACGCCCTTGCCAAAAGTTCCCCGGTGATTGTTTTTTATATGCCGATGAAACATATTGATAAAATTCAGGCAGAGTTGCTTAATGCAGGGCGCAACCACGATGAACGCGTCTGCGTGGTATCAAATGCCACAACGGATAAACAACAAACCTGTCATGCGACCTTAGGGAATTGTCTGGAAAAATTAGATAACTCTGATATAAAGTCCCCTGCTATCCTCATTGTCGGTCCAACCGTTTCTTTGAGTGATCATTTGCTGGAGTGTTTTAGCTAAATGGAACAAGATCTTCTGCTCATGACCATGCTGCAAGCCGGGCTCGCCCATTGTACAGTGGTGGTACAAGATAACGGCAGTTTACTGGCGACCCTTTTTATCGCGGGTCTTGTCGGCAGCGCGACCCACTGCATCAGCATGTGCGCGCCCTTTGTTTTATCCCAAGTCAGCGCCCGCTTAGAAACCATCCCTGTGGAAAAAATGTCCGAATTCAGAAGATTAAGCGGTGCAGCCCTCATCCCCTATCATTTAGGTCGGATGACAACCTATGTGGGACTAGGTTTTGCGGTCGGGCTACTGGCGCAAGGAGCCATTGAATTTGGCGGGATGAAATGGCTTTCGGCAAGTTTACTTGTTTTGGCCTCACTCTTCTTTTTAGGATATGCCTTAAAACGGTTGGGTGTCAGCTTTCCCAATATTCCTTTCTTGGGATCAAACCAAACGAAAGAAAGCGCACTTTCCATTGGTATGGGAAAGCTTTTAAAACCTTTTTTCGCCCGCCCCACCGGATTAAACGGATATTTTTTAGGAATTGGTCTTGGCTTTTTACCTTGCGGGCTTTTATATGGTGCCTTGGCTGCCGCCGGGGCCAGTGCAGATTTTGTTGCTGGCGCCTTTGGTATGGCAGCTTTTGCTTTGGGAACGATTCCGGCCCTGATGATGATTGGGTTTGCAGGTCATCTGGCAGGACAAAAATGGCGAACGGTCATTACTGACCTCGCGCCGATATTATTAATTTTAAATTCAGGTGTTCTGGCTTATTTGGCTTGGACCCTGATCGCATAATGCAAAGGGGAAAAACGATGCATTCACGCGCACGCATACTACTTTATTTTATGGTCGCAGCCATTTTCCTAATTGTCGGCATTACCGTTCGCTTGCCCCAATTGCTGGAAGGTTCCGCCCCACAAGGCGATGGTCAGGTTGCCATCGGCGGCCCCTTTGAATTGGTTGACCATAAAGGCAACACCGTCACCGATAAAGATTTTCTTGGCAGTTATACACTGGTTTATTTCGGTTACACCTTCTGTCCCGATGTCTGCCCGACAAGCTTACAAACAGCCGCGACCGCCCTTGAGATGCTCCCCATGCGCAAATCCAACAAAGTGGTTTCCCTTTTCATCACCATTGATCCGGAACGTGACACACCCGAAGTCATGGGCGAATATATCAAACACTTCCATAAAAGCCTGATCGGTCTAACAGGCACACAGGAACAAATCAAACAAGCAGCCAAGGCTTACAAAATCTACTACAAAAAAGTGGTGGAAGAAGGCAAGCAAGAGGATGAATACTTGATGGACCATTCCGCCTTTCAATATCTGATGGGACCCGATGGTAAATACCTGACACACTTTAATCATGGTATTACGCCGGAAGAAATGGCTAAAAAACTAAGTGAATACATACGTTGAACACCCGTGGCCTGATTATCGCAGCCCCAGCGTCTAACAGTGGTAAAACATTTATCACGCTGGGGACATTACGTGCCCTGCAACGTCGCGGTGTCTCTGTCTCTTCTGCAAAAGTGGGACCGGATTATATTGATCCGGCCTTCCACAGTGCAGCCACAAAACGCATGTGCCCCAACCTGGACGGTTGGGCCATGCGTGATGCCACACTGTTTGGTGTACTGGATGGCCTCGCCAAAACATCAGATATGATCATCTGCGAAGGGGTCATGGGGTTGTTTGACGGGGCCACGTTGCCAGTTGATGCGGCCTCGAATAAAGATGGATCCCCTGCCGATATCGCCCGCAGAACAGGCTGGCCCGTTGTGCTGGTGATTGATGCCAACGCACAAGCCGCCTCTGCCGCCGCACTGATCCATGGTTTTGCCAGTTTCGACCCCGAAGTCCATATCAAAGGGGTGATCTTCAATAAAGTCGGTGGGCCCGGTCATGTGCAGCTTTTAAAGAATGCCTGTGAAAAATATCTTCCGCATATTCAGGTCATGGGCTACGTACCCCGCCAAACCGATCTGGCCTTGCCGGAACGCCATCTTGGCCTTGTTCTGGCCCAAGAACATCCTGAACTGGAAAGCTTTCTTGAAAAGTCCGCCGACTTTCTAGAACATCACATTGACCTTGATAAACTCAGCGCCTTATGCGCACCGACCACCCTGAATGATCAAACAGAAAAACAACCCTTTCTACCCCCTCTCGGTCAACGCATTGCCATTGCCAAAGATCAGGCCTTTGCCTTCATCTACCCCGCTTTGATTGATCATTGGCAACAACAAGGTGCAGAGATCAGCTTTTTTTCCCCGCTGAAAGATGAAACCCCGTCAAATGGCTGTGATGCCATTTACTTACCCGGCGGATACCCGGAACTACACGCCCAAACTTTGGCGAACAACACAGCCTTTCTCAACGCAATGCGCAGCGCCCATGATGCACAAAAACATATTTTTGGGGAATGTGGCGGTTACATGACCTTGGGCAAAACCCTACAAGATGGTGAAGGCCACACCCATGCTATGGCGGGCATCCTTGATCTTGAAACATCGTTTCATAAACGCAAATTGCATTTGGGCTACCGCGAAGTCACCTTGTTGGAAGACACACCTTTTGCCACAAAGGGAAGTGTTTTGCGTGGGCATGAATTCCATTACGCAAGCATCTTAAAAGAAGAAGGCCCTGCACTTTTTAAAGCTGTTAATGCATCCAACATCGATGTGGGCACTTGCGGGCTACGCAAAGACAATACCTTTGCTTCTTTCATACATATCATTGATCTAGGATAGGCTAGCCAAAAAGGTCAGACAGGCCTCACGGTCAGGCTGACATTGGTTTTCACACCACCAATCCTCAACACAGCTTAAGGCCTCTCCCATTTGGGGGCCGCTGGTGAAGCCGCGTTCTAACAAATCTTTACCGCTTAACGGAAAAGTTTTCGGGTCCATCTTCCACTGTGCAATTTCATGTAACAAAGATTGCTCGGCAGGGCCAAGCCCGCTGAATTGTTTTTCCGCCCAATAAATGAACAAACGGTCCTGCACAGTTTCTGCGCCAAAGCGGTAGAGTTGCACAAAGATATTATCCATTGAAATCACCCCGTCATACAGACGGGCAGCCCTCAAACGCTTGCTTTGTTTTTTGGATAATTTCAAACGATCAATGACCTGTTCCACCGTATCAGCATCCTTGTTTAAAAGGATGCTCAGGCGACGCAAGCCATCGGGTTTATCTTCAAAAGCACACATCATTTCCAAAGCGTGGCTGTCTTGTGTACCTGTGATCAAATGAGCCATGATGCCAAAATTATGCATCAAGGAAATCCATTTCGCCGGTCTAGGGGAGGACAAGAGTTTCAAGAGCTCTTGTGTGATGCGTTCCCCCGATAGTTCAGATAATTTGGGCGCCAGTTCAATGCAAGCCTGCAATGCTTCTCCATCCATCGGAGCTTTGGCAAAATAGGCTGAAAATCGAAAAAAACGCAACAAACGCAGGTAATCTTCTTCAATGCGTTGATGGGGCGCCCCGACAAAACGCACCCGTCCGGCCTGAAGATCTGCCACCCCATCAAACGGATCATGAACCACACCATCCAAGCCGACACTTAAGGCATTAAAGGTAAAATCACGCCGGGCGGCATCTTCCAGCCAATCTTCACTAAAGACCACCGTTGCACGGCGTCCATCGGTGGAGACATCGCTGCGTAAAGTCGTAATTTCAAAAACAAGCCCCTCACAAACAGCAGTTATGGTGCCGTGTTCAATTCCTGTCGGAATGGTTTTAATGCCGTTTTCCTGTAAAAGTTTTTCAACGACCTGTGGCTTTTCAGGTGTCGCGATATCAATGTCGTGAACCGCACGCCCTATTAAGGCATCGCGCACACAGCCCCCGACAAAACGAGCTTCTTTGCCATATGAAGCCAAGATATGCATGACTTTCTGGCTGCGTTCATCACAAAACCAGTCTTGAGACGTAATATCAATCATTATGAATGACACGACCGGGGACGATTTCACCGTTTTCCATATGGGGTGCCTGATAGACCCCGCCCGGTTCTTCACCTGTAGTGAAATTATAAATAGCAAGGCCCATACCCGTCAGCAACACACCTGCCAAGGCCAACCAAATCCAGGGGCCTTTGCTCAAATCGATATGCACACCACTATCAGCTTTGCGCTTATGATAGAGCGCCCAAAGCAGGTAAAGGGCTGTCGGGAAAGCCAAGGGAAGGATGTATTGCAATATAAAACGCATTTTAAACCTTATTCTTCACACAGGAACATATAGAGGTTTCTGATCATACCCGCCGTCGCCCCCCATATGTAATATTCTTTATAGGGCATGGCCCAAAAATGACGCTGCTTACCCATAAAGACACGCGAACACTTTTGATGATTTGCCGGATCCATCAGAAAGGCCAACGGCACTTCAAACACTTCAGCGACTTCATGAGGGTCAGGTGTAACGGGAAAGGGGACATCAACCACCCCCACAACAGGGACAACGTGAAACCCGGTTCGGGTAATATAGGCATTTAATCGCCCGACCACCTGAATATAATCATGGGGCAATCCAACTTCTTCTTCGGTTTCACGCAACGCAGCATGTTCAGGTGTTTCATCATGGTCTTCAATATGACCGCCGGGGAAACTGATCTGACCGGGATGATTAGACAGATGGTCCGTGCGCTTTGTCAGCAGCACACTCAACCCCTCTTCTCTTTTCACAATGGGAACCAGCACAGCGGCTTCACGATTATGGGGTTTGGGGCTGAAACCATTTAAATCATGGTCGCCACGAACATCATCCGGTTTGGGTGTAAAATTGGAAAATTTCTCGATCAACCCTTCCAGGTTTAATCCTCGTCCAGTTGCCCCAGTGGGAAAAATTCGTTGTTGCTCCATACGCCGAAATACACTTCATCATCAATTGTTTCTTCCACGCCACGATTAACCAGTTCATAAAAAACAGCACGGTTGATCTTGGCTTCGATGGGAAACATGCCGTCACCTTTTTTCAACATCACATAAGGCGCAGGCTCTCCCGTCACAGGATCATGTTCCACCCGAATGGGATTGTCCAGCCCTATAGAAACAACTTCATCAATATTGGTTCTCAGGGAAAGTTTTTGGTCACATCCACATTCACAAGCAAATAATTCTACTGCAACAAAGGGGGCATCTTCAACATCGATGCGGGCTTTTTCGATAGGTGTTTGTAACCAATATTCACCATATTCATCACGTTTAAGAATACTTGAAAACAAACAGACAAGTTCCTTACGACCAATGGGTCCCCCTTCATGGAACCATGTTCCATCCTTGGCAATGCGAATATCGATATCTCCGCACATGGGTTGTACCAGTAGTTCATCCTGTCGTAGCGGTGCAGTCGCCATATATTTCTTTCCTCCCCCAAGTTCTTGTGGTCATCTATCATTTTTATAAGGCTAAAAAAGATATTTGTTTGGTATTAGACGATTTCAATCATATCTTTGTAATAAGTGTAAATTACTATGAAGTAAATAAACTCCTGCACTAACAAATAGTGTGTTAATCCGACGAAACAAGGGTGACGTAACGTGAAAGACAATCCAAAAGCGGTTCAGGCACTGGAAAATTTAAGCGAACGCATGGGCAAAATCCATGCTGAGGTCAACTCGATAATCTTTGGACAAGACCGCGTAATTGAAGAAACACTGGTGACCATTTTATCAGCCGGACATGTTCTCTTGATTGGTCTTCCCGGCTTGGGGAAAACCCGTTTGGTCGAAACATTGGGCCATGTGCTGGGACTTGATGAACGCCGTGTCCAGTTCACACCGGATTTGATGCCCGGCGATATTATCGGCTCAGAAATCCTTGATGAAGATGATAAGGGAAAACGCCATTTCAGATTTATCAAAGGCCCACTTTTCTGCCAATTGCTGATGGCTGATGAAATCAACCGCGCCAGTCCGCGCACCCAATCGGCCCTGTTGCAAGCCATGCAGGAAAAACGTGTCTCTGTCGCCGGACATTATCACGAATTGCCCCAACCGTTTCATGTCTTGGCCACACAAAACCCGTTGGAACAAGAAGGCACCTACCCCCTGCCCGAAGCCCAGCTGGATCGTTTCTTTATGGAAATCAACGTGCAATATCCTGAACGCGATGCCGAACGGGAAATCCTGCTGTCCACCACGGGCAACAATCCCAAAACGGCCCAACGCATCTGCACAGCAGAAGAGCTGTTAGAAGCACAGGAACTGGTGCGCAATGTCCCGGTCAGTGAAAGTGTCCTGGAAGCTATCCTCACCCTTGTACGCCAAGGTCGACCAGAAACATCAGACATTGCCAATGTCAAACGCCATGTCGCCTGGGGGCCGGGTCCGCGCGCCAGCCAAGCCTTGATGTCCGGCGTACGCGCACGCTGTGTGCTGCATAAACGCCTAAGCCCTTCCATTGATGATGTCATCGCCTTGGCCGCACCGATTTTACGCCATCGCATGGCCCTTAATTTTGCCGCCCGTGCCGAAGGAGTCTCTCTGACCAATATCATTGATGACCTGATCGCCCAAATTGCCCCACAATCCTAAGGATATCATGAGCTCACAAAACACCATACATTTAGCCGAAGAAGCTGCCTCCAACCTGCCCCCTTTACTGGTTGAGGCTGATCGTGTGGCGGCAACGGTCGCCCAAGGTGTTCATGGGCGCAGAAAAACCGGGCAAGGAGATTCATTCTGGCAATTTCGTCCCTACCATGTTGGTGAATCAACCCGGCGAATTGATTGGCGCCAATCGGCAAAAACACAACATCATTTTGTACGCGAATATGAGTGGGAAATCGCCCAGACGGTCTGGCTCTGGTGTGATACCTCTGCCTCAATGCATTATAGCGAGAACCGCACCCGTCCACAAAAAGTCCATCGCGCACAAATCCTGACCTTGGGCTTGGCCTCTTTGTTGGTGCGCGGTGGGGAACAAATCGCCCTCTTGGGGGACCCAAACCCGGCAGGTGGTGGACGTGCCGCCTTGCATCGTCTGGCCAGTATTCTGGATAAAAAGCGTGATGAAGAATCTTACCTAAGCCTGCCTGCCCATGAACATTTACCCCGCCATACCGAACTTGTCCTCATCGGTGATTTTCTATCTCCCTTGGATGAAATTGAAGAAGCCTTAAAACGCTATAGCCGCCGTCATGTGCGCGGTCATATATTGCAAGTTCTGGACCCGGCAGAAGAAACCTTGCCCTTTGACGGACGCGTCCAGTTTGAAGGTCTAGAAAATGAAGGCAGCATCTATTTTGGCAATGTTCAAGCTGTGCGTGAAGACTACAGGGCCCGCCTGAACGCACGCAGAAACGCTCTCAACCAGTTAACCCATAGTTTGGGATGGAGCTTTCACCGCCATACAACCGACCATCCGGCTGGATCTGCCTTGCTTGCCCTATTTCAATCCATCACTCAAGGAGGCATGCGCTGATGTGGGAAGCTTTGGGACATATCAGTTTTGCCATGCCATGGGCTTTGGCAGCCTTGTTGATATTGCCCTTAATTTGGCAATTGCTCAAAGTTACACCACCCAAGCCCAGTAAAATCCGCTTTCCTGCCGTGCGTTTGTTACAGGAACTTTCCTCAAACCAGATTTTGGCGACAAAGACACCCTTATGGGTTTTAATCCTGCGCTGTTTAATTGCGCTGTTTCTTATCCTCGCCATGGCCCAGCCTGTCAGTAATTTGATTGAAGGGCGCAACGATCTGGATAGCCCCCTTATTCTTGTCATCGACAATGACTGGTCCGTCATGGACCGCTGGCCCATTCGACAAAAAGAACTTGAGATCATTTTGGATCAGGCTGAACAAAATGACCAACCCGTCCATGTAATCGCCAGTGTGGAAAATGTAACCACCTCCTCCTTTACCACCCTCCAAGCAGCGCGTTCATATATAGCCACACTTAAGCCGCATCCTTGGGCTGGCGATAAAACCGTCATCTTAAAAAAGCTTGATGAAACACTGGAGGCCCTCACGCAAACCCCACGGATTATCTGGCTCTCAAACGGTCTCAAGAACGACAGCGCTTTTATCACCGGCTTACACGAACGCGGTGATCTGGAAATCATTCATGATGGCATCGAAGCCCTGCCCAGCGTGATTGCAGATGTAAAACGCACCGAACAAGGCTTTGATGTGCGGGTACTCAGCGCCAATAAAAAGCCGACACCCGAGATCAATCTGCAAGTTCTGGATGACCAAAGCACCGTTATCTATCAACAAAAAGAAAAACTGAGCGATGCCCAAAACGGACAGACCCTCAAAGTAAAAATACCAACTGAATTAAAAAGCAGAAGTGCCGCCTTACATATCGGTGGCTACATCACCCCGGCCGCGCGCTTTTTGTTAGATGAAAAATGGCGGGATCGTCCTGTTGGCATCATCCAAAACCACCACCCAAACACCAACCTTCTTGATCCGGCTTATTATATTCGTAAAAGTTTGAAACCCCATGCGCCCATTCAGGAAGCCCCGCTGGAAGACCTGCTGAAACGCAAAACCGCTCTTTTGTTTGACACCAGCCAGACAGCCATCAAAGCAGAAAACCGCGCAGCCTTAAAAAAATGGATTGAAGCGGGCGGCATCTTCGTGCGTTTTGCCTCCCAAAAACTGGCAGATCGTAGTGTTGAAGAACGCGATGACCTGTCCCCTGTGCAATGGATGCAAGGCTTGCGCACGCTGGGCGGTGCCCTCAGTTGGGAGCGTAAAACAAACTTAAACGTTTTTTCGGAAAATGGTCCTTTCTTTGAGCTAGAAGTTCCGTCCGATGTGGTCATAAAAAAGCAAATCCTTGCCCGCCCCGATGCCAACCTGAGTGAAAAAACATGGGCACGGCTACAAGACGGTACACCACTGATCACCGCAGAACAGAGGGGCAAAGGTTGGCAAATCCTGTTTCATGTCACTGCCGCACCGGATTGGTCAAACCTGCCCCTTTCCGGCACGTTTGAACTGATGATGATGCGCTTGCTGTCTTTGTCTGCCGGCAGTGCCATTTTAGATGCAGATGCCAAACTATACCCTTATCGCATCTTTGACAGCACCGGAAGCTTGGTTGCCCCACATGGTCAGGCCAAGGCCTTGGAGATTGGCAAAGGTAAATCTATTCAACCCAACAGCACCACACCACCGGGCCTTTATGGAACGGAAAATGCACTGCGCGCCTTTAACCTTGGCCCTTTCATTGATCAAGTCGCCCCTTTGGGGGATATTCCCTTAGGGGCCAGCATCAGAGGCTTTAGCGAAAACCAACAACATAATCTTGCCCCTTGGTGTTTGTTGATCGCTTTAATTCTCGCTCTCATCGACTGGATCGCAACACTGACATGGCTGCGCTTTTCCAAAGTTCTCACGCCTTGTCTTTTGGTGCTGTTTATCACCCACCCGGCATTCAGCGAACCCGATTGGGATAAGGCACTGGCAGCGGCAAATCACATGCGCCTTGCTTATATGGTTACGGGCGATAAGCAAATAGACGAAACGGTCCAACGCGGGCTGGATGGACTTGGCACCATCTTAAAACGACGCACTGCCGTCGAACTGGCACCTGCCATGGCGTTTGACCCAGAAAAAGATGACCCGTCCCTTTTTCCCATGATCTATTGGGCAATTACTGAAGACCAGAGAGAACTCAGCGATACAGCCCAAAACCGTCTTAACCAGTTTTTGCAAACAGGTGGTTTCCTGTTGATGGACACAATGGGGCAGGACAAACCAGCCCTTCTGTCAAAGATTGCAAAAAACCTGCAAATTGGTGATTTGCAGCCCGTATCAGAAAGCCATGTGCTGACACGGTCTTTCTATCTGATTAAACAATTTCCCGGTCGTTTTGATTTTAACGATGTCTGGGTTGAAGCTGCGGAAAACAGTACACGTGATCGGGTCTCATCTGTCTTGATCGGCAAAAATGCCTGGGCACAAGCCTGGGCCAGAGACGATAGTTTGCGCCCGCTTTATGCCGTTGTCCCCGGCGGAGAAATCCAACGCGAACAAGCCTACCGTTTTGGCGTCAATCTGGTGATGTATATCCTCAGCGGCAACTATAAAGGCGATCAAGTTCATCTGCCTGCCATCATGCAAAGGTTGGGATTATGACAGACCTAACTTTTAGCCCCATCCTGCCCATCCCCCTCTTACTGGTTGTAGGTCTGGTCATTGTTATCATTGCCCTTTTATCCGCTTTAAGGTCTTTGCGCGGCATATGGTATCGCCTTGGTGCCTGCCTGTTGGTGTGGGGATGCCTGTTTAATCCACAGATCACCAGCAACGACACCCGCCCCTTAAAAGATATCGCCATTGTTTTAGTGGATCATTCCTCCAGCCAGCAGTTGGGAGAACGACCTACACAAACTGAAAAGGCCGTTGCCGAAGTAAAGAAAAGCTTGTCTCTCTCCCCTGATTTAGAGGTGCGTTTTATTGACATTACGCCCGATGGCAAAGAGGACCAATTGGGCACCCGCGCCGTGACTGCCTTGCGTCACGCCCTATCCGGTATTGATCCTGATCGATTTGCCGGCAGCATCCTGATCAGTGACGGGCAAATTCATGACACCGATAACCTGTCCGGCCTTGAGGGGCCGCTTCACCTTTTACTCACGGGCAAGAAAACTGATCAAGACCGCCGCCTTGAAGTCATTGATGCCCCGCGTTACGGGCTTGTCGATGAACCGCTTAAAATACGCGTGCGTGTCTTTGATAATGCCCAGCTCAACAAAGATGCGGTTGTACGTTTGACCACCCCTGATGGCAGTATCAAACTCTTTCCCCCTTCTCAATCAGATGTACGCGAAATAACCTTCACACCAAAGCATGCCGGAAATTCCGTTTTGGTTATTGAAACAGACCCCTTGCCCAATGAACTCAGCACCAGCAACAATAAGGTCGCGCTGAATATCAATGGGGTGCATGATCGTCTGCGTGTCTTGCTGGTTTCAGGAAAACCCCATCAAGGTCAACGTACATGGCGCAACATTTTGCGGTCCGATCCGGCGGTTGATCTGGTACATTTCACCATTTTACGCCCCTCTGAAAAAGAAGATTTCACCCCTTTGAGTGAACTTTCTCTCATCGCTTTTCCGGTACGGGAATTGTTTGAAGAAAAGCTCAATGACTTCGACCTGATCATCTTTGATCGCT
>JABXIC010000025.1 GCA_013373265.1 Methylocystaceae bacterium | reverse complement strand
GATACAAGCCTGTTTTCAAACTGTGACATCGCGAAATTCTCCTCAAAGGGAGGCATCGCGATGCCTCAGGTTATCGACAAAAGCCGCACCGGATAGGCAAAAACAGATTAACAACTTTAAGAAGATTTATCTACCTTTACTTGTTTTGAAAGCAATCTTCCCACCAGTTTGTGCTCTCCATGAGTACTCCGTATTCCAGTTGGTTGGGAACCCATGTAAGATCGTCATATAGTGGGTGGTGAAAGAAAAATGTATTGTTATTTTTCTCCACAAACCGTTCCATTTCGCGGAACTTCTTTCCTTCTTGCGACCATCCACGGTTTAATTCCCTGCGATGAGGAAAAAGGTTCATATCCAACTGGCCGCCACTGGCGTGCCCCAGAAAATGACCTTTGTCAGCAAAAAATGTCGTTGATGCATTCACGTTGGGAAATCCGCGCATTCGGTTTGTATCGCGTTTCATTAATGGCGGGGTAGAAATCGCATACGCGAGAACGACACGCTCAAAATAAAGGTCAAACAGAAAAACGGCGCTGTCTATATGAATTTCATGAATATCACTATTCCCATGGGTGGCCTTATATGCAGCACACCATGCATTCACCCTGTTTTTCCAGTTTTGCAAACTATCGGGAAAAGGGAGTTGCATGGTATGAAAAAGCTGTTGACACATTGTGATCAAAATCCGATTACCTTATTTGCGTCGATTTCAAGCCCTGCTGCGCGAAGTTCTTTAAGTAGGTCCATCTTCCAGTCATTCATAGCAATATAGACAACGCCGGAAATATCATTGGGAAGTTCAAGGCTATCGCTTACAAGGGCTGCGACCTTTCTTCGGCCCAGTTTTCCCATTAGATAGCCATGCTCAAGAACGACATTCTGGCGTGCCCGCGCCCGTAGATTGTTGGTTCCTTTTTTTTGACCTTCGTCGCACGGCGTATAGAGAACAATTCCAAAAGAAACGTCACTATGCTTTTCGATTTTTTCGATAATTGTCAATCCGGTATTGGCTTGGTCTTTAAGAATAATGGGGTCAAGTTCCAGTCTTCTCAGAAAATTTTCAACTTGTGTCAGTAAAAGTTCGTCATGCCCGTGAACAATAAAAATTTTTCTTGAATTTATCTGTTTTTGCCATTCGATATGGCGTTGCACGTTTGCTTGATCTTCTGCGGCGATTTCATCGTGTACTTCTTTAAAAAGACGGTCTTGCAACTGGTTAGCAAGTGACATAACAAATACTTGATTTTTGTTTACAAGCCGTTCTTTGCGGTAAGGCCTTTCAGCCATATCGTCGGCGGGTCGCTGTGTTTTTACGATTTTAAATCTAGGTTTGGTGAATTGGAGAGCCCCAATCCATAAACAGCCCGTCTTCAGATATTGATAGATGTAACCTTTGACCTCTTCCAAGGAAAGGTCATATTCAAAATAAGCTTTACGCATCGTTTCACCGATACGCACATGATAAAAATGCAAAGGCGTTTGATCGTCACTATTGCTCCCCTGCTCACCACGATATTTTTCCTGCACACCGCGAAATAAAGTGTAGGCATCGTTTTCTGTTAGCTTTGTGTCCTGCCCTTCTGTGGTTAATGTCCAAATCCCCCGCTTTTGGGTATCAATCATACCTGCCTTAACCAGATAAAAGCGTGCCCAACCGACCATGTTTTCATACCTAAGTTGCCCATTGGTTGTGTGTTGCGTCATTTCTTCATCGGGTATGTCATAGCGTGTAGAAATCCAGTCATAGACTTTTCTCGGTGTAGATGATCCTCCCAAATCGCGCAAGGCGTCCAGGACGGGTGGGATATATTGGATAAAACGGGGACCGCGATTTTTGGACATGGGACTACCTTCTTCTTTCTATAATTTTATTTTGCAAAAATATAAATCCATAGGTTGCTTGGGCGCAAGCAAGAATAAAGACGATTTAAGACATTGCCTTTGTCGGCGAACTGGTCAAAAATACGCGCTTGATTTGTAGTGTGACGAACAAGAGACAAGACAAAAATGCCGATTTTGCAGTGGTTGACCCGCGACACCGACTTGGAAACTGCCCGAAAAGTCCCCTACCGCGTGTTGGAGGAAGTGCCAAGCCTGTCTTATGGCGACACAAAAACGGCTGATAATATGATCGTGCAGGGCGACAACCTGCACGCCCTGAAATCCCTGCTGCCCTTTTATGCCGGACAGGTCAAATGCATCTATATCGACCCGCCCTACAACACCAAATCGGCCTTTGAACATTACGACGATAATCTGGAACATACCAAATGGCTGGAAATGATCGTCCCGCGCCTGGTGCTGCTGCGCGACTTCCTCAGCGAAGATGGTTCTATCTGGGTCAGTATTGATGATTCAGAAGCAGCCTATATGCGAGTGATTATGGATGAGATTTTTGGGCGTCAAAATTTCATTGCTTCAAATGTATGGCAAAAACGATATTCACGAGAAAATCGTGAAGCTATTGGGGATGTACATGAATACATCTTTGTTTATGGCGTTAATCCAAAAGAATTTAAAAAAAATAGAAACAAAGTACCTCTGACTGAGGAACAAACCAAAATATATAAGAACCCAAATAATGACCCCAATGGGCGCTGGCGAGCAATACCAATGACTGCTCAAGGCTTTCGTCCTAATCAAATGTATCCAATTGAGGCTCCCAAAGGTAAAATACATTATCCTCCTGAAGGACGTTGTTGGGGAATGGTTGAACCTGAATTTGTTAAACTCAAAGAGAGTAATAGAATTTATTTTGGTAAAGATCAAAACTCTCAACCAAATGTAATTCGATACTTATCTGAAGTAGAAGGCATGACCCCTTGGACATGGTGGCCCAGCAATGAAGTAGGGCATACTGATGAAGCAAAAAAAGAAATTCATTCTTTATTCGGTAAAAAGGATGCTTTCGACACTCCAAAACCAGAGAGATTGGTAGAACGTATTCTACACATCGCCACCAACCCAAGTGATCTTGTTCTCGATAGTTTTCTCGGTTCTGGCACCACGGCGGCGGTGGCCCATAAGATGGGGCGGCGCTATATCGGGATCGAGATGGGCGGTCATGCCAGAACCCATTGCGCCGCGCGCTTGCAAAAGGTTGTCGAGGGCGAACAGGGCGGTATTTCCGAAGCTGTTGGCTGGCAAGGCGGCGGTGGCTTTCGCTTTTTTGAACTGGGCGAACAGGTTTATGATGCCGACGGGCATATTTGCGACGGTATTTCCTTTGCCAACCTTGCCGCCCATATCTGGTTTTGCGAGACAGAACGCGCATGGCGCAAACCTGATGAACTGACGACATGCTTGGGCATAAATGGGGAAACCGCCTATGGCCTGCTTTATAATGGTGTGCTGGGAGATCGCCGCCCGCAAGGCGGCAACGTGCTGACCGCTAAGACGCTGGACATTATCCGTGCCGATCTGGCTGCGGCCTATCCTGATTTTGATGGGCAATTAGTGATCTATGGGGAAAGCTCACGCCTCAGCACGCAACGGCTGGAGCGTGAGAAGGTAATCTTCAAACAAACACCTTATGATGTCCGTGGTGCCTAAGGGGGAAATGGAACAATGATCTTAAAAAAATATCAGAAAGATGCCCTTCAGGCTTTGCAGGATTTTTTCGAACATTGCCGACTGAGCGATAATCCGAAAACATCTTACGAACATGTCACCGGCGAGCCGGAACTGGCAAAACGTCTGGGGGCATATCGGTCCAAGTACAAGGCACTAAAGGATATCCCCCATATCCCCCACGTCTGCCTACGCTTGCCCACAGGTGGTGGCAAGACATTGCTTGCGGCCCATGCCATTAAAGTGTTGAGAAAGACATGGCTGGAAAAAGAAAATCCGGTCGTCCTGTGGCTGGTGCCCAGCAACATTATCCGCGAACAAACGGTAAATGCCCTGAAAAATCACCGTCATGCCTATCGCATGGCATTGGATGAGGCGTTTGACAATCATGTGCGTGTTTTTGATATTGCCGATTTCGCCAATATTCATCCGCAGGATATCCAGCAAAATGTCTGTATTGTTGTTGGCACCATTCAGACCTTGCGTGTCACCAATACCGAAGGACGCAAAGTCTATAATACGCACGAAGATTACGAACCGCACTTTGCCCGTATCACCCGCACCGACGGGCTGGAATTGGAAAGTGAAGGACCACGGGCAGGTAAGATCAAGCTGTCATTTGCCAACCTGATGCATATCCACCGCCCGTTGATGATTGTGGACGAGGCACACCAAGCGGTTTCCAACCTCAGTGATGATGTCAAGTTTCGCATTAATCCATCCGCCATTGTGGAATTTAGCGCCACACCGCGCCCCAACAACAACACACTTTACAACGTCACCGCCTTTGAACTGAAAAAGGCGGAGATGATTAAAATGCCGATTGCGCTCAGTGAACATAGCACATGGCAACAGGCGGTCACTGACGCACTGGCAACCCGTGCAGCCCTAGAAAAAGACGCCAAACTGGATAAGGATTATATTCGCCCGCTTGTGTTATTTCAGGCACAAAAGAAAAATCAGGACGTGACGGTTGAAGTCCTTAAACAATTTTTGATGGGCGAAAACGATATTCCGGAAAAACAGATTGCGATTGCAACAGGCAACAAGCGGGAACTGGAAGGGATCGACCTTTATGATCCCAATTGCCCGATTGAATATGTCATTACAGTAGAGGCTCTTAAAGAAGGCTGGGATTGCCCCTTTGCCTATGTCTTTTGCTCAGTCGCCAATATTTCCAGCGCAACGGATATTGAACAATTGCTCGGTCGGGTCTTGCGGATGCCTTACGCCAGCCGACGTAAAGACGAAACGCTCAACAAGGCTTACGCCCATGTATCGGAAACCACCTTTGGCGCAGCCGCGCGTGCCCTGAAGGATACCTTGATCGAGAAAATGGGCTTTCAAGAAGTCGAAGCCGACGAAATGATCGAGGAACGCGAACCAGCCCAGCTTGACCTGCCCGAAGGCGGCTTGTTTGACCCGCGTATTCCCCCGATGATCTATCGTCCCTCTACCCCGCTACGAACCCCATTGCCCCCCAGCCTGTCAAGCAAAGTATCCCGACGCACGGATGAACAAAACGACACCTTCGAACTGGTCGTCACGGGGCCTTTGAACGCCGAAGAAATTGCCGACCTGAAAGACGCCCTGCCTGAGGCCGACCATATGGCTTTTGAAGAAGAAGCCGCCCAATATATCGCCGAAATCACGCCTATGCTGTCGCCAGCACAGCGCGGTGCCGTATTTACGGTCCCGCGCCTCATGGCCTACGTACAGGATGAATTTGTCTTTGGCGATATGGAAGAGGTTTTTTGCGAACACAACTGGTCCCTCGCCCAATATCCGGCAGAATTGACTCAAAAAGAGTTCGATATCCAGACTACCGCCAATATGTTCGAAATCTATATCAACGAAAAAGAAGTGCGCAGCGGCAGTATCGGCGAAAAGGACCTGCAACTGTCTTTCGACGTGGATGTGGAGGGCTGGAGTGCGCAAAGTCTGGTGCGCTGGCTTGCAACCCAGATCAACGCGCCGGATATCGGACACCGCGAACGTCTGGAATGGTGCTCCCGTCTGGTTACATTTCTGGAACGCCGAGGGTTGAATATTGCAGGGTTGATGCGCTGCAAGTTCATCTTGTCACGCAAAATTCAGCAAAAGATTGACAACTTCCGTGTCCTGGAACGTGAAAAATGTTACCAGACTTCCTTCTTGGAACCTGAACGCGAGCATGAAGTCTCGTTTGATGAGGCATTTGAATTTAAAGACGGTATGTTTGCTCATTATCCGCGTTATCGTGGCTCCGTCGATTTTCGCAAACACTTCCTCAGCTATATCCCTGATTTTGACGGAAAAGGGGAAAAGGGCGAGGAATTCCACTGCGCGGAAATGCTCGATAGCTTGCCTCAGGTCAAACACTGGATCAAAAACGTGCCAAAGGATGAAAACGCCTTCAAGCTACCGCTGGCACAAGCAAACTTCTACCCGGACTTTATCGCCGAACTTGAAGACGGACGCATTTTCGTTGTGGAATACAAAGGTGATGACCGTGCAACCAATAAAGATTCAGACAACAAACGCACTATTGGAAACGTTTGGGAAAAGGCAGGTCAGGGCAAGTGCCTGTTTTTAATGGTCGAAAAAGAAAAAAATGGCCGCAACCCGCGCGAACAAATGCTGGATAAGATTAGTTCCTAAAAAAGCGGGTTGCTTGGTTGATAGAACAACGGGAAGGGTGACCGCTCTTCTCGTTTTTTTATTTTCGTTTTGTTTTTTTGGGGGGGACAGAAAATAAGATGTTTCATTCGCAAAAAATGCAATCCTAGCGTTTATATTCATTGCATCTATCAGGGATATAAAATACCATATTTCGTCTTTAACTTGATTATTAATGTGATAACTCTGAATTATGATAAAGCTTTTGGTGTATTCAAAAAAAGGTGCCTATGTCTCAAGCACTTAAAAGGGTACGGGCGGAATTTGACCTGGCGAGAAAGCAAGGCATTGGCATTTGCTTATTTTTAGGAGCAGGCTGTTCGATAAAGGGTGGTGGCAGTCGGGATGTATCGACAACGGGTGTTATGAAGGCCTACCTGAATGAGATTGAAGATGAGGCAGCTTTGTCACAGCTTGAAGGGGTGGGATTATACAAAGAGTTCGTTAATCACTGGGATCATTTGGGTGACGAGTATAATAGAGGTCGGCTGAATGAAATATTGTCTGATATCCAGCCGACCAAAGGGCATACGGCCATTCGTGATCTGGTTGAAGCAGGTTATATTTCTCATATCATTACAACAAATTTTGATGAAGCACTGGAAAAGGCCTTTGAAGGGCTATGCTACACTATTTACCCTCTGAAAGGGGAGGAAACTAAGGTTTCCTCAGGTCGCTCCCTTTGCACCATTATCAAACCTCATGGGGATATAATAAACGGGAAATTATTATTCTCCCCTCATGAACTGGATACGCTACCTGAGCATATGGAAATAAAAATCAGAGAGGCGAGCCATCGGCCAACGCTTACAGTGGGGTTCAGCGGACAAGACAGAGGCGTAATGTCTGTTTTGTGGCGCGGTGATGGGTATGCAGCCTATTGGGCAAGTCCACGGGTGCCCGTAGCCGAAAACACCTATGAAACCAAAATGCTTTTTCAGTTTCTTTCCGAGAGAAAAAGATCGGATCACAATATTCTATCAGGCGAAGAACACGGTTATTTTGATAGTCTTTTTCAAAACTTGAGACTTAGTTTAATTGGAAAAACTCCACCCCACTTATCATTCTATGGTGTGGCTTCGCACATATACCCATGGGATGTTTCCAGAACCTTTCCCGGATTAGACAGTAACCGTCGGATCCGGAACCTTGTGGATGAACTGTTGAGCGTAGCGGAATTAATTTCCCTTAAGACGAATTGGCAGGTAAGTGCACCATACTATGTAAATTCTTATGAAGACTTCCGTGAAGCATGTTTGCACGAAATTCAGGCGGCATCCAAAATCGGGACCTTTGCACATTTGCTTTCAAATGAATTTTATAACCTTTTGTTGGTCGCATCCATTGATGCACTGATCCGGCAAATAGGAGGTGCATTTGGCGAAAAAAACGATGTAATCGGCTTTTTCATGAGACTGCGTGCAGAGCTGGCAAAGATCCATTGTGGAAAAGAAGCGTTTGACGATGGATTTTGGGCCATCTTGAACTGTATGAGCAACACAGCTATCGAACAGGACCTTGAAAGAGCTTCATGGGTTTATCTGAATCACGGTAGCGAACTCGTCATGGGACTACATAAGCCAGATGTGGACACACTACGATCTTTCTTACAAACTATTTTGGTTTCCACTCTTGTACATGTACCTGCGCTATCTCTTTCACTCAAAAAGGGCCATCCGTCCTACTTGCGGCATATTATGCTAAAGAACTTAGCTGATCGCCGTTGGGAAGATGGTAAATGTCATCTTCGTTTTAGGGACATCACAGCAGATGACTTCGACTGCATGATTGAGAATCTGATTATTCCTTTATGTCCGGAACTAGAACAAAAGACAACAGGCGCATATAAAAGTCGCTTCCTTCAGATTGATGCTGAATTAAGTCATAACTCACTTGAAAACATTGACACTCCGAAAGCTCATAACAAAACATTCCAGATCATCGATCGGTTAAAAGAGGAAAGGCAAAGACGCTATATAGCAAATGCCAGTTCTTTCCCAATTGAAAACAACGATGTCATTTGTGAAATTTCGTCATACAGGGAAATCAAACACTTATTTGCAGGTGAATTAAACGGTGCGTTTCTAATCGGTCCAAGTGGCAGTGGTAAAAGTACGTTTGCAAAATGGCTTATCTCTCAGGAAGAAGAGAGACAGATCACGGTGTTCCCCTTTAACATCAATGAGTTCGCTTTATCGTCCAACATCCTGCAATTATTGTTCAAAACGATTGGCATTGAAAGTCAAGAAACCGGCACGATAAGGGACCAGCTTGTCGAACTTGATACGGACCTTATGCAACAAGGTCGTAAGTTAGTAATTTTTCTGGATGGTCTCAACGAAGGGAACGGAAGCTTTGATGAACTCTTGGAGACCTATCAGGCAATTAAAGAGTTTGGTTTGGATCTCTATAGTTGGAAAATCCGTAATATTAAAATCATCGCCACATGCAGGGATGCCAGTTTCCGCTTTCTGTTGATGGAAGGAGGGCTTCCTTCGGCCAAGACATTTCTCTATATGGGCACACAAAATAAGGAAAAAGTTCCTTATATAGAACTGAATGAACTGTCTCAGAGTGATAGAGAAACACTTATTTGCTCTTGTTTTCCAAAACGATTGACCGAAAGCGCAATTCACTTTGCAAATGCGCAAGACAATCAACGAAATGACGGATGGTTTACCCATCCGTTTCAGATTATCCTAGCCGGAGAAGTGGTTCAAGATGCCGAAGATTTATCCGCCCTAACGTCCTTTCGAGGGGTTTTCAACAAGTACATTGACGTTCGCCTAAACCGTATCGGCGATGCTGCTGTTCGTCGCCAAGTTCCAGACTTATTGAAGGCCTACTTCTCTCTGAGTTTCTCCAAAGAACAGACAGCCCAGTTTACATACAGAACCATCAGTGAAAATAATGGTCCTGAATCAGAAACCATTATTTTAGCATTACAGGATGTTGGTATTCTGACGGGGCATGCAAACGGGCAGGGAGGACTTTTTGCCTTCAGGCACGATCGAATTCACGAATATTTCTTGGGCAGATACCTAATTGAAAATCCGGATGCAAAATGCGCAAATGGTTTAACGGCATTAGAACATACAATAGAAAAAGCCCGCTTTAGTGATGTCAGCATTGGTGCGTTGGTTTGGTTCTTCGGCCATTGTATTACTGAAAACGGTGAAACGATTACAACCATACTGCGTCAGCTATCTGAAGAATTTCTAGTCAATAATCAGGGCCTATCTACGGTGTTGGTTGATACGGTTGAAGAGCAACAAAAACCTGAGGTAACTCTCAAGCTCATTATGAATGGGCTATCATTTGGTCCCACTACAAAAACTGATTACTGGATTATAGAGTTAATCCTGACAGGTCTTCAAAATAGTGTTCTATACAGCGCTAAATCCAATCTTGCTGTTTTGATAGAGGCGATTACCGCCTCTAATCTCGTTTCCCAAGAACATAAAGTACGTGCGTATTTGTTGTTAACGCAGGAGAAGATTAAGTTTCAGGGGATGGATGATGCTACATATTATCTTCAAAAAGCTAAAATGCTTAAAGATAACATCTCACCTGTCTTAAGAGACCTTGTTAATCGTGAAGAAGCCGTATGGTTGCGTCGAAGCGGTAAACCTGCACAGGCTGCAACTATTTTGGAAGAGATATTTTTAAAGCAAGTTTCAAAGTTGGCATGGAATGATTGCGCCTTAACTTTGTGGGAATATAGTTCGGCCTTAAGGGAAATAACTCTTTTTGACGAAGCATTAAAGGTTTTGAACAAGTATCTACCGGTACTGGAAAAAAACAAGATATCTCCACTCTCGCTTATTTCCTTGAAATTGCGAAAAGCCGTT
>JABXIC010000232.1 GCA_013373265.1 Methylocystaceae bacterium | reverse complement strand
CTCTTAAATAGATTGATAATAATATTGAGAATTTACCCCAATTCTCTCAATCTATTTGCGAAATTTATCATCTAGTTTGATTTCTGACACCTATCCCCAAAAGGGGAATCTCGTCAGACAAAATTCTCCCGTCGACAAAAAGGCCCGCATCAAAACAGGTGATAATATCTCCGTCAATTTATGTTCAGCTTTTATAAAAGACTTCCATGAATTTAAGTGGAATGGGCATAAAAATGGTGAAATCACCATTGTCGCGAACGCTTTTGAAATGAGTACCACAGAAGACTTCAAGCACCAAGACACGGACATGCTTGAAGGCCGTCTGGTGTATTACTCATCCGATGTCCAAGAACAGCAGATGCTTAATTTTCACAACATGCCCATCTATGGCCCCACCACATATAATGGGGCTCCTTTAGGTCTTCAATTGGCCGTCTTTGAACTGGATGACACCCCGGAAGAATTAAAAAGCGTTCTCAATTTTGCCGCCAAAAAAGGCGCCCAATCATTCGCACCAGCTTCTCCTGTTTTACAATTGCTCAACGGGCTTGGAAAATCATTTTTAAATGGTAACCAAAACGATACAGAATTCAAATACAGTATGGTCTTGGCCCATGACGGCGGCTATCTCGACACACTCCATCCCGTGATTGAAGCAGGTTATTATGTTTTCATCCGCGAAGAGAACCGCCAACTCTCAACACAGCACAAACAAAAATGGAATGACTTTCACTTGAACACCGACACCTGTCAGTTGGAAAGTGATCAAAACACGCCCTACATTGACAATACCTATCTCGTTGTCAGTATAAATAAAGGGCAAAGTGCCCTAAAAATTAACTTGGCACAGAACACATATGGCAAATTTTTGAAGACTCTATCAGAAAATCGCGAGAACCAATTTACCCCTTTGCAAAATGCACTTTCCAACGTATTGGCAGAACGTGTTCATATTGAAAACTTTGGCCGTGCTAAAGAACTCTTATCCGTTATTCGGGGTCAAAAACCAGGCGTCCCTCTTTTTGCCATAAGCGATCTAAGTCTTCTGCTCAGTAATCATAAAGTTGATTCAGACACAATCTCAGAGACAAAATTCAGCAAAGAACAGTTACGTTTCATCCAAGCTGAACTGGTCGATTTCGTAACCGAAAAGAAAAATGCACCTGCAAATCTCGACGACTTCACCTTTGAAAAATTGTCGAAAGGCACATTGAAAAATATACTCGTTCCTGTGATCTCCGATGAAAACACATCGACACAAGTCTCTCAAAAACAATCTGATTCACAAGAACTACCAGCAGCAAGAGCAGCCCCTATAAAAGATGTCGAAAGAACAACCATAGATTCTGTCACAAAAAAATGATGCCGTCACATTTAGACCGCAAATTCAAACAGACTATGAGTTTGCGGTCTCTTTTATCTTTGCACCCAAGCCATTCATCAAATCAGAAAAACCGGGGAAGCTGGTATCAATCGGGGCCGCATCATCAATGCTGACAGGCTTTTGACTGGCCATCCCAAAGACAATAAACGACATGGCGATGCGGTGATCCAGACGCGATTTTATCTCGCCTCCACCCAAGGCAGGTTCCCCTGTCCCCACCACAGTCATAGAACTTTCGCCTTCTTCAACATCAATGCCACAAGCTTTTAAGCTCTCAACCACAACAGCCAAGCGATCACTTTCTTTCACGCGTAATTCTTCCAACCCTTCCATATGGGTTGTGCCTTTGGCAAAAGAGGCGGCCACAGCCAAGACCGGATATTCGTCAATCATTGACGGGGCCCGGTTTGCAGGCACGGTCACCCCATGCAGTTCGGAATATTCCACTTTTAAATCGGCGACTTCTTCCCCAGCTTCCACACGGGTGTTAAGCGCGGTGATTTTCGCGCCCATCTCTTTTAAGGTGGTAAACAGACCTGTGCGCAACGGATTCATCCCCACCGCTTCAACCGTGATGTCTGAGCCCGGTGTAATCAGTGCTGCCACAACAGGGAAAGCTGCTGAACTTGGGTCCGTTGGCACAATCACATCGCGTGCGACCAGTTCCGGTTGACCTGTTAAAGTAATAACACGTCCGCCATTTTCTTGTTCTTCCACCACGACCTCAGCCCCAAAGTGGGTGAGCATTTTTTCCGTATGGTCCCGGCTGGGGTTGGGTTCAATCACCGTGGTTTTCCCCGGGGCATTCAACCCCGCCAACATGACCGCAGATTTCACCTGTGCAGAAGCCACGGGCAATTCATATGTAATAGGCATCGGGGCATCTGTCCCTTGAATGGCCAACGGCATGCGCCCTTTAGAGCGCGACACAAAACCGACGCCAATGGGACGCAATGGTGTCATCACCCGTTCCATCGGGCGTGAACAGAGCGAGGCATCCCCCGTCATAAAGGTCGTAAAAGATTGTGTTGCCAAAATGCCCATCAATAAACGTGCTGCCGTCCCGGAATTGCCCATATCCAACACGCCTGTGGGTTCAGAAAAACCACCCACGCCTCGCCCGCGCACCGTCCAGATGCCATCGTCGCCACGCTCGACACTTGCGCCAAGGGCACGCATGGCGGCAGCGGTAGATAAGACATCTTCGCCTTCCAACAAGCCGGTGACTTTGGTTTCCCCCACGGCCATGGCCCCAAACATCAAGGCGCGGTGTGAAATGGACTTGTCACCAGGGACACGGATTGTACCGTGCAGCGGCGAACTTTGATGTGAGCGAACAGGTTTCACTGGCTGAATATCTCCGGTCATAAAAGTTTTCGGCACTTTCTTACAGTGGCGTGCGTGTGTCAACGAAAGAAGGTGAGAAAAAAATTACTTTTGCATCACTCTAAACGAGACATTTCAAAATTTTCGTTTTACAGTATTTTAGAAATGAACGCGTACAAGCAGACAGGGCCATCCTTCCCGATAGGGGAAAAGATGGTTTCAGGTCAAAAACGAAAGAGGCTCGCAAAGCCTCTGGATCTGGTAACGGATACGGGTATTTAAACACTCTACCGATACCGGCCTTTTGAAAACTCGAAGGGAGGGCCGAATATGAAACCCGAATGGGGAACCAAACATCAATGCATAGGCTGTGGTGCCTCTTTTTACGATATGCGCAAACCCGATGCCTGTTGTCCAAAGTGCAACACGCCAGCCAATGACAAAGCCGCCCTGTTGGCCAAAGTCAGCACCTATGAAGCGCCACCACCGAAAAAGCCCACGCCGGAAGATATCCTTGAAGACTTTGATGATGTCGATGTCGATGATGATCTTGAGCTCGACGACGATGACGACGATTTTCTGGAAGATGCCGACGACCTCGTCGACGACGATAGCGATATGTCCGAAATCATCGAACATATAGATAGTGACGAGGAAGAAACCAGTTAAATAAAGAAGAAAAAAATGAATGTCAGGTGTATTTTTAACTTGCACCAATAAAAAAATCGTCTAAATTCGCGCCTACCCAACCATGGGGCCTTAGCTCAGCT
>JABXIC010000213.1 GCA_013373265.1 Methylocystaceae bacterium | reverse complement strand
GGGATATCTACAAACCGCAATTGAACGACTATGTTACCCGAGCTTTGGACCCTAGCGGTGCACCGTCATATGGTGTGCCGGGTGATGAATAAAAAATTAATAGATTTGAGAGAATAGATGGCAATTCATACCTTTCAGGAATGGCAGGAACTGGCTTCACGATTGAAGGTCAGAAGTCAGGCTTTTATCAATGGCCAATTTGTCGACGCGGTTTCAAAAGAAACATTTGACAACATAAACCCCGCAACTGGTGAAATTATTTCAAAAGTGAGCGCTTGTGATGTTGAGGATGTGAATATTGCGGTTGAGGCTGCACGTACTTCGTTTGAAAATGGTGTGTGGTCAAAAACTGATCCCCAATTTCGCAAAAAGGTTTTGTTAAAATTGGCTGATCTAATCCGTGATAATCTGGATGAACTGGCTTTGCTTGAATCTCTGGATATGGGGAAAAAGGTTGAAGATGCAGCTACGGTTGATGTGCCTGGTTCTGCGATGTTTTGGCAATGGTATGCAGAAGCCATAGACAAGATTTATGACGAGGTTGCCCCTGTTGCTCCGGGAAACTTGGCACATGTGTCGCGTGAACCCTTGGGGGTTGTCGGTGCGGTTGTGCCCTGGAATTTTCCTTTGGATATGGCAACGTGGAAATGCGCGCCTGCTTTGGCGACGGGAAATTCTGTTGTCCTGAAACCCGCTGAACAATCACCCTCTTCAGCACTTTTTCTGGCTGAGCTGGCCAAGGACGCCGGTTTGCCGGATGGGGTCTTAAATGTGGTCCCCGGTTTCGGACATACGGCGGGTCAAGCGTTGGGCCGTCATATGGATGTGGATTGTTTGACCTTTACAGGCTCAACCCCGATTGGAAAACTTTTCCAGATTTACGCAGGGGAGTCCAATATGAAACAGGTGTGGTTGGAAACCGGCGGTAAAAGCCCAAATATCGTATTCGCTGATGCTGAAAATTTAGATAAAGCGGCTGATATGGCAATCTTTGGCATTTTCTTCAATCAGGGCGAAGTCTGTTCTGCCAATTCACGTTTACTGGTCGAGGCCTGCATTAAAGATGAATTTGTTGAAAAGCTAAAACAGCGTCTTGCATCTTGCCAACCGGGTAATCCACTTGATCCTGACAGTGGCATAGGGGCAATCGTTGATAAAAATCAATTGGAAACGATCAAGCGCTATATCGAAATCGGCAAAGAAACCGCACGCCTTGTCGCAGGTGGCGAAGTTGTGAACATTGAGGGCAAAGGATGCTTTGTTCAGCCGACAATTTTTGATGAAGTAACGCGTCAGCATCAAATTGCGAGAGAAGAAATTTTTGGACCCGTACTTTCAGTTATGACATTTGAAAGTGAAGCAGAAGCCATCGAAATCGCGAATGATACGGAGTTTGGTTTGGCTGCTTCTGTATGGACTGGTTCTCTTTCACGTGCACATCGCGTCGCTGACAAATTGGTTGCGGGGACGGTTTCTGTAAATACGGTCGATGCCTTGTCAGCGATGACGCCATTTGGCGGATTTAAACAGTCTGGTTTTGGGCGTGATTTATCTTTGCATGCACTGGATAAATTTACGGGTCTTAAAACCACCTGGATTACTTATGAAAAGTAAAATTGCAAAAATGAAATGATCGCTTATTGAATAAGCAATGAAGGAGAATAAATTGCGTGACCCCAGATATGATATTTTGTTTGAACCGATGCAGATCGGTCCTGTCGTAGCTAAAAACCGATTTTATCAGGTGCCCCATTGTAATGGGGGGGGCTATCGAGACCCATCAGCAGCAGCGGCCATGCGCGGGATTAAATCTGAAGGCGGCTGGGGGGTGATTTTCACAGAACAATGTGAAATGCATCATACATCTGAGATCACGCCTTTCATCGAACTACGCTTGTGGGAAGATAAGGATATTCCACAACTTCGACGTATGTCTGAAAAGATGAAATCCAATGGAGCTTTGGCAGGTATTCAATTGGCCTATTCAGGGATCAACGGGCCGAACCTTTATACCAAGGAAGTGCCCCTTGCCCCAACAGCTTTGCCGATCCGTACTTTTACGAACGATCCGGTGCAGGCCCGTGCATTGGATAAACAAGATATCAAGAATTTGCGTCGTTGGTTTGTGAATGCAGCCAAGCGTTCCAAGGAAGCAGGTTTTGACCTGATCTGTCTTTATGGGGCCCACGGTTTCGGGATTTTCCAGCATTTCTTGTCTCGTGCGACCAACCAAAGAACAGATGAATATGGCGGTAGTCTGGAAAACCGTTCTCGATTTGCCAGGGAAGTCATTGCCGATATGCGAGATACAGTGGGTGATACGATCGGTATCAGTCTCCGGGTCAGTCTGGATGAAACGATCGGGGAATTGGGCTTTTCCAACGCTGAGGTTCGTGATTTTATCGAAATGAACAAAAACTTGCCTGATATCTGGGATTTGGCCCAGGGAACGTGGGAAGATTGTTCCGGGCCTTCTCGTTTTAAGGAAGAGGCTGCTCAGTATGAATTGGTGCGCGGCATCCATGACTTTACGGATAAGCCTATTGTTGGGGTAGGACGCTTTACCTCTCCGGATGTGATGGTGAAACAAATCAAATCAGGTGTTCTTGATTTTATCGGATGTGCGCGTCCATCTATTGCAGACCCATTTTTGCCCAAGAAAGTAGAAGAAGGTCGCATCGAAGACATTCGCGAATGTATCGGTTGTAATATCTGCATCACTGGGGATATGACCATGTCCATCAGTCGCTGTACACAAAACCCAACCTTTATGGAAGAGTGGCGCAAAGGGTGGCACCCTGAAAAAATGAACGAAAAGGGCGACAGTAATACGGTCCTAATTGTTGGTGCTGGTCCTGCTGGGCTCGAAGCTGCCCGGGCGTTGAGCGTACGTGGCTACGAAGTTGCATTGGCCGAAGCAACCACTGAATTAGGTGGACGTTTGGCCCATGAACGCAAGCTGCCTGGCCTTAGTGCTTGGGGTCGTGTGGTTGATTATCGCCAGTATCAATTAAGCCAGATGCCAAATGCCGAGATTTATTTTGACTCTGAATTAAAGGCTGATGAAATTCTGGAATTCGGTTTTGAAAACATCTGTATTGCAACAGGAGCAAAATGGCGTCGTGATGGTGTGGCTCGTCAACATGTGGTTCCTATGCCCATTGAAGAGGGTGCGAAAATCTTTACGCCTGATGATTTGATGAAAGGGAATATGCCGACAGGACATGTTGTTGTTTTCGATGACGATCACTATTACATGGGGGGTGTTTTGGCTGAATTGTTGGCGAAGAATGGTTGTCAGGTGACATTAGTGACCCCATCGGCCTATGTGTCTGATTGGACCTTGAATACACTTGAGCAGCATGCCATTCATAAAAGACTGGTTGAAGCCGGTGTGGATATTCGTCTGAACCGTGGCGTGATAGCCATTGAAGCTGGACGCGTTCAAACCAATTGTATTTACGTAGATCAGGTCACGCCAATTGAATGTGATGCAACTGTTCTTGTGACCTCTCGTCTTGAAAACAACAATATCTTTACAGAGTTGAAAGCACGAGAAGCCGAATGGGCAGATCATGGTATTAAATCCGTAGAGATCATTGGTGACGCAAATGCACCAGGCCCAATTGCTTGGGCGACCTATGCGGGGCACAGATATGCACGCGAGTTGGATATGCCGGATATTGGTGATGCTTTGCCTTTCCGTCGTGAAATTACTGAACTCGCAGCCGAATAATCTCTTTTACTTTATGCTGGAATGGGGCTTTCTCATTCCAGTTTTTTTATTGGATATATGATGAAGACAATAGAAATTCTTCAACAACTTGTCGCTTTTGAAACAGTAAGTTCTGAAAGTAATATAGAATTAATTAATTTTATTCGCGATTTCTTGACGCAACGTGGTTTTGATATTGTAGAGCTCCCCAATTCTGACGGGACCAAGGCAGGATTGTTTGCCTCACTTGGCCCAAATGAAGGGGGCGTCTTGTTGTCAGGTCATACGGATGTGGTTCCGGTTGAAGGACAAATATGGACAAAAGATCCGTTTAAACTGACTGAAGAAGATGGTTTGCTTTATGGGCGAGGCACAACAGATATGAAAGGCTTTGTGGCCGCTGCGTTGTGCCTGGCAGATCAAGCGTCTAAGGTTGAGCTTAAAGAACCTTTAAAACTAGCATTTTCTTATGATGAAGAGGTTTGTTGTGTTGGCATCAAGGAAATGTTGCCCGAATTAAAAGACCTTTTAGGAACACCACGGTTTTGTATTGTCGGTGAACCAAGCGAAATGAAAGTGGTGACCGGACATAAGGGAAAAGCGGCCATTCGCGCGACTTTTCATGGCCAAAGCGGGCATTCCGCACTGGCTCCTTTATTTGTGAATGCGCTGCATATGGCACAGGATTTTGCATTGGGCTTGCGTAAGCTGCAAGAGGAATACAAGCATTCAGGCGCTCAGGATCCAGATTACGAAGTGCCCTATTCAACAATCCATATGGGGATGTTACAGGGGGGGCTCGCTCTTAATATTGTTCCCGACTTAGCAACGTTGGATTTTGAATATCGTCATATTTTCGAAGATGATCCCAATAAGATTTTTGCAAAAATTGAAGAAATTGCCAAAGATATTGAAGGGAAATATAAAGAACAATATGAAGGCGCATGTATTGAAATCGACCGTTACAATGAATATCCAGGTCTGAATACAGATGTGCAGAGCGAGGTTGTCAAAAAAGTACAGTTCCTTGCGCAAAGCAACAGTATTTCAAAAGTCGCCTTCGGTACAGAGGCCGGGTATTTCGATGGATTAGGCATTCCGACAGTCGTATGTGGTCCGGGTTCTATGAGCGCTCAGGGCCACAAGCCGGATGAGAACATTAGCATTTCGCAACTTGCTGCCTGTGATGCCATGCTCCAACGTTTGCTTCTTCAACTTTCCAATTCAAAATAATGTATACTCCCCCTAAAACAAAACCTTCAGTGACAGCACCCACTTCTTTTTGACGGATAGCGTCTTAAACTGCACTTTCGTCAAATGGGGTCATAGACATTTTAACGTTAGCGGTTTCAACACTCGTCTAGCCAGCTTTAACACGAGCTTTCGCGTTGTACCTTACTGCGACGAAACCTTCGTGGAGTTTTCTTTTAACTGTATTAAAAAAAAGATGGTCGAAAGGCATGCTTTCGACCATCAAGTAACTTGGGAGAATAATAGGACAAGGCTTATTCTTGGGGAGCTGCATTTCCTTGGTAGTCAGCATAACCTCGCTGAATCTCGATATGGGAAGCTAGATATTTTGCATCATGCCAGACGCCCCAAATAAAGGGAGAACCCCGACGAGACAACCAAGCGAGACCAAGGAAGTAAACGCCTGGTGCAGAGGAAACACCACGACGGTGATCCGGTTGGCCTTTTTCATCAAAGGCATCCACTTCTAGCCAGCTATAATCAAGAGCATAACCGGTTGACCAGATAACGGAAGTAACACCTTCTTTTTTAAGATCAACGTGATTAATCGGATTGGTCAGGCATTCGGGATCGTCACCAATAATGTGGGCTTCTGGCTCTTCAGGTAGGTCAAGACCATTGGCTTCGATATATTCATCTGCAGCTTTTAAAATAGAGAGATAGTTTTCATCGCCTGCTTTAATTTGTTTAGCGACATCTGTGCTGAAACCAACAACACCATTGTAATAGTTTTCTGTACGACCGACCAACGTCATGCCGCGCTCGGCTAGTTTTCTGAAATCAACGGTCTCACCACCATAAGCGCCGCTGACGGCAATGGTAACGTGTTCCTGACCTGGCATAACAGTATCTTCTTCCCATTTTCCCAAGACACCTAGCCACCAAACAAAGTCACGGCCACGATAACGACGTGGGGGGCGATCATGAGGCCCTACCGACAGGTAAACTTTACGTCCTGCCCGCATTAATTCGTCTGCAATTTGGACACCGGAAGAACCTGCACCGACAACAAGTACGGCACCTTCTGGCATTTGATCTGGGTTGCGGTAATCTCGTGAGTGGATTTGAAGAACGTCAGCGTCTTCTGGAATAACTGGAGGAATAATAGGCTTTTGAAAAGGACCAGTGGCTGCAACGATACGATTTGCTTCAATATCACCTTCAGAAGTTTTGACTTCGAAAGTAGACTCGTTTTTTTTACGTTTTGCGCTGATAACCTCTACGCCACAACGGATAGGGGCATCAATTTTCTTTGCATAATCGACAAATGCATCCGCAAAGTCTTCTTTTGGAACGAAGGCATCATCGTGAAATTTGGAGAAATCTAAACCAGGATAGCGGTCATGCCAAGCAGGGCCATTGGCGACTAATGAGTCCCAACGTTCAGAACGCCAACGTTCGGCAATACGATTTTTTTCTAAAATTAAATGTGGAATATTTCTATCGCTAAGATGTTTGCTCATTGCCAGGCCCGCCTGGCCGCCACCAACAATTAAAGTATCTATTTTTTCAACTGACATTTAAAGGCCCTAACTAAAATTTCTGACTATACACAATTGCGTATAAGGTATTGATACTGGGCGTTTATGGGTTAGGAAATTACTATTTAACAAAGCTTTGCTTGGGTTCTTCCTAATTAGTCTAAATTTAAAAATCATAAAAAAACAAAGCCATAAGCGTAATTTCGCTTATGGCTTTGTAAGAGATAGGGACTTGGTTATAAATGTTAGCTCAGGATCATGTTCGCCGCCATTTGACCGATCATCATGGACGGTGCATTTGTGTTTCCAGCGATCAATGTCGGCATGATAGAGGCATCTGCCACGCGAAGGTTTTCGACTCCTTTGACCTTAAGATTATCCGGGTGAACAACGGCCATATCATCGGTTCCCATTTTTGCAGTACCAACCGGATGGTAGACGGTTAAGGCTTCTTTCTTTAGGTAATCTAGAATTTCATCATCTGATTGAACATGTGAACCAGGAAGCATTTCAGGTCCTCTGATCTCGTCGAATTCCGATGCTTCAAGGATAGAGCGTGCTATCTTTATACCTTCGACTAAGACTTTGGCGTCATATTCATCACTGAAAAAACGATGATCAATCAGAATGTCATTTTGAGAGCGGTTTTTCTTCAAAGTGATTTCACCAATGCTTTTGGGTCTGAGGACGCAAGTATGAACGGCATACCCATGGCCATATTCAACAAGTTTCCCACGATGGCTTCGATAACCAGGCACAAAATGGAATTGAATATCCGCTAAATCATCCGCATATTTTGTTTTGGCAAAGCCACCGGCTTCGACATAATTTGTGCTCAACATGCCTTTGCGGGAAAAGAGATATTGGAAGGGTGACGCTACCATGCTGGGCAGATTAGAAAGTGAAAGCCCTAGTGTTTTCGTACTTTTCGATCTTACCGTAATCATTCCGTCCACGTGGTCTCTCAAGTTCTTGCCAACTCCTTTGACATCAGAGATGCAAGGAATATCAAGATTGGAAAGTTCATCAGCAGGACCAATTCCTGAACTGAGCAAGATACGGGGCGTTCCGATGGCACCTGCACTCAAAATGACTTCTGAGCGGCAATGAATAGATTTGATTTGATTGTTTCTTTTGACTTCGACAGAAGAAACCTTTCCTTCAGTCATGGTCAGTTTTTCAACTTCGCTGTTTGTTAAAATCGTTAAATTTTCACGGTTTTCAACAGGTTTGACAAAGGCTGTATAAGACGAAAAACGTTGCCCTTTATCCTGAGTGACATTGTAAATGCCCAAACCAAGCTGGCTTTCCGCGTTGAAATCCTGATTTTTAGGCAGTCCGACAGACATACCAGCATTGACCCACATGGAACTTAGGATATTGGGATCTTGGGGGACGTCTACTAATAGCTCCCCGTCAAACCCATGGAATTTTTCATCTTGTTCCAGCAGGTTCTTTTCCAATCCTTTGAAAACAGGAAGGACGTCTTTAAAAGACCAGCCCTTACAGTTCAGAGAGGCCCATTCATCGTAATCTTGAGCGGCACCTCGCATATAGATCATGGAATTTATCGAACTTGATCCACCCAATGCTTTTCCCCGGTTTACAGGGATGGAGCGATTGGCCAAATGAGGTTGAGGGACGCCGACATAATTATAGTCAAAACGCGGGTTGCCGTATAAGGCAAGAATTCCCGCGGGTACTTTGACGCGAAGGTCACGGTCATGTCCGCCAGCTTCAATCAAGCAGACTCTATTTTTGGGATTGGCGCTTAATCTGTTTGCCAGAACACAGCCGGCTGAGCCTGCGCCAATAATGATATAGTCAAACGTGATTTGTTCCATGATCTTTTCGTATTTTTGTTAAAGACTGTGTTTAGTGTTCGTCATCTTCTTCGTCATGTTTGAGAAGTTCGATGATTTCACGTTTCATGGCGATGAATTCAGGTTCCATCACTAGGTCCATCGAACGCGGACGCTCGATATTGACGCGGATGTCTTTCTTTATTTGACCCGGACGGCCAGACATTACCAACACGCGGTCCGCCAACAAAATGGCTTCATCGATGTCGTGCGTAACGAAAACCACTGTCTTTTTACTATGTTCCCAAACGGTCAAGAGCAGTTGCTGCATACTGTGACGTGTTTGACTATCCAAT
>JABXIC010000224.1 GCA_013373265.1 Methylocystaceae bacterium | reverse complement strand
TAGCCGCGCCAGAATGTGGGCATGAACAACACCAAAACGGTGAACAGTTCTAATCGTCCCAACAGCATGCCCGATGCCATCAGCCATTTGGCGCCATCGGGCAATGTCTGGAAGTTGCCGCTGGGTCCGGCCACATCCCCAAGGGCGGGGCCGACATTGGCGATTGCGGTGGCAGCGCTGGAAATGGCGGTGACGTAATCCAGCCCCATCATGCCCAAGGCCATAGCAAGCAGAGCAAAACACACCCCGAAAATGAAGAAGAAACTCAAGACAGAAGTCAGAACTTCTTCTGGAATGGGGCGGCGGTTATAATAGGGAATAAACATGCCGTGGGGTTCAAGCAAGCGTCTGATCTGTGTTTGCGCACCAGCATAGAGAACCTGAAAGCGGAAAATCTTAATGCCACAGGTGGTGGAGCCGGAACAGCCGCCGATAAACATAATAAAGAAGAAGATCGGCCAGGCAAAATGGCCCCAAAGCTGATAGTCTGTTGTGGCAAACCCTGTGCCTGTAATGATGGAAACCACATTGAAGGCGCCAAATCGTAAAGCTTGAATAGGGTCCAATCCTCTCTGGACCCATAAAAAGCCAGTTGCCAGCATAATCAACAAGACAATGATCACGATAAACCACTGCACTTGGCTGTCTTTCATCAAGGCGTGAAAATTACCGCGCAAGGTTCGTAAATAGAGCATAAAGGGGAGGGAACCCACCACCATGCCCATGGTAATGATGGCATCGATTGTACCGCTGTTGAAATGCCCGACAGAGCCGTCAGAGGTGGAAAAACCACCTGTTGCAATGGTGGTCATGGCATGGACGATAGCTTCAAACGGGGTCATGCCAACCAACCACAAAGCTAAGGCCCATATAGCCGTGAGCCCAAGATAAATGGCAGAAATACTGGCTGAAATCTGTGCGGCTTTGGGTAATGCTTTGTCCGATGTTTCAAAGGCTTCAACCTTAAAAAGCTGCATCCCCCCAACATGAAGCATCGGCATGACGGCAACCGCCATCACGATAATCCCGATCCCGCCGAGCCATTGCAATAAGGCGCGCCACAGTAATAAACCGGGCGGGGCATAATCCAGGCCAGTAATGACGGTCGATCCGGTGGTGGTGATGCCTGACATGGCTTCGAAAAAAGCATCTGTGTAAGACATGTCCAGTTCGGAAAAAGCAAAAGGCAAGGCGGCAAAGATGGTCATAACCAACCAGCTGAATGTCGCCATGATAAAGCCTTGGCGAATGTTGAAGCTGGTGATTTCTTTGGTGCGCCCGGCTAAAACCAGCGCAATCCCGACAAAAACAGTGACGCCGGAAGATAACATAAAGACATGCCAGTCTGAGTTGCCTTGGGCCAGATCAATCACCATGGGCAGCAACATGCCGACAGCCAGTGTCATAAGCAACAAGCCGAGGATCAAATATATGGGGCGCAGGTCGAGTTTCATATCGGCTTTGATATCTCTTACATTAACTTTGTGGTGATTCTTGGCTGAAATAACGTGGAAAGTCCATGATTAATTGTCTGTGCAGAGCGGTATTGATTGTGAAAAATCCTGTCATACCCCAGTGATAACTTGCTTTACGTGTTGTGAATGCTTTATATGAAGCTCGTCTAATTAAAGGAAGCATGTCACATGAAAATGGTTCAAACTTTTTATGAAGAAAAATTTTCTGGTTTGTTAGCGGCTGTCATTGTTGGGTTGGCAGCGGTCTTTTTGTCGGAACATTATGGTGGTCCAACGATGGTGTTTGCGCTACTTCTGGGAATTTCATTAAATTTTTTGTCCGATCATGAACGGTGCCGCCAAGGGATTGACCTGGCTGCAAAAAAGATTTTGCGCGTTGGTGTGGCTTTCTTGGGGTTGCGGATTTCGTTTGAGGCGGTTGGCAAGCTGGGTGTTGCCCCTGTCGTTTTGGTGGTGGTTGGTGTGATCCTGACCATGTTTCTGGGTTTTCTTTTGACGCGCACCATGAAGACAAATTGCGCCTTTGGATGCTTAACAGGTGGGGCCGTGGCGATTTGCGGTGCATCAGCGGCAATGGCACTGTCTTCAGTTCTGCCCCAAGGGGAAGACCGCGAACGTGACACCATCTTTACCGTGGTGACCGTGACTGCTTTTAGTACCATTGCCATGGTGACCTATCCGGTCATTGCAAGCTTGTTGCACTTTGATCATCAACAAACGGGTATTTTCTTTGGCGCCACCATCCATGATGTGGCCCAAGTGGTCGGTGCGGGCTATAGCGTATCAGATGAAACCGGGGATGTTGCCACCATCGTTAAATTGTTGCGTGTTGCCATGTTGTTGCCGGTTGTGTTGTGTGTGATGACGATTGTGCGTTTTCGTTTTAAGAAAGAAAGTGACGAGAAAGTAAAATTGCCTTTTCCGTGGTTTGTTCTTGGCTTTGTTGCTTTGGTGACGCTTAACAGTACGGTTGAGATACCCAGCACTGTTGTATCTGGCCTGAATGAAGTGTCGCGCTGGTGTATCGTGACGGCGGTGTCGGCCTTGGGGATGAAAACATCTTTTGGCGCGTTGATCAAAGTGGGGTGGATGCCTGTGATGGTCGTCTTGTCAGAAACCGTCTTTCTGGCCGCCTTATGTATCGGGGCGATTTTTATTTTTGGAATGTAAGGATGGTAAAGCGTGGTTTTATTCCACGCTTTCCCCGCCATACACACCCCAAAATTCGGCCTTGCGCAACCAACCGCTATAACCGTCAGCTTCGACTTTGCACCATGTGGTGCCTTGGGGACATTCTAACAATTGCGCAATCACGCCTTCTTCCAGACGTGCTGTTGGTTGGGCACTGGTGTCGGGTTCTGAACGCAGATTGCGTAGGTCGCCCGTGATAATGACGCTACGTTTACCGGAGAGCATGCCTTGATGCACCCAGCCTTGCGTCCCTTGCCAATCACGTATTTTACGCCATGTGTCGTATTCGGCGATGACTTCAACCGGCAGGGCGCGTTTTTTATAGACCCACTCGACCGGATAACGCACGCCGGGGCCAGCACGCATGTTGACTTCGCTGGCACGTAAAGTGACAAAACGTGGAAGAGGCAGACCTGAGCTGCTTTTTGCTTGTGCTATTGCAGAAGATACGCCTGCGAGAAGGAGGGCGATGAGTAAAATAGCGACTGTGAGGGGTTTGCTAATCATGGCAAAACAGTATGCTGTCCAAAAAAAAACGAAAAATTTGTAAGTTCACTGTACCAATGAAATAGTTGACGTATTATAAACATCAGTAAATATTTTAATCGATGTCCCAAAAATAGGGATGCACCACAAGAAGATTCCCAGGGGAAATAATACCATGGTCCAGAAAAAACCCGTTGTCGTCGTGACACGCAAACTACCAGATGCAGTGGAAACACGCATGATGGAACTGTTTGATGCCCGTCTGAATGTTGATGACACACCTATGAGCAAGGCAGAACTCATCGAAGCGGTGAAACATGCCGATATTTTGGTGCCTACGCTGACGGATCGAATTGATGCGGGTGTTTTGGCCCAATCGGGGCCGAATCTGCGTCTGATTGCCAATTTTGGTACCGGGGTTGACCATATTGATCTTAAATCAGCGCGTCAACGCGGCATCACCGTGACCAATACACCGGGTGTCTTGACGGAAGATACGGCGGATATGACCATGGCCTTGGTCTTGGCTGTGCCACGTCGTTTAGTTGAAGGTGTCCGTTTGATTGAAGGCGATGAATGGGACGGCTGGTCCCCGACTTTCATGATGGGGCACCGCATCAATGGTAAGCGCTTAGGCATCGTCGGTATGGGCCGTATCGGTCAGGCGGTTGCCAAGCGTGCGGCTGCCTTTGGGATGTCGATCCATTATCACAATCAGCACCGTTTGCACCCTGATCTTGAGAACGAACTGCAAGCGACTTATTGGGAAAGCCTTGATCAGATGATGGCGCGTATGGATGTCATTTCCATCAACTGCCCGCATACACCGGCGACCTATCATCTTTTGTCTGCGCGTCGTCTAAAGCTGTTGCAAAAACATGCCTATATCATCAACACAGCGCGTGGCGAAGTGGTGGATGAACCCGCCTTGATCCGCATGTTGGAAAAAGGTGAAATTGCCGGGGCTGGTTTGGATGTGTTTGAAAACGAACCCGCGATCAATCCGAAACTGCGCAAAATGACAAATGTCGTGTTGTTACCGCATATGGGCTCAGCCACCATTGAAGGACGTTTGGATATGGGCGAGAAAGTGATCATTAATATGAAAACTTTCATCGACGGTCATACGCCGCCTGATCGCGTGATTGACGCTTTTTATTGATCTGATCAAGAGCCTTTCATCTTAATAATGGAAGGCTCTTTTTTTAAATGCCGCCACCGGCTTCGATCATGCCGGTGAGGTATTCGACTTTTTTCAAGAGATTGTGCAGGTCGGGGTCATGATAACCATGGGCTTCGAGTTCGCGCACACTGTTGATCAGATAATCCCGGTTGAGGCCAGCGTTACCTTCTGCTTCCATGATCAAGCTGGCGGCATGATCCGGATCCAGATGACCGGCATATAGCGGATGTTCAGGGTCGGCGACGAAGGTATAGGCTTGGATTTGTGTGCCGCAATCTAGTGCCAAGGGGTGTGTTTGCGCGAGATAGGCATAGCCGCACAATTCACGTTCTGTCAAATAGGCGATGACTTCTGTTTTCTTTTCTTCGGCAATGCGAAAGGCAACGCCGCGACATTCGGCATTTTCTTTCGGGTCAAGCCCGAGCACCAATCCGGGGGAGGCGGGGGTGCCGCGATAATAATGGGAATAGACGCAAAAGGAACGGGTAAAGCCTTTGAGAGTCGCCATTTGGGCTTCCTCATATGTAAAGCCTGGTCGCCACATTAACGATCCATATCCAAATACCCAAAATGCATCTTGCATGTTTTATTCCCCTTTCGCCTCGGGTTTAATCCTCTCGGTCGCAAAATGCAAGATTTGAAAAAATAGTTTCATATGATACAAAATATGATATTTTACACTTCTTAAATTTTCAAAGGCACTTTTTTTGCTATGCTACGCCAACAACAAATTTAACAGAGAGACTTATAAAATGAACGAATGTTTGTGGAGACCTAGTGCGGACCGTATTGCGGCATCAAATCTGAAAGCTTTTATGCAACGGGTAAATAAGGATTGGTCCCTTGACGTGCAAGATTATGACGCGCTGTATGATTTTTCGATTCAAGAGCGGGAAAAATTCTGGACGAGCATTCGTGATTTTGCAGGATTAAAAGCAAAGACTTGGGGACAGGATATCTTGATCGATGGTGACAAGATGCCGGGGGCACAGTTTTTCCCACAAGCAAAATTAAATTTTGCAGAGAACCTTCTGTCCAAAAATGATGAGACTGAGGCGCTGGTCTTTTGGGGGGAAGATAAAGTCAAACGAGCGCTTTCCTGGAAAAGTCTGCATGAAGAAGTCTCTGTCTTTGCACAAGCCCTACGAAAACTTGGTGTGGTGAAAGGCGATCGCATCTGTGCCTTTATGCCCAACATGCCGGAAACCATTGTGGCGATGTTGGCAGCCACATCAATTGGGGCTACCTGGTCTTCGACATCGCCTGATTTTGGTGTGAACGGTGTATTGGACCGTTTTGGTCAAATTGAACCGAAAGTCTTTATCGGGGTTGAAGGCTATTATTACAATGGTAAAACCCATGATTGTCTGGAAAAGATCAAACAAATCGTTGATCAATTGCCGACTTTAGAAAAATGCATTGTGGTGCCTTACACGCGTGAAAACCCAGACATTTCAAAAATAGAAAAAGGTGTCTTGCTGGATGATTTTGTGGCGGACTTCGAACCGGGCGCCATCGAATTTGAATATGTGGAATTCAATCATCCGCTTTATATTATGTTCTCTTCCGGTACGACAGGGAAACCAAAATGTATTATACATGGCACGGGCGGCACCTTGTTTAAACAGGTTGGGGAACATCTGCTCAATTGTAACAATGGCGATGGATCTCGGGTCTTTTATTTCACCACGTGCGGATGGATGATGTGGAACTGGCTGGTGGCTGCGCTGGCCGCTAAATCCACACTGTTGTTGTATGATGGGTCACCTTTTTATCCGGACGGCAATATCTTGTTTGACTATGCCGATGCGGAAAAAATGACCATGTTTGGCACCTCGGCAAAATATATTGATGCTTTGAATAAAGCAGGCCTTAAGCCGCGCGAAACGCATGATCTCAGTAGTGTCATGTCCCTGACATCAACAGGTTCACCGTTGGTCGCAGAATCTTTTGATTATGTTTATCGCGATATTAAACAAGATGTTCATTTGGCTTCCATGTCCGGGGGAACCGATATCTTGGGCTGTTTTGTTTTGGGCAACCCCATTGGCCCGGTTTATCGTGGTGAAATCCAATGCCGTGCTTTGGGTATGGCGGTGGAAACGTTTGATGAGAACGGTCAAGTCGTGGTTGGTGAAAAAGGGGAACTGGTTTGTACCAAGGCTTTTCCATCCATGCCGATCGGCTTTTGGGATGACCCGAATAATGCACGTTACCGCGCGGCTTATTTTGAAGAATATGACAACATTTGGTGTCATGGTGACTTCATCAGTATCGATCAAGAAACGGGCGGGATTGTGATTTATGGGCGTTCAGATGCGACCTTGAACCCGGGTGGTGTGCGTATTGGCACAGCAGAAATCTATAGACAGGTTGAGTCGTTGCCGGAAATTCAAGAAAGCATCGTGATCGGACAGGATTGGGAAGATGACGTGCGTGTGGTGTTGTTTGTCGTCATGAAAGATGATCACGTTTTAACCGAGGATTTGATTAAAACCATTAAATCAAAAATCCGTACGGGTTGTACACCGCGACATGTGCCTGCAAAAGTCATTGCTGTCAGTGATATTCCGCGCACAAAATCCGGTAAGATTACGGAACTGGCTGTTCGAGATGTCGTTCATGGGCGTGCGGTCAAGAATCAGACAGCTTTGGCAAACCCGGAGGCGTTGGATCTTTATGAAAATCTTGAGGCTCTCAACACGCAGTAGAATAACCTTTAATCATTAGAATGTTTTTTGGGATTTGCCGGATTAAAAAATTAAAATAAATACTCAAAACCATTTTTCTGACTCACATATCATTCGTTTGGGGGATGTTTTCGAGGTATAATATCACTAATACTTCGTCGCAGTTCAAGCATGAGGACGTATGTGTTGTTTAATGAGGCGGCTCTGCAGGGTGAATCTTCCTTAGGGAAAACAAATAAAACGGATATTTTTGTGATATCGGGCAATGACAAGCATTTGCATGATGTGTCTCAGGCTTTGATGTCGTTTTATGTTGTTCATCCGTTCAACGATGCTGGGAAGTTATCGGAAGCGTTAGAGCTTTTTCATCCCACTGCTATTGTGATTGATGAGGAGTTGGGGGCTTCAGGGGGCCTTAAGTTTTTGCAAAACTTCCGCAAAATCCCTCGCTGGAACCTGATCCCTGTGGTTTTTACTGCGAAAAAGGGGCATATGGAACAAATCCAGGTGAGCAGTTCGTCGTCACTGGTGCGCACCCTTGTGAAACCTTATCGTTTTAGTGCTTTGTTGAAGGCCATTTCTGATCAGGTCAACGCTCATGTAGAAGCACAGTGGCATTTGATGGAACCAACGCAAAAAGCCGCGCTGGAGAATACGCTCAGTTCGTTTAATTCCGTCGCAGACTTAATTGCTGATGGTAAGCCATTGCCTTATCAGGACATACAATCAAGCTGTGAACCTTTGGTCACTGCCGTTCAAAGCGGTAATTTTAAAGACCTGCTGCAAGGTGTGCGCGGTCATGACAATTATTCTTATGTTCATTCCTTAAGGGTGGCGACTTTCTTGTCGTTGTTTGGCAATCATCTGGGGGTCAAAGGCGATGATATGAGCATTCTGGCCACTGGGGGTGTGTTGCATGATGTTGGCAAGATGATGATCCCGCACCAAGTTTTGAATAAACCGGGACGGTTGGATGATGATGAACTTGTTGTCATGCGCTCCCATGTAACAGAAACCATCGACTTTTTAGATAACACTCCGGGGTTACCGCGTGGTGTCACCATCATTGCGGGCCAGCATCATGAAAAAATCGATGGCACGGGCTACCCTTATGGCCTCAAAGGTAAAGAACTTAATGAATTGGCCCGAATGGCGGCGATTATTGACGTGTTTAGCGCTTTAACGGATCGCCGGTGTTATAAAGACCCCATGTCGCCAGTCAAAGCCATGGAGATTATGGAAGATATGGGCAGTGGTCATCTTGATCAGCACTTCCTTTTGGCGTTTAAAGAGCTTTTGCTTGATGCCACCAGTGAAAGCAATATTCACTAAACTTCGGCCCACATGCGTAGCAGGTTTGCATGGGTCTTGCAGAGAAGGTCGAATTCACGGCTTTTACCATCTTGTTCAAATATTTTGCGCCGGGCTGTATCCAAATCGAAAATGATTTCACGTTGTTGAGGATCACGTATGCGGCTTTGTACCCACGTACAGGCAACAAGACGCGCACCTTTGGTGACAGGGTCAACGCGGTGTAATGTCGTGGATGGGTAAAATACGGCGAATCCTGCGGGTAGTTTAAAACGGCGTTCGCCTGCCGTTTCTTCAATAACCAATTCCCCCCCGTCATAGCTGTCGGGGTCTGATAAAAAGATGGTCATGGAGATATCGGTCCGGCTGGTGCGTCGCCCTGTCATAATCGCATTATCGACATGGAGGCCGTAATTCCCGTTATTTTGGCTGCGACTGATGAGGAAGGGGCGCACGACATGAGGCATGGCGGCGATGTTAAAGAGCTCATTTCTTTGCAGGGCGAGGGATAGGATTTGGCTTATTTTTTCATATTGTGCGCCTTCAAGCAGTTGCTCGTTATTTTTGATGTCGCGCGCGTGCCAGCCTGCGGTTTCTTTTCCATCTGTGAAAGTGGCGTCTTGAATTAAATGGGTGATCGTTTGTAGATCGTCAGTAGACATTAAGTTCGCTATCGGGATGATCAAGAGTGCCTCCTCGTTTTAAAAAAAAGCTATTGCAAGGCATTATCAATTGCAATAGTTATATCCATAGAAAAAATATTGTCTTCTTTTATTTATCCTGAGACTAGGACATTTCATGACGGATTATAAAACAAAAATTTGGCTGGGTATTGGTGTATGTACTTTTTTAGGGGCCAGTGATATCGGGCATGCTTTTGCTGATACGTCGATGCCGAGCGCGCCAATGGTGCAGCTGGCAGCCGCTGAAGGCGGCGAAGGTGGGGAAAGCGGCGGATCTGGCGTGAGTGTTGCCGATGAAGAAGGCTTCATCTATATGACCCATTTATATAAAATGGAAGGCGTGATGCGTGCCGGACGTGAGCTTTACGAAAGCGGCAACCATGAAGGGGCGCTGGCTCAGTTCAATTATTTGCTGACGTTGTTTAAGGGTAAAGAAGGCGATATTTTGATAAAATTGGGCTTTGAACGGGATCACGTTTTGGCAGAAGCCGAACAAATCCCCCAAGCCATTACCGATTACGAACCTTATGAAGAATTTTTGCATATTTATGGTCATGTGTTGCGCGAACTGGATGAACATGGCTTGAATGTGGAAGCCACGGAACGCCGTGCGCCGGCTTTTGTCGCAGCGGTGAGCGCCGATATGTTGCAAGAACTTGCCAAAGCCTATGCGACAAAGGATACACAAAAACAGGCCATGGCAGGTGGACTCGCGTTGATCGTGCGTGACTTGATCGGCTGGACCGCCTCTGAAATGCGTAAAATTGATACAAAAGCATTCACCAAAACCATTATGGCTTTGGATGAATTGTGTGATGCTTTGCCCATTAGCGGCCCATATGAAGCAGAACCGTCTAAAATTTACGGTCTGAGCGCAAAAGTCGAATTTGCGATGAGCAAATTGCATTAATCAACCATTGCCCAATGACATGAGTCCTGCTATACGGAGGCCACTTTTTCCATATAGTAGGATGATTGCCATGGCACGTCGTCGCCAGATTTATGAAGGCAAGGCTAAAGTTCTTTTTGAAGGACCGGAACCGGGGACTATTGTTCAGTATTTTAAAGATGATGCGACTGCGTTTAACGCATTGAAAAAAGGCACCATCGCCGGTAAAGGGGTTTTGAACAACCGTATTACCGAATATGTATTCACCAAGCTTGCTGCACTGGGTATTCCGACGCACTTTATCCGTCGTTTGAATATGCGCGAACAATTGGTGCGTCAGGTCGAGATTGTGCCGCTTGAAGTGGTCGTGCGCAATATCGCAACGGGCTCGCTCACCAAACGCCTTGGCATTGAAGAGGGTCTGCAACTGCCACGCAGCATTGTTGAATATTATTATAAAGACGATGCCCTTGGTGACCCGCTGGTGTCTGAAGAGCATATCACCGCCTTTGGTTGGGCAACCCCGATGGAATTGGAAGATATGACAGGCATGGCGCTGCGTATCAATGACTTCCTGACAGGTATGTTTGCGGCAATCGGTATTAAGCTGGTGGATTTCAAACTGGAATTTGGCCGTTTGATGGACCAGGATATGGTCCGTCTTGTTTTGGCTGATGAATTCAGCCCGGATAACTGTCGCCTTTGGGATGCAGAAACTGGCGAGAAAATGGATAAAGACCGTTTTCGTCAAGATCTCGGCAATGTGGAAGGCGCCTATCAAGAAGTGGCGCGCCGTCTTGGCATTATGCCGGAAAGTGATGGTCCCGGTGACCATAAAGGTTCAGAATCTATTCAATAACGACCCCATGAAGGCCCTTACCCAAGGGCCTTTTTGCGCTTTAACACAAGTGAAGGAAGCGAAACGTGAAAGCTAAAGTCCATGTGACCCTTAAAAACGGCGTACTCGACCCGCAAGGTAAAGCCGTTGAACATGCCCTCGGTACCCTTGGTTTTGCCGGTGTTGGTGAAGTCCGTATCGGTAAATATATCGAATTGGAACTGACCGATGATGCGGTGAAGTCCAAAGAAAATATCGAAGACATGTGCAAGCAGCTTTTGGCAAACACAGTGATCGAAAATTTTGACGTTGAAATCGTCGAGTAATCGCCAATCACGAATGAGAGGGTAAGAGGTCTTTCCATGAAAGCCGCTGTAATCGTTTTTCCGGGTTCAAACTGTGACCGCGATATGCTGGTCGGGATTGAACATTCCTTGGGCCGCAAGCCCGAGATGGTCTGGCACAAAGAAACTGAACTGCCGGACGTTGATTTTATCGCTGTCCCCGGTGGGTTCTCTTATGGGGATTATTTGCGCTGCGGTGCCATGTCTGCCCATTCCCCCATCATGCGCGAAGTGGTGAAAAAGGCCAATCAGGGTGTGCGTGTTTTAGGCGTGTGTAACGGCTTTCAAATTTTGACAGAGGCAGGTTTGTTGCCCGGTGTCTTGATGCGTAATGCCAAGCTGCGTTTCATCTGTAAAGATGTGCACTTGCGTGTTGAAAACGCAGAAACCGAATTCACCAACAAATATACAGCGGGTCAGGCCATCCGCATTCCGGTGGCCCATCATGATGGTAACTTCTTTACCGATGATGACACATTGGCTGCCCTTGAAGGCAATGGTCAAGTGGCCTTTCGCTATTGTGATGAAAACGGTAATGTCAATGAGGCATCCAACATTAATGGATCACGCAACAACATCGCTGGCATCTTGAATGAAAAGAAAAACGTATTGGGCATGATGCCACATCCGGAGCGCCTGTGTGATGCACAGTTGGGCGGCACCGATGGCAAGCCTATGTTTGACGCACTTGTGGAGGCTTTGTCATGAGTGAGATTACCCCTGAAATCGTAAAAGAACACGGTCTGTCTGAAGACGAATGGAAATTGTGCCTGGAGATCATGGGGCGTGAACCCAATCTCAATGAACTGGGCATTTTCTCTGTCATGTGGTCAGAGCATTGTTCTTACAAATCCTCCAAAAAATGGTTGAAAACCTTACCGACAGAGGCCCCGTGGGTGATTTGCGGGCCGGGTGAAAACGCAGGCATCATCGATATCGGTGATAATCAGGCGATCATCTTTAAAATGGAAAGCCATAACCACCCGTCTTATATCGAACCGTACCAAGGTGCGGCCACAGGTATTGGTGGGATTTTGCGCGATGTCTTTACCATGGGTGCGCGCCCTATCTGTAACCTGAACGCCCTGCGCTTTGGCGAACCGGATCATGAAAAAACCCGCCATCTGGTTTCCGGTGTGGTTGAAGGGATCGGCGGGTATGGCAACTGCGTTGGTGTCCCGACTGTAGCCGGGGAATGTGAATTTCACGCCTCTTACAACGGTAACAATCTTGTTAATGCCATGGCTGTTGGCTTGGCTGATGCGGATAAAATCTTTTATTCTGCTGCCGCTGGTGTGGGTAATCCGGTGGTGTATTTCGGGTCCAAAACGGGCCGCGACGGTATCCACGGCGCAACTATGGCCTCGGCTGAATTTACCGAAGATAGCGAAGAAAAACGCCCCACCGTGCAAGTGGGCGATCCGTTTACCGAAAAACTGGTGATCGAAGCCACGCTGGAACTGATGAAAACAGGTTCTATCGTTGCCATTCAGGATATGGGCGCGGCTGGTCTGACATCTTCTTCCTTTGAAATGGCCTCTAAAGGTGGTGTGGGTGTTGAGCTGGAACTCGACCAAGTGCCCATGCGCGAAGAAGGCATGACACCTTATGAACTGATGCTGTCTGAATCCCAAGAACGTATGTTGGTGATTTTGAAGCCGGGCATGGAAGATATTGCCAAAGCGGTCATGGACAAATGGGACCTTGAATTTGCCGTCATCGGTAAATTGACCGACACAGGCAATATGGTGTTGAAATGGAACGGTGAAGTCGTTGGCGATCTGCCGATTGATCCGCTTGCACTGGCATCGCCCGAATATGACCGCCCATGGGTGAAAACGCCGCGTCCGGCAGAACTGAAAGCTTCTGATGTGGAAAGCAATGTGGGGCGCATCGATGCGCTGAAAACATTGATTGCACATCCGAACATGGCATCCAAACGCTGGATTTGGGAACAATATGATCATATGGTTATGGGTGATACAGTCGGCCGCCCCGGTGGGGATTCGGCGATTGTACGGGTGCATGAAACAAACAAGGGGATTGCTGTTACATCTGATTGTACCCCGCGTTATTGCTATCTGGACCCCCATGAAGGCGGCAAACAGATTGTTGCAGAAACCTATCGCAACATCACTGCCGTGGGTGCAAAACCGATGGCGGTGACCGATAACCTGAATTTCGGCAATCCGGAACGCCCTGAAATTATGGGTCAGATTGTCGGTTGTATTGAAGGCATCGGTGAAGCGTGCCGCGCGTTGGAGTATCCCATCGTTTCCGGTAACGTGTCCCTATATAATGAAACCAACGGCACGGGCATTTTGCCAACCCCGACCTTGGGTGCGGTAGGTTTGATCGCGGATGTGGATAAAGCTGCAAGCGTGGCCTTTAAAGCTGAAGGTCAGGCGATTGTGGTGTTGGGTGAAACCAAAGGCTGGTTGGGGGCATCACGCTACCTTGAAGTCTTGTGTGGTCGCGAAGAAGGTGCACCGCCACCCGTTGATCTGGCACAAGAACTTGCTACAGGTAACTTTGTGCGCGCAGAAATCCTGTCCGGCATTGATACCTGTCACGATATTTCAGACGGTGGTCTGGCCGTGGCACTGGCAGAAATGGCGATGGCTGGCTCTATGGGCTGCACCATCGACATCCCCGCCAATGTGGAAGCAGCCTATGCATGGTTGTTTGGTGAAGACCAAGGCCGCTATATCGTCACTGTCGATGCAGACAAAGCCGATGCCTTCGTCATGAAAGCGGGTGAAGCCGGTGTGACGGCTAACATCGTCGGTAAAACAGGTGGTAGCGATGTGGTGCTCGGTGGTGAAGCCGTCAGCGTTGCAGAACTTAAAGACCTGCACGAAGGCTGGATGCCAAACTATATGGCAGCGGCTGAGTAAAGCTGATTTAGCAGGTTTTTGCTTTTTGCAGGAATGATAAGAAGAGGCCCTCTTATACGGGGCCTCTTTTTTTGGGCGAAGGGAATGGTTAAAAGAAACACGATCACTTCCCAAAACCATCAATCTATTTTTCAAAAACCGTCACTCTGGCGTAGGCCAGAGTCTATTTCTACGATGGATACTGGCCTTCGCCAGTATGACGAAGAGGATGGGACATCGTTGTTATGACCGCTCAAAAAGCAAACGTGACCTTACTTTTTATCCCCTTACACCTTTAGCTTCGACAGAAAAATCTCATTCACCAAATGGGGGTGAGTGATGGGGCCCATGTGGCCGCAGTCGATTTGATGGAAGTCTATATGCGGCAGATGATCGCGCAGTTTGCACGCGACCGCTTGTGAGGAAACCGGGCTTTGGCTGCCCATGATCAAGGTGATGGGGAAGGGGAATTTTTGATAGTCTTCTACTTTGCGCGGTTCGTTGCTCAGGGCCTGAAAATCAAGGGCGACTTTTTCAATCTGTCCAACCATCGCCTGTTGAATATGGGGCGGGAAGGATAGGAATGTGCCGGGGCCGGACCAGTAATCAATAAAGGTGCGTGTGGCATTTTGCGGATCATTCTGTGCCAGCATATCAATTAATGTGTTGATAACGCCATCAATCTGTTCCCGTCCGGCACAGGGGGGATCTAATAAATGGAAGGCGACGGGTTCAAATAAGTGTAGCGCCTTGACACGGTCTTGGTTGGCATGGGCCCAATGCAGCGCTGTTGCTCCACCGAAGGAATGACCGATAATCTCGATTTGTTGATCCGTTGCACTATTGATGTCGCTCAAAATCAGATCAATATGCCGAGCTTCGTCACTGAGGCTATAACCGACCTTGTTTTCAGGCAAGGGTGAAGCGCCATAGCCGAGCAAATCAACAGCGATGACTTGATGCGTGCGTGCAAGTGTTTTGACCAAGTCCTTCCATTGGGACTTGGAACTCATGGAGCTATGCAACAGCAAAACCGGATGCCCTGTGCCAGACACGCTATAACGTTCAGTCAACATTGTTCGCCTTTCATACAATTTTTTATTTCGTATAAAAGAAGGCACAGGTAAAGGCCAGAAAAATTCGTGGAAATTATTCTATGTTGTCTGTTTATCCGTTAGGACTTGTGGGGGTGAAACGGGTTTTCCGTCTTTAAAGTACGGGGACGGCATAAATTTCTTTTGGAAAAAGCCTTTCCCCATAAAGAAAAGAATTTTGGGCATGAAAGACAGGGGGAAACGATCATGTGAACCCTCGGGCTTTCCATTTTTTGCGTATTTGGCGAAAGCTTGCATCAGGATGGGGCCGAGCGTGGTGTCTTTCTCGCTTGGTGTGGTAAATTGCATGAAGGCGACAGGAATGCCGACGAAAGGCATTTTAGGATTTCTGAGCATATTGCCGATGGGCGTGTTGCAGCAACTTGTGTGAAATCGTAAGAGCCCTGTTGGAGAAAAGCTGAGGCAGGCAATATATTCTTCACCTTGAGTGATGGTGACATGTGCCGGATAGGTTTGAAACAGTTCTGTACCACCATGTTGATCAAGTGTTTTATCGTCATGGCCCAAGTGTGTGGCAAAATTCTGACAGTCGCAACAGAGACATTTCACATGGAAATTTTCCTGTTTGATAATTTTTACCTCACCCGCAACTTTGCCACAGGTACAGGCCAATTTTACTGTTTGTGTCACGACACACCTCTTCATGCTTTTGATTTCATGAATATAAAATTATGCTGCCATTTGGTTTCAGTAAGTCAGTATTGTGACTTCATTCTAACGCAGTCTTTATCCTTTAAAAAACAAAAAAGGCCCCGATTGGAGCCTTGCTTGTTTATTTTGCCGTCATGATAGAGTGGGGCGGCAATATCTTATTCTTAACGTCCTGTACGAACAGCGTGTTCAATCTGACAACGATTTAAACCGATGTCGGCCAGTTCGTGTTCGCTGTAGTTGTTCAGTTCGCGAATAGCTTTACGTGCTGCCAGTTCACGGCTCACAGTTTCTACAATCGCATTCAGGAGAGCTTGCAAGAAGTTCTTCGGTGCTTTGAAAGATGAGCCAGTGTTACGACCAGCAGGGATGTTGTTAAATGTTACAGCGGTCATGGTGATATTCCTTATCTCGACTACCTTTGTTCCCAGAGCCATTAAGCTCGAGGCGGCTTATACGCTTGCTGCAGGTGCGAAGGGAGTGTTGTTTTTCCATATCAGGCATGCAAGAAACGCATAAAATTTTATTGCGCGAATTGCACAAAAATAGTGCAAATAGGTGATAAAAAGGCAGCAGTTGTAATTTTATTACTTTGATGAGGCAGCGGTTCTCTTTCGTATTACGACTTTGTGAAATTCTTAAAAAAGGACATAGGTTGAAATAAAGGGGGTGGACGTTCAACTTTTTGCGATTCTGATGATGTTATGATCCTGTGTGCCGTCTTGTCTGGGTTGATGGATGGATTTACTTTTTCAGGTGATGATAAAGGCAATCGAGCAGAACAGGTATCGCAAGGATGGGGGAACTGCTGAATAAGGTAAGCCAGATCACGATTTTGAAAAAAACGTTATTTCCGTAGTCAGCATAATCGTGACATTGCGTATTTTCTTCTTGTAAAAGCCATAGGGCATCTTGAGCACAGCTTTTCGGAACTTCGATATGGCAGTACGACGCCCCTTGAAGGTATATCCATTTCAGACGCGCGCTGTGTTCTTCTGGGAAATTTGCGGGGATACCGTAAAATTGAAGCTTTGAACGTGCAACAAGGGCACGTTCAACACTCAGATATTTGGCGACACAAACAACACTCATCATCTTCTCCTTTGATAGAGAGTATGAAAGGGTTTGGTCCTGATTTTTTTTAATGAACGCTTAGTGCATGCATATCATATTGTAAGGCGGTGGCAAAAGCGATGTCGCGGGTATCAAGGTGCCCCAGATGTTCACCCGCACCATTGTAAATAGAAAAGCCATTTAGCCCTTCTACGGTTTCAGCGACAACATAAGCCAGCCTGTCATTTTCAAACGCCTTAAAAGCCTCGGCGCGATCATAGGATATGACGGCATGTTCTTCGCTATGGATATAATTGGTCATAATGGCCTCCATTCTGTGCAGCCCGCATGCCCTTTACGACATTCTGTCTGGACATAAATCCATGATATGTGACTTATTATACTCTAAAATCAGAACTCTAGGGTAAAAATTTGCACACAAATCGGTGATCGGACTTTTGAAAGTGTTTATTCCGGTTTGAAATCGATGGTTTTGGTATTGGTGGGAACCTTTGGTTTTTCCATATCCTGAATGGGAATATTGCGAACCTGCGATTCCGGAATAGGCAAAGCCAAATCCACATGAAGAAGGCCTTTTTCAAGCCGTGCGGATTGTACTTCGACACCTTCAGCCAGCACAAAACTACGTTGAAATTGACGCGCAGCGATGCCCCGGTGGATAAAGATGCGGTCACTATCATCTTGTGTATTGCGCCCGCGCACCATCAGTTGGTTATCCTCAATGGTCACCGATAGGTCATCCATGGAAAAACCAGCCACAGCCAAGCTAATACGTAGACTGTTGGAAGATGTTTGTTCAATATTGTAAGGCGGGTAGCCTTCAGCGGAGGATTTTGACACGCGATCAAGTACCTGTTCGAAATGGTCGAAACCCAAAAGCAACGGACTGTTAAAGACAGACAGTCGGGTCATGGTGGTCTCCTTTGACAAAAGCGAGATATGTTTTGCCGTGCAGCCCTGATATAGGCACTGTCCAGCGGTTCGTCTAATTTCGTCAGGTTCGCCCCAAGAGTCAAGCCTTGGTGATGCCTATTTCTTTGCCAATGGCTTCTAATTCGGGTGAAACACGTTCCATATGGTCGTATTTGGCAAATTGTCCGCAAATGAGACGTAGGCGTTCTTGGGGGGCTGGCGGGTTGGTCAGGTCAAAAAGAGGGGGACATAAAGGTTCAAAGGCCCGGTTTTGAAATTCTAAAGATAACGATATACGTGGCTCTTTTGCGTATTTTGAACTACGCCCCGACCAATGCCATAAATCCTGACGCCATCCCAACAGGGACCCGGCCTGTGCAGGCAGGCAGCGCACGTCTTGCAATAAGATGTCTGTGGGTTCTTTGATGGGCTGGTCATATTCTTTCTGGCGCGACAAGGGCAAGATATTCATGCAACCGTTTTCCGCTGTGGCATCACTGAGGGGGATCCATAGCGACAGGCTGACCAGATAGTCATCAAAAAACGCGCATTCACCGGGGTAATCCACATGGGGTGGCCAGCCGGAAGTTGTCCCGCGCTGATCTTTATTAATATGCCAGGCCCAGAAATGGGGCAAGAGGCCAAAATTATTGCCTAGAAAGTGAGATAGAAAACCGTCCAACTGTTGAAACAGGTCCCATGTTTCATCATAGACATAAATAAAAGCAGCGGGCAAATCGTGGGCAACCAGTGTTTCAATGCCTCGGCGCAACGCCTGAATATCTTGGGGAATAAAGAGGGGCGGTTGATGCAGATAGCCGTCATGATGGAGGGTGTCTGAAATTTCTTCCAGACAGTCCTGTGTCATGGGCAACGGTTTTGAAAATACGAGCTTTTCAGATATGTTTAAATGCGGATTGAGGCCTGACCAATAGGAAAGATCAAGCAGTGTGTTGGCGTTGAGTGTCATGGTTTCTTTTGCTCAGCCGTTTTATCTTGGGCGTTTTTCTGGATCGTATTTGATGGGGGGGAGCTTGAGGAGTCTGAGTTGGCGCTCGACTTCCTGTTCGCATTTTCTGATCCAAGTGTTGGCTATTTCCTGTTCTTTTAAGCGTGCTTCAATGTCGGACACTTCTTTGTTATAGCGGTCCATATTTTTTTTAACATGTTCGCGCTTGTCTTTACCGCTTAGACCCAAGTCCGTTGCGGCTTTTTCCGCCTTTTGAAAGAATTCCCCTTTTTGGGCTTTGCTATCATCCAGCACACTTTTACTCATTTCCAGATTTTTTTGTCCGGCTTTTTTGAGGTTGCCTAGATCATATTCTTGTTCACGCCAAAATTTCTTGGGCGACAGAAAGGCATATATTTTATCTAAAGGGTCTTGCGGTTTGCAGTTAGCATCCAGATTGGCAGTCCAAGCGGCTGGTGCAGGTTCACCGCAGCCGGAGAGTGCAAAGATAAGGCATGCGGCGGCCGTGATTTTTGAAAATGATCTTTTCATGATGTCTCGTTCACCTGTTTTGTCAGGAAAGTCCTGATGAAATCAAGTCTTGCACGACTATAAATACTTCGCAATCTTTTCATGAAGGATACTGGCGACTTCTTTGCGCGATTTACCTTCTATATTGATCACCATATCTGCGGCTTGTTGATAAAAAGGCAGACGGCGTTTCATAACGTCTTCGACTGATTTTGTTTCTGACAGGCTGGGGCGCTGGGCATCGCCTTTGACTTTGGCGGCCAACCTTTTGATATCGCCCTTTAACCAGATGATGCGGCCGCTTTGGCGCAACAGATCGACCTTGCGTTTGGAAAAGACTTCATGCCCGTCTTCGTCTATATCGACAATAACGCCACCGCCGCAATCGATAATATTGCCATCCAGTGCTGTGATTTTCTTGATGGTTTCATATTCCATATCACGAAAGGCGCGCCAGTTGCCCTTATGTGCAGCCAAAATATCGGCGATGGATTTGCCACCATTGTCATATTGGATCAACAGGTCGGACGATAAGACATCTCGTTTCGTCAGCACGGACAATCTGCGAGAAACTTTTGATTTACCGGCACCGCGCATGCCGATTAAAACGATGTTCATGACGAAGAGCCCCTAACATTTACCCTATGGGACAAAAGGCATAAGGGATAACGGTTATTTGGACAAGAATTTTATCATTTTATGGGAGGTGGCGTCTGGAAAATTGGAGCGGGCGAAGGGAATCGAACCCTCGTGTACAGCTTGGGAAGCTGTCGCTCTACCATTGAGCTACGCCCGCTTCTGATCAAGTGATTGGGTTTTACTGTATCCCTATAAAGACTTCAATAGGAAATGTGAGATGAATGAAACGGCATTAAAACGTCGTAGGTTAAAGCATTCAGTTTATATGCCTGAGAAACATTTGGTTGTTCTAAAACTCTGGTAACTCTATGGGTTGTCAATTCATGAAGATAGGTTTTGCATTTTGTCATGTTTTTTTGTTCAGTAAAAAGAGTTTATCAAGTTTTGATCCTATTTTAATATATACTTGAAGTTGATTATTGTGGTTGCAGAGATTTGTGAGGTCTTATTATTAAATTATAAATTAATCATTTTATAGTCATAAAAAACAAAGAATATGCAAATATTGAAATTTAATGAAAAATGTGATTAAATCAATTAGGGATAGATTAAGTAAAAAAAGGGTGGAAGAAATACCTTTGGTGGGGTGGAAGTTATGTCAGTTAATTTATCAAAAAAATTGCCAATGGTTATTATTGGTTTGGCTGTTGTTGCGGTCATCATAACGGGCGTGGTTTCATTTGTCCGTTCGGAACACGCCCTTAAACAAGCGGCCTTTACAAAATTGGAAGCGATTCAGGAAGCTAGAATTAAAGAATTAGAGGGATTCTTGAATGCCATTGAGGAAGATTTAAAGGTCATTGCGACCAATGATATGGCGATTGATGCCGTTAGTGCCATTGAGGATTCTTTCAGTGAAATGGGTCTTGGTGCAAAAGACACATTACGACAGCTTTATATCGATAAAAACCCAAACCCGGTAGGTGAAAAACTAAAGCTGAATGATGCCGGAGATGGGTCAAGTTACAGTAAAGTACATGCGCATTATCATCCATGGTTCAGACAATTATTGGAAAGCCGTGGTCTTTATGACATCTTTTTGGTCAATGAAGATGGTGATGTGGTTTATACTGTTTTTAAAGAAGATGATTTTGCTACAAATCTGGTTGATGGCAAATGGTCTAAGACTGATTTAGCAAAGGCTTATCAAGAGGTTGCCAATAAACCGCTGGGGACGATTTCTTTCACTGATTTTGCCGCTTATGGTCCAAGCTATGGGGCACCAGCAAGCTTTATCGCAACGCCTATTTACGAACATGGTGGTGATTTTCATGGTGCCCTTATCTTTCAGATGCCGGTTGAACGCATTAATCAGGTGATGCAAGCCGCTATTGGCCTGGGTGAAACAGGGGAAGCCTTTCTTGTCGGGCGCGATAAATTGATGCGTAGTGATTCACGTTTTTCAAAAGAAAGTGACATCTTTAAAACAAAAGTGGATGCCCCCTTTGTAACAGAAGCTTTGGCAGGTAAAGACAATGTCATGACGGCAATGGACCGTCGCGGTGTTGAAGTCCTGACCGCTTTTGGTCCGATTGTCTTTCATGGGGTGACATGGGCGGCTGTTGCCAAGATTGATATGGATGAAGTTAATATCCCGTCATTGGAACTACGTGATATCTTGATGATGACGATGCTTTTGATTGCCGTTGTCGTTGGTGCTATTGGTTTTGTCATGGCGCGCAGTGTCACGAAGCCGATCAATGCCATGACCAGTGTTATGGGAGAATTGGCAAAAGATAATCTGGCTGTAGATGTGCCATATACGGAAAAGACCGATGAAATCGGGGAAATGGCAACCTCAGTAAATCATTTTAAACGTCAAATGGTTAAAGTGAAAGAGTTGGAAGCCGAACAGGAAGAACAAAAACGTCTTGCTGAAGCTCAACGTAAAGCCGCGATGATTCAGATGGCTGATAGTTTTGAAGAAAGCGTGGGTCAGGTTGTGCAAACCGTCACATCGGCCGCAACTGAATTACAGGCGTCTTCGTCACAAATGTCTGCAACTGCCACTGAAACAAGTGCGCAAGCGACTGCGGTTGCTGCGGCTGCTGAAGAAGCGTCTGCCAACGTTCAAACTGTAGCCTCAGCAGCGGAAGAACTGGCCAGTTCTGAAGGTGAAATCAGTCGTCACGTGCACAAATCATCCGAAGTTGCAGACCAAGCTGCTAATCAGGCGGACCAAACCAAGAAAACGGTGGAAGATATGGTGGAAGAGGTCGGTAAAATCGGCCAAATCGTTAACCTTATTTCCGATATTGCAGAACAAACCAATCTGTTGGCGTTGAATGCTACTATTGAAGCTGCACGTGCTGGCGATGCTGGTAAAGGTTTTGCGGTTGTGGCCAGTGAAGTGAAAGACTTGGCCAATCAAACGGCATCGGCGACCAGTGATATTGCTGCACAAATCGGTCAAATCCAGAATGTAACCCATGAAGCGGCAACCGCCATTTCAGTCATTGGGGAAACCATTACCGAGATTGACCAGATTGCCAATTCTATTGCCGCTGCGGTGGAAGAACAAACGGCAGCGACAGGTGAAATCGCCCGCAATGTGGAACAGGCATCTCAAGGGACGTCTGAAGTATCTGTCAATATCCAATCCGTTGAGCAAGCTGCCAGCGAAACCGGGTCAGCCGCAATGCAAATTTCAAATGCATCGTCTGATCTGTCTAAACAAGCTGAAATGCTGCGTGAAGAGGTCAAACGCTTCCTTGATCAGGTGCGCGCCGATAACTCTTAAATGACGTTGATGGAATGGGTTAACAGCATTCATGCAGGTAATGAATAGATTGATGGTGAACATTAGGCGTTCATAAATTTGCTCAACGATTATTATGGAAATTTGATAAATCGTATGTAGATTTCTTAAACGCATAAAATATCAGAACCAATTAAAAAGGCCCGTGATGCAATGTCGTGGGCCTTTTTTGTGGGCAAAATAAGGGAGGGTTGACAAGGCGGCTTAATTAAGGATAAAAAATATCCGTATTTAATTTTTAGAAGGAATATTCCATGAGCCAACGACTCAAACATACTGAACTTTCGGCTGCCCTGTACGAAAAAATGGCAGCCTTTTCCATGGCCACCAAAGAGAAAACGTCAATAGACCAAGGCCTTTTGCATTTGATCGACATTCGAGTGTCCCAATTGAATGGCTGTGCGTTTTGTCTGGATATGCATGTCAAACAGGCCAAGATACATGGTGAACGAGAATTGCGTCTTCATCATCTCTCTGTGTGGTGGGAGTCTGAGTTGTTTTCTGCAAAAGAAAAAGCAGCCTTGCGCTGGGCTGAGGCGGTGACACGTCTTCCTGAAGGCGGAATTGCGGATGATCTTTACCAATCGGTACGGGTTGAATTGTCTGAACAAGAGGTGTCAGACCTAACCTTTGCGATTGCTGCTATTAATAGTTGGAACCGCTTAGGGGTTCCGTTCAATGTTCCGCACGGGATTGCAGATGCATACTTCGGTTTGGATAAAGCCGGATTAAACTAAAATTAAATTGTCACATTAAAGAAAGCTGGGGCGCGCCCACAGTGACAATAGCAGTTTTGTTTTGATGGATTTGTTTGTACAAAGAAAGGAGGAAAGTAAACGCTTAAAAGAATTGGAAAAAGGCATAAAACAATGATTTTGAAAAATCAGGTGGAATGGGCCTTACACTGTTGTGCGGTACTGTCTGCCTTGCCGGAAGGGAAGTATCTTTCAACAAAAGCATTGTCAGAATTTCATGGTGTTCCCAAAGAGTATTTATCCAAAGCTTTGCAGAACCTGTCGCAAGCTCACCTCGTTGAAGGCACACTGGGGCCAACAGGTGGTTATCGTCTTGCGCAATTGCCCAAAAACATTACTTTTTTAGATATTGTAGAAGCGGTTGAAGGTAAGAAGAATACCTTTAAATGTTCCGAAATCAGAGGCAATAACCCATGCCTGACAGATAAAAAAATACCTGATAAGCCATGTGCTATTGCCCGTGTGATGTGGGATGCGGACGAAGCGTGGCGGGAAAAATTACGCAGTGTCACTTTGGAAGATTTGCAAGCAACATTGCTGGTAGATATTGCACCTGAAGATTTGCAAAAAGGACAAGATTGGCTTTTGTCCTATTGATGGGGCTTTATATCAGGGACAGAAGGGCCGCCACCAGCATGTGTGGTTCGTAATAAGGCGCGCTTTGCGGGGTGATCAGGCGTTGGTCGATGATTTCAACGCCTTGTTCTTTTAACTTTGATTTTGTTGCCCCTTTAAGCTGCACACCGTTTTCACTATCAATCATCACGAAGTTTAACAGTTTATCGGTCGGGCAATCTGTCCCGGCATCTTTTTTTAAAATATCGATCAGTTTAAAGATGGTGTCGTCTACGTTCATGCCAATCCGTTCCGGGTCCGTGCCTAAGCTGGGGATATAAACTTTGGGGCAGGGGTTATCGCGCACCGCTTTTGCCACGCCTTTGGGCAAAAGGTTTGCGGCGATACTGGTGTAAAAACTCCCCGGGGGGAAGCAGATCAATTCGGCTTCACCAATCATCTTGCGTTTTTTCTTTTGCAAGCTGGTTTGAGTTGGTTTGGAGCACTTGAGGTTTGCGCAGAGGAAAAAGTCTTTGATCGGGCTTTCAAGCGGCGTGACTTCTTTACCGGTGATCAGATGTTGCCCGATTAGGGTTTGTCCGTTTTCAAGTGCAGCACCGAGATGCAGGTTGTCATTCACCGTGGTCGCGACATTGCCTTGTACATTCACCAGTTTGGAAAACATAAAGATAACTTGATCCAGTTGGCGGCGGTTATTCAGATATCCTCCGGCCAAGATCAGGTTGCCGATGCTGG
>JABXIC010000018.1 GCA_013373265.1 Methylocystaceae bacterium | reverse complement strand
TGGAAACAGGCTTTCCGGATGAAGGAAATGCATTTCGTTCGGTTGCTTTTATGAATGCCTTTCAAAGACCGGCAAGATATAAAAAGTCGATAAAAGTTGAAAAAATAGACTTAGAGGTCTCTCGACACGTTGTTCAGTCTGTTGTTGATATTTTACGTCCGGATGCCATTATTTTTACCTCTATAAAAGCTGCGAAAAAAATTGAAAAACATATTACCGGGAGAAAATATCGAACACCTCATCCGGCATGTGCCGATGGGGCAGGGCTTCAAAGAAGGGGACAGGGAAGGCGCAATTTATGCAGATTATTCATCAATTAAGAAAAAACAAATAATAATCTAAACAACCAAGAAATCCGCCTCCAAAGGGAAGCGGACTTCTTTGTATCCGTATGCTCTCGAAAGAGAACGTTTGTCTTCGTGAGAAGATTAATGCTGGGAATAATGGAAGCTAAAATATGATAATTAAATATCAGTAATTTAGGTTATGCACTAAATGCCGTGCTATCAATTTGCTACCTATGAGTTGTTATTGACTAGCTAGAAAATAGGTACCTGTCACCGATTGTCCCCCAAGATTGCCAAGGAACTGGGGATCAGCCGAGCTTCTGTTTATAGGGTTTTGACTTAGTCATCGTTAGAATCGTTTGCGATTTCCTCTAAAGCACTTACCAGCAAGTGCATTTTAGTGCTTGGGTTTCCATGAAAATCACGCTCACCAGAATTGCGGCAGTCAATCAATCGTCTTACAGAATTTGATTTAGCAGTGTTTATATTAGGAAGTAGCTTTGTGAAATGATCTGTAGAAGCTTTTTCGTAATCCTCAAATCCAGCTATCTGCTTCAAATCGGAAATTAAACAAGCTGCGGGTGATTTATCGCCTTCTGCGTCATAGGGCCTGGAATGCATAGAAAAGTGCATTAGGAACCAAAGCTCAAAACATGGCACTGATGTGATAGCTGCAATGGTTTTGGGTTTGTGTTCTCTTTTCTTTTCTAAATTATAGATGCTGTTTATTGCATTATCGTAGTTTGGGTGTGTGTCCCGATCAAAAACAAAGAAGACAAAATCATAATCGCTATCATCGCGTAACAAGTCCTTACCGTGTTTGACGACGGAAAGAGGAGCTGAGCCGCACTCTCCACTAATTCTGACATCAGCAGTTGTTAAACCTAAGTGTCGTATTAAAGCGTTTAGATATAGGGGCTCGGTTTTTTCTCCTTCGCAGACGATTAGTGCTCTTTTTCGGGTTTTTTTTGTCTCAGCTTTTCTGGCGAGAGAATTTTTATCTTTTCTCCTGCCTCTTTGAAACAATTTGTCAGATCTAGCACTCATTACGCAATACTCGGCATTTTAGGAACAGCACCAAACCGCCCATCCAAATAGGCTCTTTGGAAGGCTGTTACTTCTCGAGTGTTGAAACTAGATAAAGGGATCAATTTCGATTTTTGATTTTCATTTTTTTCTACTAGCCAGACTTGATCTTTATGCATGAAGTTCTTGGACATGATTGAGGTTTCATGACTAGTGAAGATAAGTTGTGCATTCTGAGTATTTATTTTTGGATCATGAAACAAATTGACGAGATATTTTAATAAAAGCGGGTGAAGGCTGTTGTGCAATTCATCTACAAATAAAGTATATCCATTTTCGAGAACATCAAACCAAGGGCCTGCAAGACTAAACACAACCCTAGTCCCATTAGATTCTTCATGTAAAGTAAATGGCACTAACGAACCATCAGCAGCTTCGTAGATTGTTTGAATATCAGCAACTTTTTTGCCACTAAGTTCTTTTTCTAATGAGGCTTTTGCTGTCGCTGAGAGGGGGGTTAAATCTATATCTGAAAAATTAATTTCCTTTTGTTCAATATGAATATCTTTAACTGGGATATCTACTGATTGCATGAGATTTAGAACTTTATTTTTCCAACCGTTGTCGATGCATTGCTTCGCCGTAAATCCAGGTAATAGTCTCTCAGGAGAGTCGATCACATGTAGGTAATCTCGAAACCATTGATATGGCAGCTTTAGATCATCCGATTTTAGTTGAACAGCAGTTGAGAGAAATAATGCATTGTCTCTAGTGGTTTTTCTCCAGAGTTCTTTCTCACCCTTTAGGTGTGTTTTACTTAAATCCCAATGGTATTCTTGTGTTTCTGAGTCGAATTCCCGCTGAAAAATAGTTCTCATTCGTGTTCTTGATTCATTCGGCTTCTGGAAAAGCCATTCAGCCCAGACCTTTTCTTGATCGACGGCAAAACCATATTGGTAGAATGTCTCTTTATGAATGAAAGAAAATTCAAATTCAGTAGGTTGTTTCATAAATTCTGGAGAAAACTTGAAACTTTCTACATCAATCAATTCTCCTTCTTGTGAATCTTTTGAAGAATTAATGATGTATTGAGACGCGAATTCAATGGCTTCTATGAGTGTTGTTTTCCCCACTCGATTGGGGCCAAATATACAGGCAGATCGTAGTGCATTTGGAGCTAATGCGTTTCCAGTAGCAAAAGAGATTTCTTTCTTGCGGCGAGAACCGCTTCCTGCAACGAGCGAAAGTTCCTGTGTGTCAGCGAAAGATTTATAGTTTGTAACACTAAATGATAGTAACATTTTAAGCTCTCTAGGCAATTAACTGGGTTTTTATGCGTTTTTTTTGCAAAAAAGACAAGTTATTAATGTTCTTGGCTGAGGTTTAATTTATCTACGCTTTAAAAACTTATCTCTAAGAGCCATTCCTCTAGCAATCTGTTCTGTTGTCTCGTCAATATCTTGCTGCCCACTTATCTAAAATCCGTGACAGCTACCGATTAAACACAAAAAAACCCGCCTCCCAATGGAAGCGGATTTCTTTGTATCCGTATGCTCTCGAAAGAGAACGTTTGTCTTCTTGAGAAGATTAGCGCTTGGAGAACTGGAATGAACGACGTGCTTTTGCTTTACCGTATTTCTTACGTTCAACAACGCGTGAATCACGGGTAAGGAAGCCAGCCTTTTTCAGGGCAGGGCGCAAAGCAGGTTCGTAGTTTTGCAGGGCGCGGGACAAACCGTGACGAACAGCACCGGCTTGACCAGAAAGGCCGCCACCAGTGACAGTTGCGATCACGTCAAATTGACCTTCGCGTTCTGTAACTTCGAATGTTTGGTTCAGGATCATACGCAAAACCGGACGGGCGAAGTAATCTTCAACCGTGCGACCATTGATGGTGATCTTACCAGAACCCGGTTTGATCCATACACGTGCGATAGCGTTTTTACGACGGCCTGTTGCATAAGCACGACCTTGTGCGTCGATTTTGGGCTCAACAGGTGCCACAGCTTCTTCTACAGGAGCAGCAGTCGCAGTTACGTCTGCCAAATCTTCCAAAGTTTTCTTTTCTTCAGCCATGGTTATGCGCTCCGTTTATTCTTGTCGTTCATGGAAGCGACATCAAGTACTTCCGGCTGCTGCGCTTCGTGCGGGTGTTCAGAACCAGCATAGACGTGCAGTTTTTTCATTTGCGCACGGCCCAACGGGCTGCGTGTGATCATGCGTTGAACAGCTTTTTCGATAACGCGTTGCGGATGATCGCCATCCAGAATTTGTTCAGCTGTGCGTTGCTTGATACCGCCCGGGTGACCGGTGTGGTGATAGTACACTTTGTCGGTGCGTTTGCGGCCGGTCAGTTGTACTTTTTCAGCATTGATGATAACGATGTTGTCACCAGTGTCGATGTTCGGTGTATAGGTCGGCTTGTGTTTGCCGCGCAGATATTGCGAGACGATTGCCGCCAAACGGCCAAGAACAACGCCTTCGGCGTCGATCACGAACCATTTGCGTTCAATTTCGCTCGGCTTAGCAGTGTAAGTTTTCATTTCAGTCCACTTGCATACGGATTAAAAAAACGGGTCTCCAAACAGGCAACGAATCACCTCTTGGAAAGGAGGGCGCATTATGTGTATTTTTACGCATAAGTCAACAGCTAAAAAACGTTTAAAAACAGCATGTTAAAAATGCGGTATTATAATACCGTTTCCGTATGGCGCAGAAAATAATGGGGTTCGGGGTGGTGTTCATATCTATTTGAATCAATATGTTAGCTGCTGTCTCTTGGTACCACAAGAGGTCTTAAGGGCTGGGGAACAAAAGCAGGAAGGTGGTTAAGGTCACGATGGAAAGGGTCGTTGTTAAGAGAATCGCGTTACCTGCTATTCTATCGCCGACTTTATAGCGTGTGGCAAAGACAAAGGGGTTGGCGCCAGTGGGCATAGCCGCGCCCAAGGTCGCGATCATGGTCCATAGGGGGGAAGCCTGAAAGACGTAGTGACAGAGGAGCCAGACACCTAAGGGCATAATCAAAAGTTTGGCACAGGAGGCGATCAAGACAGGCCATTTGGTTTCTTCCAGTCGCAGGGAATAACGCGCCATACCACCACCCACAGCAAAAAGGGCGCAAGGGGCAGCGGCTTTACTGAGGATTTCCGTTGTGTGGTCAATGGCGATAGGCAAGGTCCAGCCCGTATTGGAAAAAATCCAGCCGCTGACAAGTGCAACCACCAAGGGGTTGGTGATCACGCTTTTGATTGAATTTTTAATAATGCCAAAAATGTTGGCGTTGGGGTTACGCCCGGTTTCAATCATCACGCAGGGGATGGTGAATAAGATCATGGCGTTAAAAGTGATGATTGTGACCAAAGGCGCAAGTGCCTCAGGCGGGTAGGCTGTTTGTGTAATGGACAGACCGATGAGAGCTAAATTAGAAAATGAAGCAGAAATTCCACTGACGACAGAACGTTCATGTCCTATATGACGATTGAGAAAATAAGTGCCAAAGAGCATCAATAAGCCCATGCCGTAGTAGGCAAACAGTATGGAAAATTCCAAATTCTGCCCCATGATTCCGCTGGCTGAAGTGCGAAACAACAGGGCGGGAACAGCCAGAAAAAAGATAAAGCGCGTGAGATCATTCACACCATTTTGGCTAAACAAATCGCGCTTGACCATAAAGTAACCAAGTCCGATAAGTGCAAAAACCGGAAAAATAACGGTAAGGACGTTTTGCATGCATGATCCAATGTATGAGAGGGCTAGAGGCGTATAGGATGAATATATAGCCTGGAAATTAACTCAAAAATTGGAAAATGAAATATCTTTTTTCGTCAAAAGTTGCGATTTACGCTCGATTGGGGGGAATGGAATACGTCCCTGTGGCATGGGCGACGGGTTCATCATGACCATCTGAGTGCAAGGTCACATCCATTACGGCAAGGCGCTTGCCCAGTTTCAGAATATGACCTTCTGCCATCAAATCCCCCGGTGCGGGGCGATGTAAAAAGTTGATGTTAAAGCTGGTGGTGACAGCCAGTTTAACTTGGCCAATGGCGGAAAGAATAACCGCATACATACAGGCATCCGCCAAGGCCATCATGGTCGGCCCGGAAATGGTGCCACCGGGACGCAGCATAACATCATTAAAAGGTAAGCGTAATACGGCTTGTCCATCACCAATGCTATCGGTGATCATGCCGATATCCTTGGCCCAGGGCAATTCGGTTTCAATAATATGGTCGAATTCTTTTACCGTAATTTTGCCCATGTGGAGCCCCTAATATGTTAAAATTTTTTATTGATGCTATATGACGTTTACGTAAACGTCAATTTGATATATGGTGTGCGCAAAACATATTTAAAGAGTAAGGGAGTTGATTAAATCATGACGATAGAAACACAAGATATGGCACTGGTGACGCGCAGCGACAAAGACGGAATTGCCACGTTGACACTGAACCGCCCGAATAAATTCAATGCGCTTTCCATGGCTGTCTTGGATAGTTTGCTGGAGGCGCTGACACGTGTGGGCGAAGATAAATCTATCCGCGTTGTGATCTTGGCGGGTGAAGGCAAAGCTTTTTGTGCCGGTCATGATTTAAAAGAAATGCGCGAAGACAGTTCAGAAAAAGCTATGGGGGCATTATTTGCAAAATGTTCTGACGTGATGTTGAAAATCAATGCCATCCCCCAACCAGTCATCGCGCGCATTCATGGTATTGCGACGGCTGCCGGGTGCCAGTTGGTTGCGACCTGTGACTTGGCGATTGCGGTTGAAGAAGCCCGTTTTGCCACATCAGGCATTAATGTCGGCTTGTTCTGTTCAACACCAATGGTGGCCTTGACCCGTAATGTAACGCCTAAAAAAGCTTTCGAGATGCTGGTGACAGGTGACTTTGTTGATGCACAAACAGCGTTGCAGTTTGGCCTGATCAATAAAATTGTTCCGGCAGACCAATTGGATGAAGCTGTTATGGAAATGGCGACAAAGATTGCGGCTAGACCAGCCGTTTCAATCGCCCTTGGTAAAGAATTGTTCTATAAACAGTTGGAAGCTGCACGCGACGTTGCTTATGACATGGCGGCAAAGACGATGACATGTAATATGCTGACCGAAGATGCCAAAGCGGGTATTGACGCGTTCATTGCCAAGCAACCGATGCCCGAATGGAAAGGTAAATAAGTTTTTTCAATTGATATGTTGGGTGTAATCAACTTCAGCAGTTCCGAATATATCAAGGGATGTGATGGCGTTGATGACGTGCAACCAAAAATCAGACTCAGTTGGTTCCGGTGCGGTTTGTAAATTGTGAAAGGCGATAATATTCGCCTTTTTCAAACCGTGCTTTAGATAGAGGTCTGTTGCTGTTTCAATGACAGTTGCCATAGTCTTTACCTGTAAATCCTCTAATTCAGACTTTAGTATATACTATATATACTAAATTAGCACTCAAGAATGTATTTTGTTTATTTTCTTGTGTCGCTGATGTTGGTTTGTTGGGCAGGATTCAGGTCGAGCATGGCGATATGATTAATGACGCTGAGCCAAAAATCAATCTCCTGACCATTGTCAGTTGTTTGCATCTTATTGAAAGCAATAAAGTTTGCTTTCTTATATCCGCCAGAACGATATAGTTCTTCTGCAGTTTGTTTCGGGTCTGACATAGCGCGGGGCCTTTATAGTTTTTTAATTATAATAATTAGAAGTTGCTTGTCGGTCCTCACTCATTTGGGGGAGGACGTGACGTTTTTTAGGTGCCTTGTATTAAGAAAAACAGATGGGACAGGCTTGATTTTCAAAGACAAAGTCCGCATGATTTTAAAAATTTTTTAATGAGGAATTTAATGTCGACGTTATTTTATGATGATCATTGGCTCTATCAGATATTAAAAGAGTCGCGCACCATTGCGATGGTTGGGGCTTCTGCAAAATGGAATAGACCAAGCAATTTTGCGATGAAATACCTTCAAGGCAAAGGCTATCGCATCATCCCAGTTAATCCTGGCCTGGCGGGGCAGGAAATCTTGGGGGAAACGGTCTATGCCAGCCTGACGGATATTCCCGTCCCGTTTCAAATGGTTGATATTTTTCGCAATTCTGAAGCTGCCGGCGCGGTTTGTGATGAGGCGATTTCATTAAAAGAACAAAAAAACATTGAAACCATCTGGATGCAATTGGGCGTTATCAACCAAGAAGCAGGCAAACGCGCACAAGAGGCTGGCTTTAAAGTTGTGATGGATCGGTGTCCAAAAATTGAATACGGGCGTTTGTTTGGCGAATTAAGCTGGGCAGGGATTAATTCCGGTATTATTACTTCAAAAAGGTTAACGCGATGAATGATTACCCAAAAGAATACGGGATCGAAACCCGTGCAATCCACGCAGGTGCCAGACCGGATGCGGTAACGGGCGCGCGCAATACACCCATTTATCAAACCACATCTTATGTCTTTGAAGATGTGGAACATGCGGCTGATTTGTTTAATTTACAAACGTTTGGCTTTATCTATTCACGTCTGACCAACCCGACGGTGGCGGTGTTGGAAGAACGTATCGCCAACCTTGAAGGGGGACGTGCCGGGGTTTGCTGTGCCTCAGGTCATTCTGCGCAATTTCTTGCCTTCTTTTCTTTGTTGGAACCGGGGGATCGCTTTTTAGCCTCTAAAAACTTATATGGCGGATCCATCACACAATTTGGGGTCAGTTTTAAACGATTAGGCTGGGATGTCGATTTTGTCGATGCGACCGATTTGCAAGCGGTTAAGGCCGCGATCAAACCGGAACATAAAGCCTTGTTTATTGAACCTTTGGCAAATCCGGGCGGGATTATTCTGGATACCCAAGCCTTGGCTGATCTTGCCCATGAAAACAACATGCCCTTGGTGGTGGATAACACCATGGCGACACCAATTTTGTTTCGCCCCTTTGAGCATGGCGCAGACATCATTACCCATTCTGCCACCAAGTTTTTAAGCGGTCATGGTACTTCTATGGGCGGTGCGATCGTTGAATCAGGTAAATTTGATTGGGCAAAAGCAGGCAAATTTCCCGCATTGACAGAGCCGGACCCTGCCTATCATGGCATGAGCTTTTATGAAACGTTTGGGGATTTTGGTTTTTCCATGAAGACGCGCTGTGTGGGTTTGCGTGATTTTGGCCCTGCCATGAGCCCGACCAATGCTTTTAATATCATCACAGGTATTGAAACGCTGCATCTGCGTATGGAGCGCCATGTGGAAAATGCGCAAAAAATTTCTGCCTTTTTAGAAGGTCATCCCAAAGTCAGTTGGGTGTCTTATGCAGGGTTAAAATCCAACCGTTATTATGACCTTGCACAAAAATATATGCCCAAAGGCGCAGGCTCTGTCTTTACGTTTGGCGTGAAAGGCGGGTTTGAAGCCGGGGTGAAAGTGGTGGAGAGTGTTAATCTGATCTCGCATCTGGCTAATATCGGTGATACCCGCAGCTTGATTATCCATCCCGCCAGCACCACACACCGTCAATTGAGTGAAGAGCAGCAAATTGCCGCTGGTGCCGGACCGGATGTTTTGCGCTTGTCTGTCGGTCTGGAGAGCGCTAATGATATCATCCGTGATCTGGATGAAGCTTTGGCATAGATTATGAAAATCCTTATTATCACAAATGGCGATAATGCCGCTGATCGAATTAAAGAACTAGACGTAGCCGATACCGTTTTACCTTGGCGTGATGTCTTGCATGATGGACCTGTGCCGGGTGGTTTAAATCCAACGGAGCTGGCAAAAAAGCGCATTCAGTTTTTGGCTGAATTTGCAGATGTGTCTGCATCGGATATTGAAAAAGACTTTGCCGCACGTGAGGATATTTTATCAAGTGTCTGTGACTTTGATCGTGTTGAACTTTGGTTTGAACACGATCTTTATGATCAATTGCAATTGATTGAAGTGATTGATCGTTTGTATGATTTTGCAAATTTATTTGTGGTACAAGTGGATCATTATTTGTCAGAACTGGCCGAAGATATATTTGCAAGCCTGTCCGAAAAAGCTGTTCTTCTTGACCCGCAAGCCCGAACCTTTGCCCGTAAGGTTTGGTATGCATTTCGCCAACCTAACCATGAGGATTTGAAGCAACTTTCAAATGAAAAATCTTCCATACTGCCTTTTGTTGCATCTGCTATAAAAAGAGTTCTCGCGGAACATCCGGATGTTGAAACGGGTTTACCTCAATCCATGAAGATTGCGTTATCTCCTTTGTTAAACAAAGAACATTCATTAAAGGACTTGTTTCTTTTGATGCAAGAGCGTGAAGAGGCAAAGTTTATGGGTGACTTAAGCTTTTCACGCATGATGGATGAATTTATAGATTGTCCCTCTGCGTTGCTTCAATCAACAAAAGAAGGACTTCTAAAAACGTCACGACAAGCTGACTTACGGGATTATTTTGGACAATGTGTCATTTTAACGAATGTGGGACGTCGCGTTTTAGAGGGACATGAAAATCATATTGCGATAAATGGTATTGATCGTTGGTTAGGAGGCGTTCATTTTTATAAGAAAGTGGACGCATAAAGAGCGGTTATCTCTCTTTTTTTAAGAGCAATTTAAATTTTCGATCTCTTTTGATTTGAATTTCGCGCGATTGCGCTTCGCTTCGTCCGGCAAAGCCGCTTTCAACATAGATCAATTCCCACGGGCGGCGTGCGCGGGTGTACTTGGCACCGCCGGGTTTTTCGCCATTGTGTTCTTCCAAACGACGATCCGGGCTGACATCAAAGGTAACGCCGGTGTAGGCTTCGCCGTGTTTATTTAGCAAAACATAGACGAACCAGCGTTTTGTTTTTAAATATGACGAAGCATCCATGAGCGTATCCGTTCGGCAGCCATTTTCCAACGACGGTCCAGCATGACTGCATGGGGGGCGCCGGGGATGATATCTAATGAAGCTTCATGGAAAGCCGCAGTCTCTTTAAGCGCGGTGACCGGGATCATAACATCTGCGTCCCCACCAATAACCGATATGGGGATGCCGGGAAGGGCGCGTTTGCGCGGGATATCCAGATACGTGACTTCAGTCAATGCACGCAAAGACTCCGCCTGAAAAAGCCCGTGAACTTCTGCCAAACCTGCCGGATGGGTGTCGGCTGTGACCAACATGCGTTTCAACGCATCGAAGCTGACGATATCGGGGCTAAAGAGCATGGCTTGATTAAGCGCCCAATAAAGTTCAGGCGAATGGGTCATCATATGAATCATAGAACTGAATGATCCGCTCGGCGGCAGAGAATTTAAAAGCACGGCGCCCTTACAGTCATGGGTTTCAATATATTTTTGGACGACCATACCGCCCAATGAATGACCGATTAAAACCGGTGCTTCGCCGATATGGTCGATGGTTTTGATAATGTCATCGACAAAGTCACAAAGACCGTAGAGATGTAACGACCATTCACCGGCACTTTGACCATGTCCGCGCAAGGAAACCGCGTAGCAGTCAAACCCATGTGATGCAAAAAACGGCATGAAGTGATATCGCCAGATGGGGGCAGAACAAAAGGAGCCATGGACAAAGAGCAAAGGCGTTCTTTTTTCAAAGCCGGGGTCTGCTTTGGTTTCAATTATTTCAAGAGCCATAAGTTTTATTTATTATCTTTTCAGGTAGCTTTTCATGAGGTCATCAAGCACTGTTTTTCTTAAAATCGCAAGTCGTGACCATATTTTTTCTGCTTTTTCTGTGTTTTCGTCATAAAAACCGTGGCTTAGCAGCAGGTATAAATCATGTGATTTGAAGGGTGGTTCCTGCGCGACGACGCTTTTTTGGAGTTTGTGTTTTAAAAGAAGTTGTTCGCCAACCTTTCTTTCCACAATATATCCGTCAAGTTTATTCTGTGAAACGGCTTCTAAACCGGCTTGAGGCAGATAGGCTTGGTTGGGAGATATATGATATATATTTTCAAGTTCTGTGACGGTGGCGTACCCTAAAGGGGTGCCCAAGTGGACTTTTTTATTCGCGAATGTGTGCCCATCCCATTTGACGGGGGCATTAATGTTGACAAAAATCGGGTAATCAACAGTTAAAAGGCGACGTTCTTTATCCGGTGCATTATTGTGCATGGGATAATGGCCGAATACTTCGCGTTCCGGTAAATATATAACACCAAACATGCCAACGGCTTTGTTATCCCCCACCATGTGCATGCAACGTTTCCAGGGACGTCTAATAAAAGACACAGTAAATCCTGCATCTTCAAAGGCAGACTTGGTCAGTTCCACCAAAACACCGGGATTCGGCGTCACGGCTTTTCTACCCGTGCCAATTAAATAGGGTGGATAATCCTGATCCTCATAGCAAAGTTGAACGTCTGCATTATCTTGCGCACTAGCGGTTGAACGGAAGGTAACGCAAAAAGAAAACAACAGACATATGAGGCAGCGGATATTCATGGGTGGCGCTTACTTTTTATTAAGTGTTTTTATACGGTAAGCCTATAATACACGAAATCTTTCAAAATCCCAAGTTATACTGATTAAACCTTTAAGTTAAAGTTATAGAAAGTTGACGGCTTTCGCCCCTTGCTTATAAAAGGACTCTCAGGTAGTGTGCGCCAACCATTTTAGGGCTCTTTTTTTACTGAAGGATCGTATGTCGATGACCTCGCACAAGGATATGGCGAACGCCATTCGTTTTCTCTCCGCTGATGCTGTTCAAAAGGCTAAATCCGGACATCCTGGTATGCCGATGGGCATG
>JABXIC010000053.1 GCA_013373265.1 Methylocystaceae bacterium | reverse complement strand
GCCATGCCAAAGCTGGGGTGATCCACATAGGCGTCCCCTGTGATCAAAATAATGTCACAACTATCCCAGCCGAGCTGATCCATCTCAGCACGGGACATGGGCAAGAAGGGTGCGACCCCGAAACGGTGCGCCCAGTACTTGCGGTATTTGGTGATGTCTTTAGCGTCTTGCATATCCATGAGCTCTACATAATCCATAATAGAGAAAATAAAAGACTTTATTTAATTATGGATTTGGACAGACCTAAACCCCGCGTTCATTGCCCCATGCCAAAACATGCAACTGGGGCAGGACGCGGGCGGTTTTCCAGCGGTCCGAGGCGACTTTTTCAGCCAGCCAACGTAAGCGGTCCAGGACACCGGGGATATCGGCTTTTTGATCGCTTTCAACACGATGATTTCCGGCTTGTAAAAACAGCGGGATATCGGGAAAGAGTTTTCCGGCAAATTGGGCATATTCATAGTCCTGATCGTCAAAGATCACGACTTTCAGGCTTAACTGCGGATGGGTGCCGGCAACTTCAACGCAATCCATCACTTCTTGCCAGTTGGTTTCCATTTTAGAAGACGGCGGCTTGGGGCTTAGCGTTAAGGCATCCAGTTTGGCAAACCAGTTTCGGCTTAAGCTGCCTTGGGTTTCCATGGAAAAGCTGTAGCCTTTTTCATGGCCCAAATCGATCAATTCTTCCAAATCCTGCATGGCCGGGTTGCCACCGGACAGGGTGACGCTCATCGGGGTGGATTGGCTGAGACGTTCAATCTCAGACATCACATCTTGGGCAGAAAGCTTATGCCAGCTTTTGGCGTTTTCTGTTTCAACTGCGTATTTTGTATCGCACCAGACGCAACGATAATCACAACCTGCTGTGCGTACAAAGATGGTCGGATGCCCAATTTGTGCACCTTCGCCTTGAATGGTCGGGCCAAAAATTTCGCTGATTTGGATAAGCTTGATCATGGTCTGTATTCCGCCCATGTTTTGGGGGTTTCACTGATGCGTACGGCAACCACTTCAGGCCAGCGGGATTTGGACCAGTCATATAAATGTTTTGCCATACGTTCGGCTGTGGTGTTGTTGTCGCCTAACACATCATTGAGGTGGCGGTGATCCAGTTTGTCATCGATATAGTTTTTCAGATCAGACAATTCACGGTAATCGCGTACAAATCCCACGCTGTTGAGAGTGTCTGAAGCCAGCACGACTTCGGCAATATAGTTATGCCCGTGCAAACGCGCACAGGGATGGTCATCAGACAAACCATGTAAAATGTGGGAAGCGGAAAAGTGAAACTGCTTTGAAATGGTAAACATGGTTAACCGCCTTTTTTCGCGTGATAGTCTTCGCGCGCCTTGATCCAGAAATTAATATCTTCATAAACGGTGGGATCTTCGACCTTCGCCAGATAGAAGGCTTCACGTCTTTCGACACAAGTCCCGCAACGCCCACAGTGGATGTCGCCGCCTTTATAACAGGACCAGGTATCTTTATAGGGGACACCTAATTCATGACCGACTTTGACAATGCCATCTTTGGGAATGTTCACAAAGGGGGCATAGAGTTCAACCTCAGCGTAGCCTTCTAAAGCATGGGCCTGCATGGTGTTGAACGCGTTGATAAAGTCAGGGCGGCAATCGGGGTAAATGAAATGATCTCCGCCATGCACCGCTGTTGCCACGCTATCACAGCCTTGTGCTGCCGCTGCCCCAAAGGCAATGGCCAACATAATGGCATTGCGGTTGGGGACCACGGTGGAACGCATGGTTTCTTCAGCGTAGTGACCATCGGGTACGTCCACATCATCGGTTAAAGCCGATCCAGTCAATAAGGCACCAATGTTGGTGATATCGACGATGTTATGTTTGACTTTTAAGCGCTCAGCACAAAGGGCGGCATAAGATGTTTCTTTCTTATGACGTTGACCGTAGTCAAAAGAGATCAGTCCGGCAAGTTCATGCTCGTGAGCGATCTTATAGGCGAGTGTGACGGAGTCTAATCCGCCAGAACAAATCACAATGGATTTCATCTGCGTTTATCCTTGTTTTCTCCGGGTAGGCTGCGACCGGGGCTGTGATGAAACACAGCTCGTCAATGTGGCGCGCTTATTTCATAGTTGGGGGCAGGAAACAAGCTTTTTCTGTTCCTGCTAAAGCGCGCAGATGACAGGAGAGAGTGTGTTGTGTGTTTTTATAGGGCGCCCTTGTAGAATGATGCGACCTTGTTTTTTATTAACCTTATGACTTTTTCTTTTTCTTCTTTTTCTTGCCTTTTGATTTTTCTTTATGTTGACCAAAGTCCACAAGAATATCGTTATGCGATATCAACCAGATATTCAGCAGAGTCTGGTTTTTACGTGCCCATTTGGGGATGGTAGTGTCCAATGCGCTTTCAACTGCGCTGACATAATCTTCGGAAGGGGAGCGGTCATCTTCATCCGCGCGTTTGGCCAGTTCTTTAAGGCTTTCTTTGGCCTCCCCAGGGACCCATGTGGCGAGCCATTCTTTACCTTCAGCGCGTTTGCGTTCCATATAACTTGCTTGTGCGCTGGCATGTTTAGCACGTTTTACCTTAACGCTTGGCTTTTTTTCAGTGTTTGTATCAGTCATAACCCGTTCATCTCCCTATTTATTCCACTATAGTAACAATTTGTTGGGGAGAGGTCAAAAAAAAGGACTGGAGATTTTACAAAATTTGCCTATTGTCTGAGAAAATTTAAGGTTTGGACCATGGCTGATTTAGAAACAGAAATACATAAGCGCAGAACATTTGCGATTATTTCCCACCCTGATGCAGGTAAAACAACACTGACAGAAAAACTCCTGTTGTTTGGGGGGGCAATCCAATTGGCGGGGGCCGTTAAAGCCAAAGGGGACCGTCGACGTGCACGTTCGGACTGGATGAAAGTGGAACAGGAACGTGGTATTTCTGTTGCATCATCGGTGATGACATTCGATTATCTTGGGAAAACCTTCAACCTCTTGGATACACCGGGGCACGAAGATTTTTCTGAGGATACATACCGGACTCTGACAGCCGTAGATTCTGCCGTTATGGTGATCGACGCGGCTAAAGGTATTGAGAATCAGACACGTAAATTATTTGAAGTGTGTCGCCTGCGTGACGTGCCGATTACCACTTTCGTCAACAAGCTTGACCGTGAAGGCCGCGACCCGTTTGAAATTTTAGATGAAGTTGAACAGGAACTGGCCCTTGATGTGGTTCCGGCAAGTTGGCCCATCGGTATGGGGCGTAATTTTATGGGCTGTTATGACCTGTTTAACGATAAGCTGATTTTGATTGCCAAAGGCAAAAACGACCAGATTTCTGAAGGTATTGAATGTAACGGTCTGGATGACCCGAAACTGGATGAACTGTTGCCAGACGATGCAGTTGCAAAATTGCGTGAAGAAGTCGAAATGGTGCGTGGACTGTGTCCTGAATTTGATTTGGAAAGTTATCGCGCGGGTCATATGACCCCGGTTTATTTTGGGTCTGCCATTAATACATTTGGTGTGCGCGAAGTGCTGGAAGGGCTTGCCAAGATGGCCCCAAGCCCCCGCCCGCAACCGACGCTTGATCGTGAAGTGGACCCGACAGAGAAAAAAGTGTCCGGCTTTGTTTTTAAAATTCAAGCCAATATGGATCCGAAACATCGTGACCGTATTGCTTTTATCCGTCTCTGTTCCGGTCATTTTAAGCGAGGGATGAAGCTCAAGCATGTACGCACGGATAAAATGATTAACGTGCATAACCCGACGCTGTTTTTAGCGCAAGACCGGGAACTGGCGGAAGAAGCTTTTGCCGGGGATATCATTGGCTTGCCTAACCATGGCAACTTACGCATTGGCGATGCTTTAACAGAAGGTGAAGGCTTGCACTTTACCGGCATTCCAAGCTTTGCGCCTGAAATTTTACAAAAAGCCCGTCCGGATGACCCGATGAAGGCGAAACATCTGGGGCGTGCTTTACAGCAAATTGCGGAAGAAGGTGCTGCACGGGTCTTTAAACCGATGATCGGTTCTGATTGGATTGTCGGTGTTGTTGGTGTGTTGCAGTTTGAAGTTTTGGCCGATCGCATTCGTACGGAATATAATATCCCGGTTCATTTTGAATCCACACAGCTTTATACGGCAAGATGGGTAACCTGTAGTGATTCTTTAAAACTGAAAAAGTTTTTGGATGAGAATAGAGGCGCTATCGGTAGTGACCATGATGAAGAACCCGTCTTTTTGGCACGCAATGCTTGGCATTTGGATAAAGCCGCAGAAGACTACCCTGAGATTGCCTTTCATAAGACAAAAGAACAGGTTAGCTAATATCTTCAGGTTGAGGGCCGGTAACTAGAGGGCGTTTATTTTATCAGGCAATTATTGCAAGTGTCATATAAAGCGCGTAACGTGACTTATTTAATAGTTTGTGGTTAATGGTCGTGGGTGTCTGTGTTTACAGGTAAGGGAAATTCGATAGGTGGAAAGCTTCGTTTAGCGCTAATGCCGCCATTTGTTTTGGCTGCCTTGCTGATGGCGGGCCTGTTTTCATTTTTGACATATACCGACCTTGAAGCCGAGCTTGAAAACAAGCAAAAGACACTTGCTGATATTTATGCGACCGCCTTGTCTGACGCGGTCTGGAACTTGGATCAATCCGGTGCAGAAGCGATTTTGGCAGCCTTGAGCCTTGACCCTGATGTGGCGGGTGCAGTCGTTAAAGAGCAATTTTCAGGTGTTTTAGCAACGGTTGGACGTGCCTTGCCGCGAGATAAAAGCACACCGTTGCTGGTGACACGCGCCATTCGTTCTGATGCGGATGTCGGCGGTGAAACCATTGGCGAAGTGGCGATTTTATTTCATAAAGAACGTCTCGAAGTCCTTCTTAGAGATTCTGTTCTTCAAATTTCAGGTTTGCTCTTGTTGCTGATGCTGGTGTTAAGCGTCAGTGTGACAGGGGCCATTCGTCGTTTTGTGTCTGACCCGTTGGAAACACTTTTGCGTGGCATCAAACGGACTGAGGAAAAACATAGCCGGGAGCCCATCGGCTGGGAATCAGATGATGAATTCGGCATCGTAATCCAAGCCTATAATGGCATGATCAGGCGTTTAAGCGATGAAGAAGAAGCCTTGATTTTGGCAAAAAATACCGCTGAAAAAGCCAATAGGGCTAAGTCTTCTTTTTTGGCAACCATGAGCCATGAACTGCGCACACCGCTTAACGGAATTACGGGTATGGCCCAGTTGATGGAAGACACGGGCCTTGATGATCGGCAACGGAATTATCTGCACAGCTTGCGCAGTTCTGGCGATGTTTTGCTGTCCTTGGTCAATGACATTCTGGACTTTTCAAAGATTGAAGCCGGCGCGCTGGAAGTCGATCACCATGCCTTTTCACTTTATAATGCGGTGCAGACAGTGGAGCAACTTATTCGTCCACAAGCCCGAGGCAAGAATATTCAGACGAAGTTGACTGTGGATGTGGAACGTGACGATTATTTCTGGGGTGATGGTTCAAAACTGACACAAGTCCTGACCAATTTGGCGGGAAATGCGGTTAAATTTACGGATGAAGGTGAAGTCAGCATATCTGTGAATGTGCTTGAATCCACACCCGATGATGCCCTGTTGCGCTTTGAAGTTAAAGACACGGGCATTGGTATCCCGCCGGAACAAATTGAAAATCTCTTTAGTGCCTTTACGCAAGTTGACACGTCTATTTCACGCCGTTTTGGTGGCACCGGGCTTGGTCTGGCAATTTCAGCCGGTTTGGTTGAGGCCATGGGTGGGGATCGTATCCATCTAGATAGTGAAGTCGGGCAAGGAACGTGTTTTTATTTTGAATTGCGTTTGTCGCGTGCACGGGCACCATCCCACATTTGCGCACCGGCTAAACAAGGTATGGCTGGGCGCGAATTGATGATTTTGGTGGTTGAGGATAATAAAATTAACCGGACCGTGGCCAAAGGCTTGTTGGAGAAAATGGGTCATATTGTCTCGTTAGCAAATGACGGGCAGGAAGGCGTAGAAGCGGTGCAAGAAAATGATTTTGATCTGGTCTTGATGGATATTCATATGCCACGCTTGAATGGATTGGAAGCCACACAACAAATCCGTCAAATGGTTGATGTT
>JABXIC010000264.1 GCA_013373265.1 Methylocystaceae bacterium | reverse complement strand
CCTGAAGGTCACATTCACCACCTTGGTCACAGATCGGACAGTCCAGCGGATGGTTGATGAGCAAAAGCTCCATCACATTTTCACGCGCTTTGCGGACTTTTTCGTTATCTGTATGAATTACCATACCTTCACCTACTGGCATGGCGCAGGAGGCGATCAGTTTAGGGGCGCGTTCCATTTCCACCAGGCACATACGACAGTTACCTGCAATGGAAAGACGTTCATGGTAGCAAAAGCGTGGAATTTCGATCCCGACTTCTTCACAGGCTTGCAGCACTGTGAGGCCGTTTTCGACTTCGACTTCGTTACCGTTAATTGTCAGCTTGGGCATTCAATCAGTCTCCTAAGCTGCTGCGTTTTTTGCAGCGTGATATTCTGCAATACGGGCTTCCATTTCCGGACGGAAATGGCGGATCAAACCTTGTACAGGCCAAGCTGCGGCATCACCAAGTGCACAAATGGTATTGCCTTCAATCTGACGAGTGACTTCTTCAAGAAGATCAATCTCTTCAACGGTCGCATTACCAATAACCATGCGCTTCATCATACGTGCCAACCAACCCGTACCTTCACGGCACGGTGTACATTGACCACAGCTTTCATGTGTGTAGAAATCAGCAAGGCGTGAAATGGCCTTGATAATGTCTGTATCTTTCTTCATCACGATGACAGCGGCTGTTCCCAGACCAGAACCATGTTCGCGCAGACCATCAAAATCCATGATCGCGTTATCACATTGTTCTTTATTCATGACCGGAACGGACGATCCTCCGGGGATGACAGCCATCAAGTTGTCCCAGCCACCGATGACACCGCCACAGTGTTTTTCCAGAAGGTCACGAAGGGAAATCCCCATGGCATCTTCGACCACACACGGACGTTCCACATGACCGGAAATACCATAAAGTTTGGTACCAGTGTTGTTTTCACGACCGATACCAGCAAACCAGGAAGCACCGCGTTTAAGAATTTCAGGCGCAACCGCAATTGATTCAACATTGTTAACGGTTGTCGGGCAACCGTAAAGACCTGCACCTGCCGGGAACGGTGGTTTCAGGCGGGGTTGACCTTTTTTACCTTCAAGGCTTTCAATCAATGCGGTTTCTTCACCACAGACGTAAGCCCCAGCCCCACGGTGGACGTAGAAATCAAAGTCCCAGCCGTGGATGTTGTTTTTACCGATCAATTTCGCTTCGTAGGCTTCATCCACTGCGCGTTGGAGGGCTTCAGCTTCACGCACAAACTCACCACGGATATAAACATAACAGGCATGCGCTTTCATCGCGAACGAACCAATCAGTGCACCTTCAATAAGATGGTGCGGGTCGTTGCGCATAATTTCACGGTCTTTACAGGTGCCGGGCTCGCCTTCATCAGCGTTGATCACCAGATAATGCGGGCGATCACCCACTTCTTTGGGCATAAAGCTCCACTTGATACCGGTAGAGAAGCCTGCACCACCGCGACCACGAAGGCCGGACTGTTTCATCTCATTGATGATCCATTCGCTTCCTTTTTCAAGAATACCTTTGGTGCCATCCCAACAACCGCGGGATTGCGCGCCTTTTAAGGATTTATCCTTAAGGCCATAGATATTCGTGAAAATGCGATCCTTATCACTAAGCATTAAGCATCTCCCGTCAAGCTGGTGAGTTCGCCAAGGGGAGCTGCCCCTGTGCGTCCATTTTGAGGACCTGTCTCAGGTGTTTTGCCGCTACGCAAATCATTGATGATCCGTGTTGCGTCTTCTGCAGTCAGGTCTTCGTAATAGTCGTCGTTGATTTGCATCATGGGTGCATTTGAACAGGCCCCCAGACATTCAACTTCCCACAGGGTTATCAAACCGTCTTGCGAGGTTTCCCCTGTATGAATTTCAGCGGCTTCTTGTACGGCTTTGACAATTTCGTCAGAACCGCGCAGCCAGCAAGAGATGTTGGTACAGACCTGAACATGGTGTTTGCCAACCGGCTCTTTATTGAACATCGTATAGAATGTCGCAACTTCATAAACGCGAACAGGCGCCATGCCAAGCATATCAGCGACCACATCCATGGCCGCAGTCGGTAGCCAGCCATATTGGCGTTGTGCCAAATCCAGCAGCGGCATACAGGCGCTTTGTTGTTTTCCTTCCGGATACTTGGCAATGTGCATCTTTGCCAGTTCCAGATTTTCCGGGGTAAACTCGAAAGTATCCGGTTGTTGAATATTCATATTACTCATCGATCAATCTCACCGAAAACGATATCTAGTGAACCGATATTGGCAACCACGTCAGCCAACATGTGCCCACGTGATAGGAAATCGAGGGCTTGCAAATGGGCAAACCCGGGCGCACGGATATGGCAACGGTGTGGTTTGTTCGTGCCATCTGAAACCAGATAAACAGCAAACTCGCCTTTCGGTGCCTCAACGGCTGTGTAAGTTTCACCCGCCGGTACTTTGAACCCTTCTGTGAAGAGTTTAAAGTGGTGGATCAAAGCTTCCATAGAGGTTTTCATCTCGCCACGGCTTGGTGGTGTGAATTTATTGTCTGTACATTTGACAGGTTCACCAACACAGGCATCCAGTTTGTCACAAGCTTGTAAAATAATTTTGCAAGTTTCGTACATTTCCAGAATACGCAGGTAGTAACGCGCAAAACAGTCGTTCTTGCCTTTACCGACAGGAATATCAAACTCAAACTCTTCATAAGAATCGTAAGGTTGGCTTTTGCGCAAATCCCACGGGATACCGTTACCGCGCAAGTTCGGACCAGAAAAGGCCCAATCCATAGCGTCTTCAGCACTGATTTCACCGATATCGACAGTACGTTGACGGAAAATACGGTTGTCCGTCAGCAGTGTTTCAATATCTTTGACCACTTGTGGAAAACGGGTTGCCCAAGCACGTACATCATCCGTCAAACCAGCGGGAATGTCTTTAGAAACACCACCAGGACGGAAAT
>JABXIC010000066.1 GCA_013373265.1 Methylocystaceae bacterium | reverse complement strand
GGGGGTGTAGCTCAGTTGGTTAGAGCGTCGGCCTGTCACGCCGAAGGCCGCGGGTTCGAGTCCCGTCACTCCCGCCATTTAAAAGCCTGCCGTGTATTCGGCGGGCTTTTTGATTCAATGGTTTATTTTTTTATTTATTATAATTCTAAATGTTGACATTTGTGGCAGTCTGGGGGATTAAGAGGCCGCTTAAAAAATATCAACCGAGGAGTTATGTTATGGATTTTATCAGCGAAAAAATTATGGGCGACTATTTCCCGTTTATCACAATGGGGATTGGTGTGTTCATTTTGTGTTGGCTTTTCTTCCTCGGTGACATTGTGATGGGTCATTAAGAGAACCTGTTACACTAAATTTTTTAAGGCCTGTTGTGTTGATCAGCGGGCCTTTTTGATTCTTGGACTGTTAAACGCAAAAACGGGGTGAGCGGGCCTTATATTTTGCGAGAGCGTCCTTGACCTTTCCTTTCAATCACCTTACATCTAGGGCGTCTGCTTAACGGCAGACTACGGCGCTAGAGGCGTGTATGGAATAAGCTGACTGGACCCGGGGGCGGTACCCGGCGCCTCCACCAAAAGCCGATCAGGATTGGTCGGTTTTTGAGGGGGGCGAAATAGGATCGACAGCGGTAGTAAAGATACAATGTTGCGCTCGGTGAGCTACCACCGATATCGGTGCAAACTTTACTAAATGCCAACGACAATCGTATGGCTCCGGTCGCTGCTGCAGCGTAAGCTGTCGCTTGACCAAATGAATTCCTATGCGGGTGAGTCCGTATAGGTGAGGTCCGGGGGTACCTAGCAACAGGAACCCCCACTACATTTAGATAGTTTTCTGTGCAAAAATATTAGGCGCTGCTCATTTTTTGAGCGCGTTTTTTTTGTTTTTGTACGTAATAATGGCTTTTGGAAAGGATTTCTCAACTGGCACAGAAGCTGCTATGGTCATCGGGTAACCATGGCGTGAGAGGGAAAATGCTGGAAAACTTCTTTGATGAAATGCATGAACAAAATGGTGAAGTTCGCGAACCGTATAACACATACGCCGGATGGCTTCATTCTACCGAGCTCGAAGAACTGGTTCGTTGTCATGAACAGGCTGATTTAATTTTTCGACGAGTGGGGATCACATTTAATGTCTATGGCGCCGATGGTGGCGTGGAAAGACTCATTCCTTTTGATATTGTACCGCGTATCATTTCAGCAAAGGAATGGGATATTATTGAACGTGGCGTCATTCAGCGGGTTAAAGCCTTAAACGCATTTTTGCATGACGTTTATCATGATCAGGCGATTTTAAAATCTGGCTTGATTCCGCCGGATTTGGTTTTGACCAATGAAGCTTTCAGACCGGAAATGTTGGGGCTCAATATCCCTCATAACGTTTATTCTCATATTTCCGGCATTGATATTGTTCGTGTTGATTCTGAAACTTTCTATGTCTTGGAAGATAACGCCAGAACGCCGAGTGGTGTTTCTTATATGTTAGAAAACCGTCAGGCAATGATGCGTTTATTCCCCGACTTATTTGCCAAACATCGAGTTGCGCCGGTCAGTCACTATCCTGAACTTCTTTTACAAACGCTGGCTTCTGTGGCCCCGCGTGGTAACAGTATGCCCACCATTGTTTTGATGACGCCGGGCCAATATAACAGCGCTTATTTTGAACATGCTTTTCTTGCTCAGGAAATGGGGATTGAACTGGTGGAAGGCCAAGACCTGTTTGTGGATGAAGGGTATGTCTATATGCGCACAACTCGTGGACCGCAACGCGTCGACGTGATTTATCGCCGCATTGATGATGACTTCTTGGACCCGCTTGCCTTTAGACCGGATTCAGCCCTTGGTGTGCCGGGCCTGCTCTCGGCCTATCGTATGGGCAATGTGGCTATTTGTAATGCCATTGGTGGCGGGATTGCCGATGATAAGGCGATCTATACCTATATGCCCGATATTATTAAATTCTACTTGTCACAAGAACCGATTCTGAAAAACGTACCGACATATAATCTGCGCCGCAAAGATGATTTGGCTTATGCGTTGGAAAATATGGAACAACTTGTGGTCAAAGAAGTCCATGGTTCTGGGGGGTACGGGATGCTGGTTGGTCCGGCATCAACAAAAAAACAGGTGGCTGAATTCAGAGCAAAAGTGAAAGCCGATCCGTCAAACTTTATCGCTCAACCGACTTTGTGTTTGTCAACCTGTCCGACGTTTGTCGATAGCGGCATCGCCCCACGTCATGTGGATTTGCGTCCTTTTGTTTTATCAGGCCGTGAAACGCGGGTTGTGCCGGGTGGTTTGACCCGTGTGGCAATGGAAAAAGGATCACTTGTGGTGAATTCATCACAAGGCGGTGGAACAAAAGATACTTGGATTTTGGAGAGCTGATATGCTGGGACGCGCCGCTGATAATTTGTTCTGGATGGCAAAGAATATGGAGCGTATTGAAAATGTCGTGCGCCTTCTCCAAACAGGACGTACATCGAATATGTTGTCTGATAACGGAAGTGCGGGCGACAATATCTGGGAAATGCCGCTGGATATTTGTGGGCAGAAGGATGCGTTTCTGGCTGATTATGGGGAAGTCAGTGATGGCCGTGTTTGCGCCTATATGCTAAGCGATATGAACAATCCTTCCAGTGTGAGAAGCCTGTTGTCCAACGTGCGTGAAAACGCGCGTGCCACACGTCATTTTCTGACGTCTGATCTGTGGGATTGTATCAATCGTACATGGCTTTCCATTAAGGATTTAAGCTACAAAGACATCCAACGACGATCGATTGATGATCATTTGGAATGGATGATTGATCGCTGTTATATGTTTAAGGGCGTGTTATCGGGGTCCATGCGCCGGGGTGAAAGTTTACAATTTGCTATTTTGGGCCAATGTATTGAACGTGCCGATAACAGTGCACGCTTGTTGAGATTGCATTCAGCCAACGCAGAAAAGAATAAAACCAAGCAGGGGAACTTGCAGGTGCGTGATTATTATCGCTCTATGGTTTTGCTGAATGCGTTGAACGCTTATAAAGCCTATCGTGAGACATTTCATAGTAGCATTGACTTAGATAAAATCGCTGAGTTGATTATTCTGCATAAAGAGGTCCCGCGATCCTTGCGAGCTTGTGTCGATGAAATTGCAGATATCCTACGCGTACTGAACCCGACAGCCTCTGTCATGAGCGAAGTTTATGATTTGCAATATCGTCTGGATACCATCCAGATTGCACAGCTTCGTCGTGTGGGGCTTGGGCATTTTCTGCTTGATTTCTCCAAGCAGATGGATGAGATCAGCATGAACATTCAAACCGATTTTATGATGGTGCAGTGATGAGGATTCAGATTAGGCATGAAACGCATTTTGTATTGGAAAAAGCCGCCCGTCGTGCCCTGCAGTATTTGCGTTTAACACCGCGAAATGACAGCAATCAACGTGTCGGGAATTGGACCATTACTGGCCCTGAACAATTGACCCGCTGGATTGATGGCTTTGGCAATATTGTCTATTTTGCGGCGGAAAATACCGATCATGACGATCTGAAAATTATTGTTGAAGGCGAGGTGGAAACCAAAGAGACAAATGGTGTTCTTCCCCTTGATGATGGTTTGCCGCCCGGTATGTTTGTGCGTCCGACGGCATTGACGAAATCGAGCAAGGAACTAGATAAATTTGCTGATCAATTCGCCTCATCTTTACAAAAAGAAGGTGAACTCTCTTTTCTTCATACGGTTATGAATGAATTGGCACAAGAGGTGGAATATGCCAGTGGGGAATCCACGGTAACCTGTAGTGCTGCGGAAGTCTTTGACCATAAAAAAGGCGTTTGTCAGGACTTTGCACATTTGTTTATTGCCATTTGTCATCATCATAATGTGCCTTCACGTTATGTGTCTGGCTATATTACGGGTGGCGCTGGTGAACCAGCCTCTCATGCCTGGGCAGAAAGCTATGTGCAAGGTTTGGGGTGGGTCAGCTTTGATCCGGCAAATTTACAATGTGCGACGGAAAGTTATGTGCGTTTGGCGATTGGCTATGACTATGCCACCGCAGCCCCCATCGTTGGTGTCAGAACCGGTGGTCAGGGTGAAAAAATGAGTGTGACAGTTCAAGTCCTCAGTCAATCACAAAGCTAACGAGACTGTAGAAAAAAATGACCTATTGTTTGGGGATGCTGTTAGACGACGGCCTTGTTTTCATGTCTGATACACGCACGAATGCGGGGGTGGACAGCATTGCCTCTTTTCGCAAAACTTTTGTTTTTGATGGTAAAGATGATCGCCGCATTGTGATTTTGGTGGCGGGCAATCTGGCCATCACTCAAAATGTGATCAGCCGTCTGGAAGAGTGTTTGGAACATGAAGACCCCAGCTGCAATATTTATGCGGCGGGTAGTATGTTCGAAATTGCGCGCATTGTCGGCGGCGCTGTTCGTGATGTGTATAAAGAAGAAGGCGAAGCGTTGAAGGCCCATGGTGTGGAATTTTCTGCCTCTTTAATCGTGGGTGGACAAATTCGTGGACGGCGCATGCGCATGTTTAATGTTTATGCGGCGGGTAACTTTGTGGAAGCTACAAGGGAAACACCATATTTTCAAATTGGTGAAACCAAGTATGGTAAGCCGATTATCAAACGGGTTTTGACGCAAGAAACGTCGATCCCTCAAGCTATAAAGTGCGGATTTGTCTCGTTTGACTCCACGATCAATGCAAATTTATCGGTTGGTTTGCCGCTAAACGTGACGATTGTACCGCGTGATAATCTTGAGGCGATGGAATGCCACCTTATTGGTGAAGACGATCCTTACTTCAATAATATTGGTACCAGTTGGGGAGAAGGACTGCGCGCCCTCTTTGAAACCTTGCCGGAACCAACCTGGCATTAAGGCGTTAACCCATCCCAACACCTTTATACCGTCTTTGCAGGCGTGAGACTTTGTCATGATACAACGTGCCCAATGCAACGGCAATCCATGAAACATGGAAAACCGTATGCATAAAAATGACGTATTCTCCATCAATGGGGCCGATGGAGGCACGTTTAAATAGGTGAGCGAGATTGTCTAAAGGGACAGGGTGGATGGTCAGCTTGCCATAATAAGCAATGGCCTGAATGGTTAACAACCAGGCATAACTGCGCCGTAATCGTCGACCGATGGCCCGCATCAAGCTAATGTGATGTTTGGGATGTACATAATCGTTGGCCAGAACACGGTTCCAATCACCATTGCGTTCATAATCTTCCCCTAAGAGCATGGGGGCAAAAAGTTCGGTTTCTATGTGACGGGCACGGGCGCGCCAAACGTTGAAATAACGATAACGCCTTGCTTCAAAAATCAAAAAGACGATGACCAGTAAACCGACAAGCACAAGTGGTAAGGGGGAGGCGTTAACACCGCTAAAGGTAATGGAAAAAGCAATACCCGTTGTGACCACCGCCCAGTTGGTGGTGTTATCAAGCCGCGTCCGCCATGTGGTGGATCGATAAACTTCACCACGATACAGGTGGGCCAAGGCACCCAGTTCGGCAGAGGTCAGGCGCTTAATCTCTTTTTTTTGTTCATTCATTTTTATTTATCCCTGTTTGTTCTGCCAAGCTTGCGGCATTCAAAGAAAAACATCAATGAGAACATTTTAAGAACAAGTGTTGACAAGATGCTTTTGTTCTATTAATGTTCTCATTAACGAGTCGCAGTTTTGGAGAAAAAGACATGTATATCCCAACAATCGCAAAAGAGTTTTTGGCCCTGAGCAGCATCTTTGCCGCCGGTTATGCCTGGTCATTTATTCTGTGAATTTTTAATTAGAACAAAAGGGGAATATGAAGATGAGCTATCGTGAGTTAGGTGAAGCCCGCATTCTGAAACGCTACGTTAAAACAGATTTTATTGAACCCGTGCGCCGCGAAGTTTCTTCAGTTGAGCGCCGCGATGACTGGCAGCCGCTTGGTCTGGTGACGCAGCGTTTCTTGCGCGATATTAAGTCTGCAGGTGTGACGACCCAATAAGTTTTGGGTTCTTGGGCGAGGTGTTGCTTATCCCCGTAAAAGTCTGCCCGACTTCTGCAACGCCTCGCCATTTTTTTGAATTCAGTTCAGTGATAGCGCGTTATCTGGTGCGGGTGGCAGTGAACGTTTTTTACCGTCATCATCAATGGCCACAAAGGTAAAAATACCTTCCGTTACTTTTTCGCGCAGCAGGCTTGCACGGCGTAATGCCCAAAGTTCAATCTTGATGGACATGGATGTATTGCCTTCGTGTACGATATCTGTATAAACACACACAACATCGCCCACTTTGACGGGTTTTAGAAAGGACATGGCCTCAACGCCGACGGTTGCAACGCGTCCTTGTGCGCGCCAACCGGCTGTTATACCGCCAGCCAAATCCATTTGCGCCATTACCCAGCCGCCGAAGATGTCGCCGTTGGGGTTTGTGTCGCCGGGCATGGCTAACGTGCGGATGGCGGGACTGCCAGTTGGGCCAGCTTGATCTTGTGATGATTTGTTGGGCATTTTCAGGTCCGATTTTGTGTGAATTGGAAAAACAACAGACAATGACAATATCATGCTTGCTCGAAAGGTCCATCCTTCCTATCATCGGGCCGACTATTTTTTATCAGGGGTGAGTATCGAAATTGGCTACGGATTTATTTGAAAACGATTCACCAAAAACGGGCGGGGATTATACCGCACAAGACATCGAAGTTCTGGAAGGGCTGGAACCTGTCCGTAAGCGGCCCGGCATGTATATTGGCGGCACGGATGAGCGCGCCTATCACCATTTGGTGGCAGAGATTCTCGATAACTCGATGGATGAGGCTGTCGCAGGACATGCCAGCCGTATCGAGCTGGAATTTGATGCTGAAGGCTTTATCACGGTGCGCGACAATGGGCGTGGCATTCCGGTAGATCCCCATCCAAAATTTAAAGACAAGTCTGCGTTAGAAGTCATTTTGACGACCCTTCACTCTGGCGGTAAATTTTCAGGTAAGGCCTATCAAACATCTGGCGGTTTGCATGGTGTGGGGATGTCTGTGGTGAACGCGCTTTCTGATAAATTGATTGTCGAGGTGGCGCGTGATCGTACCCTTTGGCGTCAAAGCTTTAGTCGCGGCATTCCCGAAGGGCCACTGAGCAATGAAGGCCAGATCAACAACCGTCGCGGCACCACGATTTCTTTTCATCCGGATGTGCAAATCTTTGGGGCGCGGATGCAGTTTAAACCGGCCTTGTTGTATAAAATGGCGCGCTCGAAAGCCTATTTGTTTAAAGGGGTCGAGATTCGTTGGAAGTGCGATGAAAGTCTGATTAAAGACGGTGATAAAACACCGGCTCAAGCCGTTTTGCATTTCCCTGGTGGCTTATCGGATTATCTGGCCAGTATGTTGGAAGATCGGGAAGTCAAAACCGATGAACCGTTTGCCGGGGATGTGAAGTTTCCAGATGAGCAAGGCAAGGTGGAATGGGCGATTGCCTGGCCGGAAGATGAAGAAGCCTTCTTTAATTCTTACTGTAATACTGTGCCGACCCCGATGGGGGGGACTCACGAACAAGGTTTTCGTAATGCCTTGACGAAAGGGATTCGGGCTTATGGAGAATTGATCAACAATAAAGCGGCGTCTAAAATCACCTCAGATGATGTGATCAACGGGGCTTGTATTATGCTATCGGCGTTTATCCGCGATCCGCAATTCCAAGGGCAGACCAAAGAAAAGCTCGGTACGCAGGAAGCCGCTAAACTGGTTGAAACTTCCATTCGCGATAATTTTGACCATTGGTTGGCGGGGAACCCGGATATCGGTACGCAGTTGGTTGAATATTTGATCGAACGTGCCGACATTCGTTTGCGCAAGAAAAACGCCAAACAAATGAAACGGCAGTCGGCAACAAAACGTTTGCGTCTGCCCGGTAAGTTGACCGATTGCACCCGCTCTGTCGCGGACGGGACAGAAATCTTTCTGGTGGAAGGGGACTCTGCCGGTGGATCAGCGAAACAGGCACGACGTCGTGAAACTCAAGCTGTCCTTCCTTTACGGGGTAAAGTTCTCAACGTGGCTTCCGCCTCAGTTGACAAGATCAATGCCAACCAGGAACTGAATGATCTGGGCGAAGCCTTGGGGTGTGGCACACGTGAAGCTTTTGAACTGGATGATCTGCGTTATGAAAAAGTTATCATTATGACAGATGCGGACGTGGATGGGGCGCATATCGCGTCTCTTCTCATGACGTTCTTTTATCAGGAAATGCCGGGTCTTGTGGAATCTGGCCGTTTGTATCTGGCGCAACCGCCGTTGTATCGTTTGGCAACGGGGGCAAAAAGTATTTATGCTATGGATGATCTTGAAAAAGATAAGCTGATGGAAACTGAATTTAAGGGTAAAAATGTGGACATCAGCCGCTTTAAGGGCTTGGGTGAAAT
>JABXIC010000086.1 GCA_013373265.1 Methylocystaceae bacterium | reverse complement strand
TCATGCAGGATGCCGATCTCTGTCTCTCTGACCTTCCCTTTATAAACCGGGACGAATGAATGGATGGTGACAATCAAAGGCGCTTGATCCTGTGTGATCTTTTCTTCAATCAGATCAGACAGGCCCGCATGAAACGGAATGTAGATATTGTTTACCCGCCAGCTTTTATCTTCATTCAATAAACCTGTATTGCCGGGTATCTCGTAAATTTCACTGACACGGGGAATCGCATCAGGGGCTTCTGGCGGTCGATTACAGTCATAAACAAGACGCGATATCCGTGCCGCAAAAAGAGGTGCCCCCAAAAGGCTGGCAAGGGATTTAGCGACGTTTAATGCACCCGGATCCCATGCAATATGATCATTCAATCGCGTAGGTTCCAACCCAAGTCCATTGAATTTTTCAGGGACAAAATTAGTAGCATGTTCGCAAACCAAAACAAGAGGAGCTTTACCATCTTTGTTAATGATTTCAAAAGCTTCAATAGAATCTGATGTTTGGGCGCTCATGTTTCTTTTTGCTCAAAAATCTACTAACACGGTTTAATTTCAAAAACTGTGACAGAAATTATATTTTCAGGCAAGAGTTTTTCTGTCATATTATTTACAGCATTTGTCATTCAAGCTTCCGCCCTTTATAAAGGCCTTTGAGAAACGGGGATATTATGGGTAAAGAACCAACCAAGAGCGTCATGGACTTGATCCGCGATAACTTTGAAAAGTTAACACAAACAGAACGTCGCTTTGCCAATTCCTTATTGGAAAACTACCCTGTTTCTTGTCTGGGCAGCATCACCGCAACAGCAGAACTGGCCGGAGTCTCAACCCCATCCGTCCTACGGATGGTCAAGAAAATCGGTTTTAAAGGATTCCCTGACTTTCAAGCGGCCGTTCGTAATGAGTTGGAAGAACGCATTTCCAGCCCGATCACCAAATATAACCGCTGGAGCGAAAGCGCCTCGCACGAACATATTCTCAACAAGTTCGCCGATGCGACCATGGAAAACCTCAAGCAATCTCTGATGCAAATTGATCCCTCTATGTTTGACGAGGTTGTAAAAATTTTATCAAATGAAGAACATGCATTACATGTGGTTGGCGGACGCATCACACGTTCATTGGCAGACTACTTTTTTACCCATATGCAAGTGGCACGGCGCCGTGTAACCCGGGTTGCTTCCAACTCCAACACATGGCCGCATTATATTTTGAATATGCAAAAAGGGGATATCCTACTGGCATTTGATGTCCGGCGCTATGAACACAATATCATCAATTTAACCCGCTTAGCCCGTGATCGCGGGGTGAAGGTCGTTCTTTTTACCGACCAATGGAGCTCACCTGCCTCTAAAAACGCCCAGTATGTTTTCAACCTCCGCACAGAAGTCCCCTCCCCTTGGGACTCTTCCACGGTGACCCTTTTTGTACTGGAAGCGCTGATCACGGCCGTACAGGCAAAAACCTGGGATCGCACAAAAGATCGCATGGCTGAATTGGAAAAATTATTTGATGAGACAAAACTGTTTAAGAAATTCAATTCGTAAACAGGTCTCGGCCCCTCCCTCTCAGACACAAAATGAAGGCGACCTTTAAAGGCCGCCTTCATTTTGTTCTCTAGATACATCTATCTATTGACTGAATGTATTCGCATATGTATCGCGCAATGCTTTTTTCTGAACTTTGCCCATTGTATTCCGCGGCAATTCAGAAACGAAAAAGACTCTCTTGGGTTGTTTGTACTTTGCCAAATCATTTTTCATCGCGCTCAAAACATCATCTTCAGACAAATCCTTGCCATTTTTAACAATAACAGCACACACCCCTTCACCAAAATCAGGATGTGGTAGACCGATCACGGCAGATTCAACGACACCATCCATATCGTCGATCAACAATTCGATCTCCTTAGGATAGACATTATAACCGCCTGTGATAATCAGGTCTTTAGAACGACCGATAATAGAGACATACCCCTTTTCATCAATCATCCCGAGATCACCCGTCATAAAGAAACCGTTATCGCGCAACTCTTCTTTTGTCTTTTCAGGCATTTGCCAATAGCCCTGAAACACATTCGGGCCGCGAACCTCTATAGAACCGATTTCACCGACAGGCAGTTCAGTCTCTCCATCCATGATACGCACTTCGACCCCTGGCAGCGGAAAGCCGACCGTTCCGGCACGGCGTTCCCCATCATACGGGTTGGAGGTATTCATGTTTGTTTCTGTCATGCCATAGCGTTCTAAAATAGCGTGGCCGGTTTTTTCGCGCCATTGCATATGTGTCTCTTCCAGAAGCGGGGCAGAACCGGAAACAAATAAGCGCATATTCTTTGTCGTTTCCTTATTTAATTTTTCATGCGTAAGCAATCGGACATAGAACGTCGGAACCCCCATCAAAACAGTTGCATCCGCCATCGCTTCAATAATAGCATCCACATCGAATTTGTTCATAAAGTTCAAGGATGACCCTGCTGCAAGGGTCGTATTAGAAGCAACAAACAAACCATGTGTATGAAAGATCGGGAGCGCATGAATAAGCATATCTTCTTGCGTAAAATGCCAATATTCTTTGAGGGCCGCTGCATTGCTCCATAAATTGCCATGAGACAACATCGCCCCTTTTGAGCGGCCCGTTGTGCCGGATGTATAGAGAATGGCCGCCAAATCATCTTTAGCACGCTCAACAGCACGAAATCCGGCCATCTGCGTTCTGGCACGTTCCGGTAAAGAGCCACTACCATCTTGATCCATGGTTTCCAATGCAGCAACACCACATTTTTCAGCAACCTTTGACAAGGCATCCTTGTTTTTAGAGGTACAGACAAAAACTTGTGGCGTGGCATCACCGAGAAAATATTCAATTTCCGTCGGTGTGTATGCTGTATTCAATGGCAAAAACACACCCCCGGCTATAATTGTGCCAACATACAACTGAAGAACTTCTATAGATTTTTCAACCTGAACAGCAACGCGATCACCCGCTTTTACACCCAGTTTGGCCAGTGCAGCTGCGTATGTCTCCGCCCCCTTGAAAAACTCACCGTATGAAAGTGTTTTTCCATCTTCTTTTTTGACAAAAATTGCATCATCACGGCCGAGTGAAGACGCCCGCAGGTTTTGCGCCAAAAAGTTATTCTCATACATTTTGATTTACCTCTTTTTATCGATCGCCAGTATTTTGGCAACTGTGTCAGAAACAATAACTTCATTGTTGTTCACGAAAGCTTCGTGATTTTTTTCAATTGATGACAGGTCGTACAGATAATTGACCATCATGCCATAGGATTGCCGAATACCATTTGGCGATACATCGCCGGACCAGTTCACCCGTTCGAGACGTGCCCCATTACCCAAATGAAAGCGGGCAACAGGATCATAAGGGGCAGAACCTTTTTTTACTTCTGTCAAATAATAGGTACACAACTTGATCAACAGGTCGCGGTCCTTGTCTTTAAAATCACTGGCTGAATCAACATTACGCTGTTTGAATTCATGAAAAGATTCAGCAAATTCAGACGTTTTCAACCATGTCCCCAGCTCATCATCCTGTTCTGGGAAATCATCCAAATTTGAGTCCAGCCATTTACGAAACATCGGCACAGGTGACAAGGTCGAGAATGTTTTAATATTCGGCAATTCCTGCTTCAATTCCATGACAACCTGCTTGATCAGAAAATTACCAAATGAAATACCTTTTAAGCCTTGCTGGCAATTGCTGATGGAATAGAAGATCGCTGTATCTGCATCCTCGGCTTTTGTCACATTATCGGGCTCCAGAAGAGGCTGAACCGCATCTGACAATTCCTTCGTCAAAGCCACTTCAACGAAAATCAGAGGTTCCCCCATCAAGGCCGGATGGAAGAAACCGTAGCATCGTCGATCAGTTTCCAAACGACGACGCAGATCAGACCAGTCGGCAATTGCATGTACGGCTTCATACTTGATAATTTTTTCAAGGACCGTTGCCGGTGTTTCCCAAGAGATCTCGCGAATTCTCAAAAAACCTCGGTTAAACCATGAAGAGAACAAATGCACAAAATCCGCATCAACCACCCTAAGGCTTTTGTCTTGCTTTAAACATTGTTGCAAATCCTCGCGCATTTTCAGCAAAGCTGACGTGCCACCAGGCGCCATATTCATCGCCCGAATAAGGGCCTGACGGGGGGCTTCAACCGCCTTTTCAAGGTCTTGTCTGTTCTCACGTGTGGGATCATTCAAATACGTATAAATCGCATCTTCCAGAACTTCCGTCTCTGGTTCAAACTCGTCACGCAACGTGATAAAGAAAGACAGACGACCTTCTTCATCCAGACTTTTGTAGCGTTCAATCACCGTGCGTGCCAAGGCAGTTCCCATTGCTTCTCCTTTTTCGCTGAGAAGCTCTTTACAAAGCTGGGATATTTTAACCTCAGTGCCGTTTTCAGCCTTATTGTTTGCTGAAAAACGCCTGTTCAACATCTCGCGTCCGGCATCAGCGATGGAGTTTATAGCATTTTGAAAAATCTCTGCTCTCATACTGCATCTCCCATCACCGTATTGGGCAACCACGTGGCGAGTTCAGGAAAAATACACAAAATGATAATCGCCAAGACCATGCAGAGAACGAAAGGAAATGCCCCCTTCAACACTGTTGGCAAATTCACATCCGGTACAATGCCATTAATCACATACAGATTAAGACCGACAGGAGGTGTAATCAGGCCAATTTCCATATTAATCGTCAGAATGACCGCAAACCAATAAGGATCAAACCCGACGGACGAAATGATCGGCATAAGAATTGGTGCCGTCATCAAGATCACTGCCACAGGGGGAAGAAACATCCCCGCAACCAGCAGAAACAAATTTACACAGGCCAATAAGACCCAGCGATTGACATCAAGAGAGGCAATCGTCTCCGCCAGTGTTTGCGTCACAAACAAAGAAGAGAGCGTATAACTAAAGAGTGCTGATGCACCGATGATCATCAAAATCATCACGCTTTCTTTCATTGAATCTGACAAGATGGTCCAGATTGTCTTGATTTGAAACAATTTGTAGACAGCCACAGCGACAAGCAAACACATAAGCGCGCCCACGCCTGCGGCCTCTGAAGGCGTTGCCACACCACCATAAAGTACATAGAGCACAGCAATAATGATGGCGATGAAAGGCAAGACGCGTGGCAGAATTCTAAAACGTTCCGACCAGGAAAAGCTTGGGGCATTCGTCATGAAGTCAGGGTCTTTTTTCCATGCTGAATACAATGCCCAGACCATGAAGAGCGACGTCATGAGAAAACCGGGGATAAGCCCGGCCAAAAACAGTCGGCCAATAGAAGTCTCTGTCGCAACACCATATACAATCATGGTGATCGATGGGGGAATGAGGATGCCTAAAGTCCCGCCTGCAGCAATAGACCCTGTCGCCAAACCATCAGAAACACCACGTTGACGCATCTCGGGAATACCCATTTTGCCAATTGCCGCACAGGTTGCCGGAGACGACCCGCTTAGCGCAGCAAAAATGGAACATGCCGCCAGATTGGACAAAATCAGACCACCGGGAACACGATTAAGCCAGCGATCCAATGCCATATATAAATCCTTACCCGCCGGAGAGGAAGCAACAACAGCCCCCATCACGATGAACATCGGAATGGACACCAACGTAAACTCCGCCAAACCGGAATAAAAAATTTCAGCAATACCGGAAATTGAATCCGGTCCTTCCCAAACCAGTAGGGAAGCAATAGATATAAATCCTAGCCCGAATGCAACGGGAATACCCGAGCCAAGCACCAACACCAAAGCGATTGAAATGATGATACCAATTGTAATGGGGTCCATTTTTATTCTCCTTCAAACGCGTCGTGTTTATCCATTGCAAAAGGCATTTCCCGACCTGTAATAAGTGCCATAATGTCGGCAACATATTGTAAGGCGAGCAGACCAATACCAATGGGCATCGCAAGATAAGGTATCCACAGCGGGAGTTCCCAGACTGTTTCAGACACCCAGCCACCTTCATAAGAGTCCCAAAAAAGCTCAAAGCCGTAATAGCCGAGCGTACTGGCAAAGATCAGCCCCATCAGAGAGCCGATGTAAGCGAGGACCGCACGTTGAGGATAGGATAAAAAATGGGGAAGCAAGTCGACATTTACGTGCCCCTTGAGAAGAAGAACATAAGGGCTACCAATCAAAGTTGCACCAACCAACGCAAACGTAACATAATCTGTTTGCCACACGGTTGAGCCATTTAGAACATAGCGAATAAAGACCATCTGGCAGACCACGAAGATCGAACTGCCGACCAGCAATGAGGCAAAAATCCCACATAGGGTAGATATGCCATGTATTATTTTGAAAAATAAATCCATGTCAAAAAAACCGGCTGAATAAATTAATTAGAGGGGGGAGACCCACCCCGCATAAAGCAGGGTGGGCTTGACCTTATTTTACAGCCAAAGCCTTGTTGATCAGGGCTTCACCATTTTTAACTTTTGCAGCAAACTCTTTGTAAGATGTTTTTTGTGCAATATCACGCCAAGCCTGCGCTTGTGCATCCGTCATTTCAACAACTTCAACCCCTGCTTTCTTGAAGGTATCCACCATCTTTTTGTCAAGATCTTTGGCGGCGTTGAAGAAGAAATCTTCTGCCTTTTGACCCGCAGCCAAAACAGCAGCCTGTTGCTCTTTATTCAGTCCCTCAAATGTTTTCTTGGACATCAAGACAGGCTCATACATGAACCACAACGCATGTTCACCGGGTGCTGTCAGACATTTGGTTTGTTCATAAATACGGTAGGATACGAAGCTGCCGGAACTTGTGTTTGCCGCATCCAACACGCCGGTTTGCAAACCAGTATAGATTTCTGAACTCGGCATCGACGCAATAGAAGCACCTGCACCAACCAACATTTGTTCAAAAGCTTTACCCGCAGCACGTGAAACCTGACCCTTAATATCTTCAGGATTCAGGATACATTTTTTCTTGGAGGCAAAGCCACCTGCTAGCCAGCTATCTGCAATGACCATTGCACCCGCTTTATTAATGATCGCCTTGATATCATCCATAAACGGAGAATCGTTCAAACGCGCCGCATGGTCATGGTTTTTGACGAGGCCGGGCATCAGGGTTGCATCAAATTCAGGATGACGACTTGCTGCATAAGCTAAAGGAAATGCCGTTACATCCAACTGTCCCCGCGTAAGAGGCGCCCATTGCTCTTTCGGCTTGAAAAGAGATTTAGACGGATAAATTTTTAAATCGATCCCGACATTTGCTTTTTTAAGCTCGTCGGCAATGATCTGCACCATTTTATGACGAACGTCTTTTGTATTCCACTGGTGTGAAGCTTTTAAAGTTTTTGCTTCTACCGCAGATGAAAATGTAGCCGCAGCCACACCGACCATCAGCGCAGTCGCAGACGCTACACTAATCAGTTTTCTTACAGACATGAAATTACTCCCTTGTTAAGTAACTTTATTGGAAACGCATTTTGCGTCATTAAATATATTTTATAATTTTTTATCCCATTCAAAGGATACAATGTCAATATATTATGTATACAAAAAATAATTGACTGTATTTTTTAATTCTGTACCCTATCGTCAGTGTAAGGATTCAATAATGTCGTATACCCAACGACTTTTATTTTAAAGATAGGTAAACTGTCCCATTCAGCCTCCTTTTTGCAGTAAAACTGTATCTGGATGAGATAGAAACCATGACAGCATTCTTTAGAATTTAAATTGACCTTTCTCTCCCCGAGCGACATCGAGAACGCTCAAACAACTTGAGCTCCGCACCTGCGGAGCTCTTTTTTTGAATTCATATTTTTTAAAATTGTATACAAAACGTGACACTTTGTTTTTTACATGCTAGGGTCAAAAAAACGAAATGCTGTTGAGGACAAAATGGCTGCCAAAAGATCCGAAGAATTATTAAAAGAACTTGAACACGACATTCTCACAGGCACTCTTACGCCCGGTATGAAATTAGATGAAAAGTCTCTTACGGAACGGTTCAATGTCTCAAGAACCCCTGTACGCGAGGCCCTGCACAAACTGGCCTCGATTGGCCTGATTGATATTCTGCCGCGTCGTGGCGCTACGGTTCGCAAAGTTGGTCTCAAAGAACTGATAGAAATGTTTGAGGTGATGGCAGAACTTGAAGGCCTATGTGGTTTACTCGCAACCCAACGTATGACCAACGATGAAGTCCAAAACTTAAGACACCGCCATGAAGACACATATATTCTCGTAGAAAACGGTCAATATGACACCTATTACGATGCCAACGTTCTTTTCCATGAATGTATTTACAAAGGGTCACACAACAACTTCCTGGCAGAGCAAACAATGAATTTACGCAATCGCGTTGCACCTTATCGCCGGATTCAATTGCGCACCCCAAGACGGTTGGAAACATCCTTTGCGGAACATGAAAAGATACTTCACGCCATAGAAGCGCGTGATGCGGAGCAAACATCTGAGCTATTAAAATCCCATGTGACCGTCCAACAGGGATCCTTTAACAATTTCATCTCAACACTACCCATGGACCTGCTTCGTGATGGTTCATGACTAAGCCTTTCATGAAATTCCAATAAAGCATCGTTTCTGTGAGATTGAGATCAACAGAAAAAAACGTGTCGGCTGTCTTGTTCTAAAAGCCATAAAGTTTAGGCAGAACAAAACTCAATGTGGCCCAAACCAACAACGCCAGAGGAAAGCCAACTTTTACGAAATCCATAAAAGTATATCCGCCGGCACTCATGACCAGCAAATTTGTTTTATAAGACATCGGTGTGACGAAACTGAGGTTACAGCCAAATAAAACGGCAAGCACAAAAGGTTCCGCAGGCAAGCCGAGTTGATGGGCGATACTGATCGCAATGGGTGTGCCGATTACAGCGGCTGCATTATTGGACACGACATTGGTCATAATCCCCATAAGCAACATCAGGCCGGACAACATGAATGCCGGTGAACTCCCTTCCGCCAAAGCGAGGAAAATTTTCGCCATAAAATCCGCATCCCCTGTTTTCAACAGAGCACTCCCTAATGCAAGACTGGCGACCACAATCAGAATAACGCGTGTGTTCAATGCGTAGGCCGCATCCTGCCAACTGATACAGCGTGTCACCAACATGAGCAGAACACCACAAATCGCACTGATCGCAATCGGAGCAATGCCCATCGCAGCAACAGCAACAACACCGATCATGATCATGATCGCAACAGGAGCCAGTGACGTGTGGGGTAAATTGTTGGTCGCATCAAGGATGAGCGCCTCCCCACTGTTTCTAAGTTCTTCCAGCTTGTCTTCTGCCCCTTGAACCAACAACACATCCCCCGTGCGCAGGCGGTGGTTGCCAACATCATCTTTCAATACACGCATCGTAATACCCGGACGGTGCAAGGCTAAAATCACCAACTTATATTTATCTGCAAAACGGATGCGTGATAAGGTCGCCCCTTGCAGGTATGAGCCTTGCGTCACAACAATTTCAGCCAATTGTTGTCCCTCTGCCCGCAGCGGGTTGTCCTCATCAATGGGGGAATCATCATCGCGATAAAGGCTCATCCCCAATGTTTCTTCAAATTCCTTAAGGTTTTCTGGCGTGTCACGTACTTCCAAACGATCGCCTGCGCGCAATGTGGCATCGGGCAAGGGGCGCACGACTTTTTCGTCTTCACGCAGCAATTCTGATATCTTCAGTTTTTTTCCCGATTTCTCACGAATTTCAGCCAAAGTTTTCCCATTTGCAAAGCCGTCTTCATTGACATGCAGGTGGGCAACGAAAATACGCGGGGACAGGTCCTTTTTTTGTGTTTCACGGCGCGGTAAAATAAACGGCGCAATCAACCAAAGAAAGACAACAGCAACCCCACTTGCGATCAAGGCAGGCATGATAAAATCAAACATGCCAAAACGCGCCATCCCCATATCAGCCGCAACAGAAACCACCAAAAGGTTGGTCGATGTACCAATCGTGGTGCTCATCCCGCCCATCAAAGTTGCAAAGCCCATCGGCATCAAAAAACCAGAAGGGGACGTCCCCGTTCGATGACCAATACTGATCAAAATCGGCAACAACAACACCACAATGGGAACGTTATTCACAAAGGCACTGAGAACACCGCTGACCACAAGCGTCAATAACAGGGATAAGGACGGACTGAAGGTCCATATCCCGGCCAAGGCGCGTCCCAATGGTTCAAGTGCCCCTGTGCGGACCAGACCTTGACCGACAATCATCAGGGCGCAGACCGCCACCAATGCTTCATGACCAAAACCGAGAAAAAAGTCTGTCGCATGCAGTTTTTCACCCTTATAGATATAAGGGAACACTTCAAAACCAATAAGCAAAGCCACTAAAATCGCTAAGCTAGACGTTTCCAGTGGAATTTTGTCACGGGTAAAAAGAACAAATGCGCAGATCATCAACACCAGAACAAAAATTCCGTGCATATCCGGTAATGTGATGCCTGCCATTCACTTCCTCCTTATATAGGTGTTTTCCACCGCTTAAATTATTCCAAACCGTGCCCAGTATATAATCCACTTTAAGTAACGTGAAAGCCTTGAGATTAAGATATATAAAGTTTATTTCGCCTGATATTTAAACCACTTGTGTCGCGCCACCTTGAATGAGCCATCATTTATATTCTTAACAGAAAAAAGAACGCACCATCCCATTCGCCTAACGCTAAAACATTGGCGTATAAGAGACGCGAATGGATAAGTCGCGGCAATGCATAAATGGAATCTGCCGACAATTCGACCAATTCTATGGGACCATTAACCAGGATTTCAGACTGCACATTTGCTTGCTTCTTAAAATGCAAGGCGTAACGATAGTGCTGTTTATCAAGAGAAGTCGCGAGACCAAGATGCGCTTCAATGGTTGTGGCTTCTTTCAAATTATCATCCCCTTCTTCCAGGGGTTCAATTGAAGACAAATGTGACGCATCAAAACCAAAACGTGCCCCCTCATAAAAAAAGGTCAACAGACGCGCTTTCTTATCCATGTCATCTGTCGGGAAATCACCCATTTTTGCGCTAACCCTGAAGTCCATCACGATAATTTTCAAACATCTTTTCCAGATCAAGGATCGTGACGGTATGGTTTTTCAATTGAATGGCACCTGTAACAATGGGCACCATGTGAGTGGGCAAGGTTGAAGGTGGGGCTTTGATATTGGTTTGTGAAAAAGCAATGATTTCTTCAACCGTATCCACCCGAATGCCACTGCGCATGGCTTCTGTGGCCCCAATAAGAATGCGTGAATTTGCCGTATCGGTGAGTGATCCATAATTCAGCAGACTTCTTAAGGAAATCACGCTTTCAATATCACCACGTACGTTGATCACCCCCTCAAGGGAAGCAGGACAACCAGGCAAAACCGACACGGGGATATCAGACAGGACTTCTTTTATATTTTCACTGGGAAAAGCATACCAGTTTTTATCCAGCGTAAAGACAACCAACTTAACCAATGTTTCGTCTACATCAACCACATCAGCGTTTGTGTTATGTTGTTTTGCAGACAGGATATCGTTAATCGAACTGATTTCTGATGTATCCAGATCACTCATCATGATTATCCTTCTTTTGCGAAACGAACTTGATTCCGCCCGTTTTGCTTCGAACAGTATAAGGCCTGGTCAGCATCTTCCATCAAATCCAATGTCGTTTCATTTTCACTCGATATGCTAATCCCTGCTGAAAAAGTGCAATGAAAAACATTGTCATTATGTTCAAACTTTAATTGGGAAAAAGCGGAGCGGATATTATCGACGACCCTGAAAGCAGTCTCTTTCGTAATGTTATTTAAGACCATGACAAATTCTTCCCCACCATAACGCCCAACAGCATCTCCCTCTCTGACGCTTTGGCGCAACAGTCTTGAAATGGCAATCAGCACTTGATCGCCCATGGGGTGACCATATGTGTCATTGACTTTTTTAAAGTGGTCAATATCGAT
>JABXIC010000225.1 GCA_013373265.1 Methylocystaceae bacterium | reverse complement strand
TCCCTCCGCCGGTCTTAACCAGATCAGGTTCAATGGGTTAGTTTTCACTTCTCAGCCTAAAAAGGCACCCCAACGTAATCCATCCTTTATATCAATTTGTGACATAAGATCAATCAGAATGGTTATTTTAATAGTCGGGCTCTTGACACGTGTGAACTATTGCGTAAGTTACCTGAGTAAATTAGTTGGTTATTGAATCATGTGTTTGAAAGTAGATGAATGTCTCTTGTCCGTGAAATGTCGAATGTCACAAATTCTAATATCGGGTTTAATTTTGATAACAGCTACATAAGGCTTTCTCAAAACTTATACCAGCTGACTGAACCTGAGGCGCTTTCAAATCCGACCCTGCTCATTTTAAATGAGCAATTGGTCGCAGAACTTGGATTGAACACGTCTGATATGTCGGATGATGATTTGGCGGCTTTATTTTCGGGGCAAAACCTTCCCGAAGGGGCACAGACCATATCGCAAGCCTACGCAGGTCACCAGTTTGGCAATTTCACCAACTTAGGAGATGGACGTGCGCATCTGCTGGGGGAACATGTGACGCCTACGGGGCAGCGCGTCGATATTCAGTTTAAAGGGTCAGGTCGTACCCCTTATTCACGAAGAGGGGACGGTCGTGCTGCGCTGGGCCCCATGCTCAGAGAATATATCATTAGTGAAGCATTGTACGCTTTGGGTCTGCCAACAACACGAAGTTTAGCGGTAACGACAACAGGGGAGGCTGTGTTTAGACAAACCGTTTCAGCAGGGGCCATTTTGACCCGTGTCGCTTCCAGCCATATTCGGGTCGGGACGTTCCAATATTTGGCAGCAGATGGTGACTTAAAGGGCGTGAAGCAACTTGCAGATTACGTCATCAACAGACATTACAGCCACCTTGAAAAGGCACAAAACCCATATTCAGAACTTCTTAAAGAGGTCATGACACGCCAGATTCAACTTGTGACAGATTGGATGCGCGTTGGCTTTATTCATGGGGTGATGAATACGGATAATATGGCAATTTCCGGGGAAACAATTGACTATGGTCCTTGCGCCTTTATGGATGTCTATGACCCGGAAACGGTCTTTAGCTCCATTGATGTCTATGGCCGCTATGCATTTTCAAATCAATCCCGTATGGCGCAATGGAATCTGGCACGCTTTGCTGAAACCATTCTTCCGCTTATTGACGAAGATGAGGCAAAGGCGATTGAACAGGCAGAAGAGATCATCAATTCATTTGGAAGTCAGTTTGAGGCGTCATGGCAGACCATGATGAATGCCAAACTTGGCCTCACTCAAATGCAGCCGGATGATCAAAATCTGGTCAAACAATTATTGAATTGGATGAAATCTGTATCAGCCGATTATACCAATACGTTTGCAGATTTGACTTATGAAACCCTCAACGATAATGAGCTTTATCAGTCGGAAGAGTTCTCCCGTTGGTATCAGCAATTCAAAGAAAGACAAAAAAGTGAAAAGCTTTCTCAAGGCACGTCTGTGGAATTGATGAAGAAAAATAACCCCGTCTATATCCCGCGTAATCATCAAGTGGAGATGGCGTTGAATACGGCTGAAAACAATCGGGACATGTCTGAATTTCTGGAACTCTTAGATGTTGTGAAACACCCCTATCATCGCAGAGCGGCCTATACAAATTACACGCAGCCCCCAACATCGGATCAGGTCGTTCAATATACGTATTGTGGCACGTGATATATAAATTGGTTAGATCGGTTCTGCTAGAGTTTCGATGAATAAGTCGAGAAAAGCACTGTAAAAGCTTTCCAACCATGATCGCTCATAATAATTGAGCGTGGAAGGTATAATGATAAATACAGTTGCTAGAGCCATCCCAAATAAAAACCCCGCTGAATCAACAACAGAGGTTAGTGGCGGACAGAGAGTCCGTTTATATATCAATGAAACTCATAAATAATAATAAAAAATGCTATCTACCCATCAATTCACCCAACAAAATTTTATGATTGTAACTGAATGTCAGTAGACTTTGGTGAACGCCAACGGAAAATTAGCTCAAATTAAAACCACCCTCAAGCTAGAAATTTTTCATTGTAATGGTAGCAGAAAATTTCTGATACTACCCCTAAAAATACTTCCAAAGCTTTTAATGCTCTTCTAGGTAAATGATTTGTATAGGGTGGCCCGAAAACAGGTTGGAGCAAGAACGGATACCTCTAGAAATCATCTTTGAAGAGTTTTTGCCTTCAAGTAGTTTGAAATAATTTCTTTTATCATTACCTCATTTTTCCTTCGGAATGAATATGCGTATTAAATTTTTGACGGCCTCAACGGAACGAACATTTCCCTCCTCATCAAGAAAACTCAAATCTTTTGAATTGTTTGTTTCAAGCAATTGAATAAGATTCTTACGGAATTCTTTAGACAGAAGGTTTTCTAAGACAGTTCCGTCTTCACCGTTAATGTATAGGTAAGGTATAGCCAAGATTACTTTTCGATCTTTATTAGTTACCAGTGTCCGAGCAAGTTTGTCTAAGTGGTCTTGTTTATCCTTGGCTGCGACAAGAAGCATAAGCCAGCAGGCGATATCTGGACGTACAGAAGAAATCACATCATATGTAATCTGATCCAATGAATTTTGTTCTACGAAACTATGTTCAAAAAATAAAGATTGTGCAGACAGTAAAGAGTATTTTTGGTTGTCTCCTTGCACAGCGAAACGAAGTACTTTCTGGCGTCTTTTTGAATCAAATCGAATAATAGATTGAAGCAAATTACTCCTCACTCTGATATTACTTGTTTGCTTCAATGCAACGGTTAAGCGATCGCATTGCTCAGAAGAAAGATTTTCTTGATGAAGCAAGAAGTTTGAAGCTCTCTCTGCTATTGGATAACTTGGGTTGTCATCATAACCAAAAGGGTGTGACTCATCACTCCAAGTATCTGAAACCAGTTGTAATAATGTATCAATATGGGCCGGATGTTTTTTTTGCTGCAGCAGCTCAATCAACTCTGTTCGCACACTACTACTGGTATCCTGATGCATCGTTAAAAGTTCTGGTGGATAGCTTTCTTGTGATTTTGCAGCAACAGATTTCATTGCAACGACCCTACAATCAGCAAATTCGTGTTGAAGGCCGACAGAAATCAGATCTTCATAATCATGTGCCACGGCAAGTTCCATTGCCTCTTCCACCAATGCAATATTTTTTATAGTTATCGGAAATTCATTAGTGAGAATTTGAGTAAGGCGATTAGAGGTATCGATATCTGCTTTGCAAAGCACTTTAGAGATTGCCAAGTTTAGTTCAGGTTGAGTGTCCTCAGGAATTTCCTTAAAAAGATTAATTACCGCAGAATTTGGCATCTTATAACTGGTGTCAATAAGTGAAAAAACTGCATCATTCATTGTCGTTTCACTTTTAGGCATGAGATTATCAAAAATCTCTTCAATTTCCTTGAGAGACGTCTTATTGCCTTGCAGTCCTTCAACGAGGCTCATTGACACCTCAAGCAAGCGTTCATTGCTTATTTTAAACTTTTTAGAGAATATTTTTTCAATCAGTTTTGGTGCGTGTTTTATAGCAACCTTCGCTACATTGGCCCGAGCACTTTGATCAATTTCACTTGAAACTAGGCGCTTAATCAAAAGTTCCTCAAGCTTAGGTGTGAAGTGTACTTCTACAGTTGCCCAAAAGCGATCTTCATGTTTATGGTTTTTTGATGCATTCGCTAGTGAAACAAGTTCAAGTTCAGAAACGTTTTGGTCTTTTGAAACCTGATCTATCCAAGTCCAAAGTATAGAGGCTAAACTAGGATGATTTGCTAACTTTTGCCAGTTACCAGACTGACGGATTTTATCAACATAAGCTTCAATTATTTCATTTGCGGTATATGCATCTTCGTAAATAGTTTCCGAGTAATGTTCTTCTGTAGCTGTGTCGTAATCGTGATTGTATAATGCCAGAGTATCTTCGCGTTTCCGTGAATCCTCCATATTTTCATTGGCTTCAATAGCTTCCTTTACAATGCTTTCATAAGAAACAAGGTCTTCAATGGCCCCGTCAATTAAAACCTTAACATTTGGGTTATAACCATGATGAAGAATGTCTTTTAATCCCACCAAAAAGGAAGGTGTAAAACTGTCTATAGAGAGCCTTTTAATAGCTTTGTGGAAACATCCGTGGAAAGATGCGTTTTGATAACCAATTTCACGTTCAATGAACGTTTTACATATTGTGTAGGTGTCTGGCGCAGACCTAATTTTTTGATACCATTCAGATGAACGAACAGGCTCTTTCCAAGACGTCATGTGATACCATTTATTGTTGATTTGGCTATCTATTAACCATCGGGCTACTTCGGCTACTGCGCAATCCTTCGACCCTGCTCTTACTGCTAGTTTCAGATCTTCACGGAATGTCTTTGCTGGTGAACCAAGACGTCCTTCAAGCCATACATCAATTTTTGACTGTTCTTTTCTAGAGATTTTAAGTTTTAGCTTAGTAAAGTCTGATGTAACTGCAGCAATATTAACAGCTGTTTCAAGCCACCAATTTTTCTTACTACTTTCTTCAATGTTAAGGAGTGCCATTACAACGTTAGAAATCGCACGAGATGCCTGCTTGGGCTTTTGAAGAGCTGCATTCATCAAACCTTCCTCAACACGGGGATGAGAAATGCTTAGTATTGAGTTATTCTGTTTAAGGTTTCGACCCGTTATCAAAAAGTCCACGAAATTTACGAGTGTATCTTCATATCGGCTATTTATCTCTGTAAGTTCCCATTCAATTTCATCAATGATATCGTAAGGGATGTTTTTTCTAGTTTTTAATAGAACCCAAACGATAGCCGCCTGAGACCAGCTTTCTCGCTGGTCCACACCGGTTACAATTGATGTCTTAATTAAGTCTGCAGATGCTTCTTTGATACACCGCTGCATATGAGCAGCAGAGTTCTCATTTTGATTAGGACCGATTGATACCCCACTAAAGAAACGATCAATTTCTAACGGAAGGAATAAATTACGCATAACTTCCTGTTTGTATTTAAGCGTTGTTGCCTGTTCTTCATGAGACAATGAGGTTAACCGGTTTTCAAACATCCGTTCTCTATCTTTGTTTGAATAATGGCTCTCTTCTAATCTAATTCCTAAATTCTGATCAAACTCTTTCAGCTCCGCTTGCTTCAATATATCTGACCGACTGGTAACTATGAATTGTCGATCTGGCGATGCAGTAGCAAGAACATTTTTGATTGTGTCATTCCAGGGTTGAGCATTGGGCGAAAGTTGATATTTCCCCCATGGGTCTTCAATTTCGTAAACAACCGGCCCGGGTTGTTTGTCCCCTCTAATTTGTTCTGGGCCACCGCGAACATATTCGTGACGAATACTAGGTATCTTTTTACATAGTTCAGAGATAAGGGCTTTGGCAGCAGTGGTTTTACCTGTGCCTGATTGCCCTGTAATTAGAACAGCATTTTTATTATTCATTTTGTGCTGAATTTCATTCCAGTTAGATGGTGCTACAAAGTCTTTAAGTTCATCTGAGATACTATCAGTGCCACCGTGATCAGATAGTGTTTGAATAATCTGCTCACGTGTCCAGACACCATCACCTGCCCCCCGCATTCTGCTTAGAGCATCCTGTTCCAGAGATTGAACGCAATCTTGTAATTTGCTATACGGAACACGAAAACGCTCTATCAGACACTTTTCGATACGACTATCGATCATTTCTTCGTTTAAAGAATGCCAGACAGCTACGCGCCCGTCAGCATTTGAAAATAGTGATTTCGCAATGCTTCTAGGGATGGCTTTTAGCTTATCCCATTGATTATGGTTGGTGACTGCAAGGTCTCTTGTCACGCCTTGTAAGTCTGCAGATGTTACCAACAGATAATGAACTTTCGGATCATTATTCAGACGTTCTCTAGGTTGTTTCCTTTTTTTTCCGTGAGATAATAAACGGCTTAAATCACCGTGTGTCCACGGACCAGTTGTTCTACGTTTACATTGAATAACCAGTTTTTTGCTGCCATTAATTAATGTCTGTGTCAAAGCACTTGGTTCATCTTGAACCTCTGTTTCTAAATCTTCTTCACTGGCAGGTTCCAAAGTAATTGAGTTTGCCCATTGTTTTCTCGCCAATAAATCTAGAGCAAAAAGCATTGAAACCTTCAATTGGTACCAATAACCGTCAAGCGCTGCATTAGCACTTGTTGATTTGGGGGGGGCATTTTTACTCTTTGCCATCGCTTTTCTTTTCAAATGTACAGTCAAAAATAATTTTCAGATATAAACAGGTTCTGGAGTCCATTCAGAAATACCATCTATTGTAGGAATTGCATCACTTAGGAAGGCAACACTATATCTTGCTCTAGTAATAGCCACATAGAGCTTGTTTAAGGCTTCTTCAGTCCTTGCTGTTCGAAGAGATTCTGGATCCCCTTGAAGGAAGTTCATATAATTTTCAGTTGGAATTATCAGTACTCTATTGAACCCCAAACCTTTCGCTTCTCCAAAGTTTTGAGAGAACGTTTTCTGACAAAGGTCGTTTCTCACATTTTTGGCATGACGTAAAACTATAGGTAGATATTGATTTAGGTATGCTCCGACGTTTTCGTTGGACACACTAAAAACACCTACATGCTTATCAAATTCTTCTGATACAACTTCTATCTTAGAGTTTGTAGCTTCGTAACCTTGATGCATATGAACAGCATCAGCAAATGCACATATTTGTTGGACACAGCGCCAACTATGGTTGAGGTTTTGGCATTCAAACCCTTTATTTGTAAACCATTGACGCTTTTGGTCACTTGTTTGAGGATGTTTGCTGGCATGCGATGTTTGATAAATTGTTTGCCGAAAATCACCCACGCAGTAGAGGCTGATTTGTTGGTTTGAAAGGATATAATCGAGTACTGAGTAATCCCACCCCACCAAATCCTGAATTTCGTCAATGACAATCAAGTCATAAACTGACGCAAGTCTTTCGATTGCTTCATAAGTTGCCGTTCGTCCTCGGCCAGTTTTTCCGAGATCACATATTCTAGTTACAAGTTTTGATATATATGTTGTATGCACCTTGTAATTAGATAGATAGTATCTTTGCCTATTATTAGTTTCAGACCGACCAGGAATAGTCCTTCCATCTCGTTTATGTGGGGCATTTTGATCAAAAACAATATTTGAAATTCTCTCACTAAATAAACAGCGTTGGTAGGGTCTGATCAGGTCTTCTAAGAGAAAAGAAAACCATCCCTTGATCTTAAGCTTTTGAGGGATAGTTCCATTCACTTCTTTGATCTTCTTTATTATCTCTGCTTGGTTGTTGCGAGTATAAGTGAGAAACAAGACCGACTGGGTATTTCGCACTGCATCCAATGCTTCAGTTACCATTGTGGTTGTCTTTCCAGCACCGGCACTTGCAAGAACAAATTTATTCGGCAAGGTTCAATGCCTCCCTTATATAGTCGGGATAAGTAATACTATTTACTGCACTGTCGAAAATTCGAATTGCAGAATCAACTTTCTTTCCACCATCATCTTTAAATAAGTTTCTTAAAAAATCTTTCTTAGCTTCTAAGCCAATGCACTGATCATATTCAGCTTTTTTCTGCACCGATAACGCAATTGTTGCATAGCTATCAAGATTGGCCTCTGTTGCTCCATTGGTCTGTATTAGAGCTGGCTCAAGAGAGTTTAACTGGGTGTCAGTTGGTGCAGAAATTGACAGGTGGTCATCATTTTCATACTCTTGGAACCAATTCTCAATGTTGGATTGATAATCACCATCATTGTCTCTGATTACAAGAGTGCGCGTTCCTATAATTTTTGCAATATTCAGATAATTTTTAAAACCCAGTCCACTTACAACGATGACTTCGATCCCCATTTCTTCAGGAAGCTTATCGTGAACGTCTTTAAACATTTTTTTGATAATGAGTTCGTCAGAAGGTCCTTCAACTAATATTGCTTTTTGGGCAAGGACAATTCTAAGCGTATCATACCCGGGTAAACGTTTAATCTTCCGTATGGTATGCTGATCTAGATCAATTAAGCGAGTATATCCATTTCCAATAAGGCATAATTTCCCCAAGCTCAATTTATTGAGTACGTATGAATTATGTGTTGTGACAAAAATTTGCTTATCACCATGGAAGCGCTCTACATAGTCTATTAGCTTTACAAGATTGATATGGGATAAATGATTTTCTGGTTCCTCAATAAGTACAACATCCACCCCATCCGCATTGTTATGTAGTGAGAGTTTTATCTGAATTTGGCTTTGCTCCCCCTTGCCTATATGTGCGAATGGCACTTCATCAACAGCAAGATGAAGATTGTTTTCCCAAGTTGCATTGGATTTAACATCGGTTGTTATTTGAAGATTTTTTGAAGTTATCTGGTGCTCAGAATCAAGATCATTGTTAATTGCTATTACATCATCGTCATTATCGAATTGTGTCTTGATTTGCCGATATGCAAAATTCAAGGTTGAACGTGCCGCATTATCTAAAGATTCGTTGAGGATATTGTTAATATATTTATTCTTGCCCAATGTAGGATGTATTCTATCTGGTTCTACAAATATGCTTTTCACAGGCTTTACGAATTTGTTGAGTTTTGACCATGCAAAGTCATACCATTCGACAGAATAAAATTCGATTGGGAGAGACTTGACTTTACCATTTGCCAACAACTGTGCATATGCAGGTTCTAAATCGGGATTGGGCTTAATGCTGACAAAAATTCCAGTTGTATTTTTTTCGGCGCTATTCACAGTACCTCTTAGTTCCGCTGGTGCATCTGATAGGTAGGCCTCAATAAGAATTTGAGGAAGGCGGTTCGAGGTTTTCTCAACATCATCTAGAATTAAAAATTCGTTCACTACTTCGTTATTGAAAAACTCAGCTGTCAACTCCCCGGTCAATGGGCGTCCATGAAATGTACAGTTCAAGCAAATTTCTATAGCTTCTAATAGCGTGCTTTTTCCTGAATCATTATCTCCAACAATAATGTTTGTATCTGAATTAAACTTAAATTCGGCATCTCGGAATTTTTTGAAGTTTTTAATAATCAGTTTCTCAATATGCATCCGCTACCCACAAATCAAAGTTAATTACTATACTTGGAATTAATATAAAAGATTGCCATGTTTTCACGCAAGATGATTGCAATTTACAGGAGCCAAGTAAATGTTTTAAATATCAAAAGGTGCGGTTTACGTTATTATAACTCCCAACGATGCTGACGATTGAGAATGATGAACCTGCACTTGTGGAGTTACGGACATATCGCGACATCCGAAATGACGAAGAAATTGACTGCTGGTGCATTGCGAGAGAATTTAGATCACTCAAAGCATTGAAAATGTTGGGAAATCACACAGGATCAACATAGACAATCTCTGTTTTACTGCATTCGTCCTCAAATCCGTACTTCATCCAAACCCACACATATATCACCAACCTGAAATCAACCAAGCCCTGCCCCTTTTGGGGGCGGGGCTTTTGTTTTGGAAAGGATGGATGATGACTGTTTTAGAAGAACATTGCTCTTCAGATATTGGAGAGCTGGCGAAAGCCATGGTCAGGGTTCAGCAGACGCTTAACCCGGCTTGTAAGGATGCAAAAAATCCGTTTGTGAAAAACCGCTATGCTTCACTCAATTCCGTTATTGAGGCCAGTCGTGAGGCATTGGCGGCTCAGTCTGTCTGGGTGGCACAATATCCGGTGGGGGCCGAGAGTGACCATCTCGCGCTGGTGACCAAGCTGGTTCATGCGGAGTCAGGGCAATGGCAATCATCCTTGATGGTGATGCCTTTGCCGAAAAATGATCCGCAAGGCTATGGCTCTGCCTTGACCTATGCCCGGAGATACGGGCTTGCGACCCTTGTGGGTATGGTTAGCGAAATTGACGATGACGGCATTTCTGCCATGCCTGAAAAGGTCCAGAAGCCTGTTCAGGTTTTAAGCGAAAGCCCGGATCAGATACTGACGGGCTTACCCCGCCTTGATGGCGTGACCTATCGAACGATGACGGCCAATGATGGTCGTCTCTGCATTACAGCTTCAGGAAATACCCAGTCCAAAAAGGCGTTCCTTCAGGAATGCGGTTTTCGCTGGGATGGGAAACGCAAACTTTGGTGGCGATATGCCCAAAATCAGGCGGCCTGAAAGCACTCAAATATATAGGAGAAAAATATGAGTTCAGGAAAATGTGGCGGGATCTGTGTTGTACTTGCCGTACTGGCAGCCGTTTGTCCCGTCCTTCTCAAGGCGCTTAAAGAACTAGAAAATTAAAGGATGAATTGCCATGACGGAAACAACATCACAAAAGGCCTTGCTGGCGCAGGTGGCGCGTGGCCTTTTGCGCCATAGCGAAGACCGGACTCGGCGAAGCCTTGGAAATCGCAAAACCTATATCGGTATGTCTGATATTGGCAAAGGCGTGGAATGTTTACGTGCGGCTGTCGCAGCCAAACTTTCAGATAGATCCCTGGATGATATTGCAGGGATGTTTTACAAGGGGGAATGGGAAGGGATTTATTCCAGTCTTCAACGCCAGCTTATTTTACAGCGTGGGCATTGGCTTGAAGGCGGCATAGAGGCTGCTTTTCGGGCAAATCAGGTTTCCCTGATTCCACAATTGGAAATCGCCTGTCAAGAAGGCAATGTTCCGATCCGCGCCCATCTTGATTTTACAGTTATACGCGGTGGAGGTCATTCTGCCGTGCGGGTTCTGGAACTGAAAAGCACGGAGAGAATTCCAGATACTCTCTATCCCGCCTATGAAGCTCAGATTAACGGGCAGGTCGGACTTTTATCGCAACTCTGGCAAAAACCGGCATTTTCTCTGAAAAATGAGGACGGGAACTTCATCCATAAAGGGCTGACGTTCCCTGAGATTGTGAAGGCTATGCTGAATATTGATCTGCCCCTTACGGCAAGGGACGTGGATATTCAAGGCTGGGTTTTATGCCTGTCCATGTCTGAGGCGCAGGCTTTCGGGCCTTACCTTCCAGATCGTATCATGTTGGGGTTGTGTCGAAAGACCGCCCGAGCTATTTGGGACACTGCAGAAGCGGTTCGAAAGGGTTCCCAAACACTTTATAGCGTAGCAATCTGTTCAGGGTTTCATCCCCTGTGTGATTGGTGTGATTATGCACAGGATTGCCCAAAGTTTAAAGCGCACCCTGTTCATGATCCCATACTGGAAGAAGGGTTGAAACGTCTGAGCGATCTCAAAACTGTTCGCAAGGAAACGGAGAAAGAGATTGCGGAGATGGAAAATCGAATAAGGAATTTCTGTCATCATGCGGGCTCTGATACGGGCTGGCATAAAACAGATCAGTTCCGTTTTAAAAGTAGTGTGGTTTCAGGTCGAAAAAACCTTGACCGCCCACTTCTGGAAAATTTGCTCGGTGAGGCCATGGGCGAGGATGCCGCCTTGCAGATCCTTGAAAAAGCATCTGTTCAGGGATCGCCTTATGAACGGCTTTACGTCAATTCCATCTAGTTCGGGGACCGGTCCATTGGGCCGGTTCTTTTCTTTTGAATTCCAAATAGGAAGGAGACGTCAACAATGACGTATCTATCACAATTATCATCACTAAAAACGATGGAACTGGATGCCGGTTCCGTTTTCAGTGGCAAGGCTTCCGGGCGGTTGATCAAGGGTTTTGGCGAAAGAACCGTTTTTACACCGGAGCCTGACACAGACTATGTCTTTCACGATACCATGCGCGAAGTCGTGGTTTGGCTCATGGCACCGCCCCATCCCCTTTATGTCTATGGTCCGACCGGCAGTGGTAAAACAAGTCTGATCCGTCAGTTGGCGGCTAAAATGAATTATCCGGTCTTTGATGTCACGGGGCACGGTCGTATGGAATTCAGTGATCTGGTGGGGCATCTGAGCGTCACCGATGGCACGATGACGTTCCAATATGGACCGCTGGCCCTTGCCATGAAATATGGCGGGATGTTTCTGATCAATGAAATTGATCTGATGGAACCGGCAACCCTGACAGGGTTGAATGGCGTACTGGATGGTGACCCCTTAACCATTCCCGAAAATGGCGGTGAGGTGATTGTGCCTCATCCCATGTTTCGTTTCGTTGCAACGGCCAATACCAATGGCGGTTCTGATGAAACGGGTCTTTATCAGGGGACATTACGCCAGAACCTTGCCTTTATGGATCGCTTCTGGCTTTGCGAAGTGCCTTATCCCCCTGCTATGGCAGAAATTGACCTGCTGGAAAAAACAGCCCCCGCTATTCCTGAAAATATCCGCAAGACCATGGTCGCCTTTGCGGGTGAGGTACGCAGGCTGTTTCTGGGGGAAGGCTCTGATCAACAATTCGGGGAAACGATTGAAGTCACCTTTTCAACACGCACCCTGTTGCGCTGGGCTGATTTGACACAGCGTTTTCATCCCTTGGCCCGACAGGGGGTACAGCCGCTTGCCTATGCGCTGGATCGCGCCCTTGGGTTTCGGGCATCGAAAGAGACCCGATCCATGCTTCATGAACTGGCCCAACGCATGTTTCCCCAGCTTTCGTCCGACATGCTTGAGGGGGACAAGCAGGAGGTTGCAACGGGTTAGGTCCGTTCTCAATTCACCAATCACATTTTAACAGCAACAGGGGGTGGCCGATGCCATCCCCTTTTTCTTAGCAAAGGAAAAAATCATGAACACAACATTTCTCAATTCGGACGTTACGGTTCTCAAAAGCCTGATTGCCGTTCGTCTTGATGTCACCATTTGGTCGGCTCGCAAGAAACTGACTGCACTGGATTTTGGCGAGATTAGCTTGCCCCCTGAAAAACTTGCCTCACTGGGATCCAAGAAAATTTGTGATCCTGACTCTCTCAAGGTCTTTTCTGCGCTTAAAAGTCGGGCGATTGCGTTGCTTGGTCGTATCGGTATTCGCTTTCTTGGTGGCTGGGCCGTGCCGGAAAGTCGGGTGCAGGAAATTATTGACGGTCTCAAGGCGATTGAGCAGGAATTTGCGCAGGCAAAGGATGACTTTCTCACCCATTATGACGAGGCGGTTCGCCGCTGGATTTCTGATAACCCGGGATGGGAAGAGGTTATTTCCCGCTCCGTCGTCGGGGTGAGCACGGTCCGCTCACGCATCGAATTCGGTTGGCAGATCTTTCAGGTCACCCCACCGAAAAAATCTATGGGGACGCAGTGTCAGGACAAGCTGGTCGCTGAAGTGTCCTCATTGGGCGGAATCTTGTTTCAGGAAGTAGCGAAAGCCGCCAATGAAACGTGGCTGAAATCCTATGCAGGCAAAACGGAAGTGGGGCAGAAGGCCCTTTCTCCGTTGGCAACATTACGCAGTAAACTTGCAGGGCTGAGTTTCCTTGAACCAAAGGTCTTGCCGATTGTTGAACTGATCGATACGGCCACTGCTCAACTTCCTGCTAAAGGGACGATCAGTGGTAGCCCGTTTGTTATGTTGCAAGGTCTTGTTTGCCTGTTACGTGATGCCGATGCTCTGGCAACGCATGGACAGATGATTATTGAAGGACAGACTTCTGATGACATTCTTCAAAGTTTGCTCTCGGGTAATCCTGATGGTGAAGAGGTTCTAGATCAGGGGGATGAGGTTGATTGCGGGGAACCTTTTCCCGGCGATGTTCAATATCCAGAAATGCCTCAGGCACCACAACTTGACAGCTACGGTCTGTGGTAGGGAGGGCTCATCATGCTGGAGAAAAAAGCAATTATGTGCTGCCTGCCTATTCTGGCAAATGTGCTCGGGCGAAAATACGGGATCAGGGTTGAGATCGGCGGGAAAGAAGCCTGTACCGATGGCACGACAATTCATTTGCCAGACTTTCCAAGTGAGGCTGATGACGTCTTTCTTGGTCTTGTGCGCGGTTACATCGACCATGAAGCCGCGCATATTCGCTATACGGACTTTGCCCTGTTGGAGGCAGAGTCGGTTCCCCCGCTTGTGCACCATGTCTGGAATATTCTGGAAGACTGGCGCGTGGAACAACGCCTCAGTGATGTCTTTCCCGGCTGTCGGGGGAATTTTGACTGGTTGATCCGGCATCTGTTTTCAGATCGCCAAGATGGGGATTTCTCGGTTCTATCATGGTTGTTGCTCTCAGTTCGGGGGTGGTCAGTCTCTGAGCTGGATCAGCAGGTGCAGGCACTGTCTGTCCAATTGGATCGTGAAAATCCCGGATTGAGAGTTGAACTTGAGGCCATTTTACAGGAGGTGAAATCTGCTTGCCCTGATACGGCAACGGCCATGGTCTTCGCAAAACGCATTGTGAAATGCCTTGAACAGCAGGCCAGACAGGAGAAATCACAGGGGAAGGATAGTATTTCATCCTCTCCGGTAAAACCCTTACAGGATCTTATCCATGCACCGGCTGATCAATTACCCGATAATGTGGGTGAAACCATTCGCCGCG
>JABXIC010000073.1 GCA_013373265.1 Methylocystaceae bacterium | reverse complement strand
GAAAGCAACGGCAGCACCGACCCACCACAACGGGCGGGGCCATTTTTTTTCAACGCTAAAGCCAATCAATCCTGTAAAGATGGGGGCCGAAGCGATGATCAGGGCGGCATGGATAGTCGATGTTCGTTCGATGCCTATACTAAAGAGAATAACATAGGCAATATTGCCGATCACAGAAGCAAAGCCAAGGGTGACCCAACCCGAACGTGTTATGGGTAAAGGCAATTTTTTGACCAAAGCAAATGGTAAAACCAGGGCTGCGGCAAAAACGGTACGTAAAATGGCAACGCTAAAACCATCAAAACTTTGGACAGCCAGTTTGGTTGCAGCCGGAGACCCGCCCCAGATCACAATACCGAGGATTGCGATCAGATAAACATGTAACTTTGAGGCGGCGCGTTGGGTCATATTTCTATCTGGCCCTTAAGATACAGGGTTGCTTTACCAAATAATTCAACACGGTTGCCTTTGATGGTGCAGGTTATGTCACCGCCGCGTCGGGAAACTTGGCGGGCGCGCAAAGTGGCTTTGCCCAGCCGGTCTGCCCAGAAAGGGGCAACAACACAGTGGGCCGCACCGGTAACAGGGTCTTCTTCCAGCCCATGAACGTGGGCAAAACAGCGCGAGACAAAATCGTACGTGCGGCTTTTGGCGGTTAAGATAAATTCACCCGGTGCAATTGCGCTTAACGCATCATGGTCAGGCTGTGCATTTTTGACGGCTTCTTCATCTTTAGCAACACACACAACAAAATTATTTTGATGGCATTCTGTGATGGGAACGCCCAAGGCCTCACTTAGTCCATTGGGGATGGGGCAAGGTTTTGGGGCCTTGGTCGGGAAATCCATGATGAAACCGTTTTCATCTTTTAAGACGATCAGTTCCCCGCTTTGTGTGTTAAAATGGACCATGTTTTTATCATACCCAAGTTCATTAAAAACGACATAGGCACTGGCAAGGGTGGCATGTCCACATAACGGGACTTCAGTGGTTGGTGAAAACCAACGTAGATCAAAGCCTTTCTCATTTTTGACGAAAAAAGCAGTTTCCGACAGATTGTTTTCAGTGGCAATTTTGAGCAAAATATCATCATCCAACCAGTATTCCAGTGGCACCACAGCGGCAGGGTTACCTTCAAAGGGTTTGGATGCAAAAGCATCCACCTGAAAAATTGCGCATTTCATCATAATGGCCTTGTGACAAAGAAAACGTATCTCAAGAAATACTATGATTTTATTATGCTTTGTCCAAGGTAAAGGTGATGCTCTTAAACGGAAATTTCCCCTTTCATATAAAGACGTGCATTTCCCCATAGTTCAACCCTGTCACCATGCAACGTACACAAGAGGTCGCCGCCTCTTTGGGAAACTTGGCGGGCTTTGAGTGTGGTTTTGCCAAGCCGTTCTGCCCAGAATGGGGCGGACACGCAATGGGCAGAGCCTGTAACCGGGTCTTCATCAATGCCATGGGACGGGGCAAAGCAACGCGAGACAAAATCATATGTCTTGCTTTTGGCGGTTAAAATGAAATCCCCCGGGGCAATTTGTGTTAATGCCTTAATGTTTGGGGTAGCATTTTTGACGGCTTCTTCATCGTCGCAGACGACAAGGCAAAAGCGATTTTGATGGGCCTCGATCAATTTAACGCCGAAAGCTTCTTCCAATCCATCAGGGATGGCGCAAGGGGTCGGTGGGGCGGCGGGGAAGTCCATGGAAAAGCCATTGTCTTTGCGCTTAACCACCAGTTCACCACTTTTTGTTTCAAAATGAATGGCATCTTTATCATAGCCAAGTTCATTGAAAATCACGAAAGCACTGGCCAGCGTGGCATGTCCGCACAATGGGACTTCGACTTTGGGGGTGAACCAACGCAAATGAAAGCCGGTGTCGTTTTTTACAAAAAAGGCGGTTTCAGAGAGATTGTTTTCTGCCGCAATGGTTTGTAATAAAGCATCATCCAGCCAGTTCTCTAAAGGAATGACAGCGGCCGGATTGCCTTCAAAAACTTTGTCGGTGAAGGCGTCAGCTTGATAAATATCCATGTGTTTTATTATCTCTTATGCAAAATGAATGTTGATACGACGGTTAAGTTTGCCCTTTTTCTCAATCTTACCGACACGGATAGGGCCAATCTCGCCTGTAGATTTGACATGCGTGCCGCCGCAGGGTTGATAATCGACATCGCCGACACGAATGGTACGTACACGGCCCTGACCGCTGGGCGGTTTGACGGACATGGTGCGCACAAGGTCCGGATTTGCGTCTAGTTCTTCATCACTGATACTGCTGACATCAATGGGTTTGTCGGCTTCAATTTCTGCATTGATGGCGGCTGTGAGGGCTTCTTTATCGGGGCTTTCAGGTAGGTCAAAATCAAGACGGCTTTTTTCCAGCCCGATGGACCCACCGGAAACGGCAGCATCTACTTTTGAACAGAGGATATGAAGCGCTGTATGCATGCGCATCAGTTTATGGCGACGTTCCCAGTCGATTTTGCAAGTGACTTTTGTACCGACTTCCGGCACCGGACAGCCTTCTTCCAAGAGATGCAGCAAGGCACCGCTTTCTTGGTCTTTAACCGTATTGGTCACGGTGAGGGAGCTACCGTCTTCTAAAACGAAAACGCCACTGTCACCGGGTTGCCCCCCGCCTGTGGGATAAAAGACGGTTTGGTCTAAAATAACGGCGTTATCCTGAACAGCGCTGACAAGAGCGTCACATTCTTGCAAGTATGAGTCTTCTCTGAAGAGTTCTTTTGTCATTTCAATTCCCTTTTCTACAATACAATCGACGCGACCATGATCAAAGCCAAGATGATATAGAGTATGCGGGTGCGCAATGGATTATCAACGAGAAAGGATCGCATCCATGCCCCGGCAAAAATCCAGGTGGCACAAACTGTGTTGACGGCGGTGAAAACGATTGCCCCTGTGACGGTATCCAACCCATAGGAGGTTGCGCCAGCAAATGCCATCATCAAGCCTTTAGGATTGATCCATTGAAAGGCAGCAGCACGAAAAAATCCCCATGGCTTATCATCGACCTTTTCATCATGAAATGTGGTCGGGGCAGCAGCAATTTTAATGGCGATATAGATCAAAAGTCCGATGGCCACCCATTGCAGGATTTCCATGGCCCCCTTCGGTAATAATGGAAGGATAGATCCCACCCCCAAAAACATGAGGCCAAAACCAAGATTAATGCCTAATAGATGAGGTAATGTCCGTTTGATGCCAAACTTGACACCTGAGGCCATCAATAATGCATTGTTTGGCCCCGGTGTGATGGAGGATACAAAGGCAAATAGAGCAAAACTTAACATGGCTTGAGTTTTCTTTTTAAAAATCCGGCACGCACAGTATTGAGATAAAGGCCGGTAATGATAAATAGAGCAGCGACCATACTTTGCAATGTGATCTCTTCCCCCAACAGCACGGCAGAAGAACTCATGCCGAAGATCGGAACTAGAAGAGAAAAAGGTGCAACTTTGGCGGTGTCATAGGTTTTAAGCAAATAAGCCCAGATGCCGAAGCCTGCCAATGTTGCGACAAGGGCAAGATAAAGCACACTGAAACCACCACTCCAAGACATATGAACCATGGCGTTTTTAATCGCATCCCCACCTTCATAAAGCCACGAAACGATAAAAAGAACCGGTGTGGAAAACGCACTGACCCAAATAATAAGATAGAGCGGGTTTGTACTCTGGGCCTTTTTCATAAAGATGTTGCTTAAGGCCCAACAGACGGAAGCTAATATGACAAAAGCAATGCCGATCAAGGCGCTTTGACTGCTCGACTGTTCTGCCAATATGATGATTAATCCGACAAAAGCCAAGGCCATGCCAGAAAGTTGTCTTTTGCGGGGTCTTTCTTCCAAAATAAAGAAGGCAAACAACACGGTGAAAAAGGCCTGCATTTGTAAAACCAAAGAAGTCAAACCCGGTTCTGCGCCTAAATCCATACCAATGAAAAGCAGGCTAAATTTAAGAACGCCGAGAAAGAGGGCGATGATGGCAATCCAGATGATCGGGGCAGGCGGGGACTTCCAAATCAAAAGAATTGGAAGTCCCGCCAGACCGAAGCGCAATGTGGACAATAAGATGGGAGGAAAACTATCCAATCCCACCCGAATGACCACAAAGTTCACCCCCCATGCTGCCATGACGGCAACGGCAAGAAAGATATGTAAAGGTCTCATGACCTTTATGCTTGCCAAAAGGGTTTTTGCGCTTCGCCCTCAATGTCAGCCCGGGAGAGACCGACATCTTTAAGTGTTTCATTAGAAAGGCTCAGCATATGGCGGCGTTGACGTGAACGTTCTTGCCATGTGACGAGTAATTTTAAAAGCTGGAGAACGTCGGTTTTGACCATACGTACACCGGCTTTTGCCCATTGGCCCCAGCTCAGTTGCGGGGCGGTTGATGCTTCGATTGTATCGATACATTCCTGTCTCATCGGTCTATTCTCCGCTTCAATTTAAAAATATTTGATGACAATAGCTATAACAATCGATACAATATGGCGTCAATTATTACATTGTCACCATGACAATATTTTTAAGGAAGCCTGTAATGTCTCGATGGATGCCAAAAATTGATCACCGTAAAGGTCCGCGATATCTTGCGATTGCCGATGCCATGGGGGACGCTATACGTGATGGATCGCTGCAACCGGAACAACGCTTGCCGACCCATCGTGATCTTGCTTATGACTTGGGTGTAACCGTGGGGACCGTGAGCCGGGCATATGCCGAAGCGGTGCGTCGTGATTATGTTATTGGTGAAGTCGGGCGGGGGACGTATGTCAAACCCGATGGGGAAAAGAGAATACCATTTTATATTCCATATGACATTGACCCGAATGTTTTTGATTTTGGTTTGAACTTTCCGGCAGAAGGCGAACGGGTCGATTTGTTGCGCAGCTCCTTAATGACATTGGCGCAAGACCCCGGTTTGGGGGCGGTGATGCGCTATCAATCCGAACAGGGCATGTTGCATCATCGTCAGTCTATGGCGAAATGGGCCAGTCAGCATGGTACGCCGAATGACCCGGACCGTATTGTGATTTCCAATGGGGTGCAACATGCGATGACGTTGTCTTTAATGGCACAGGCGCGCGCGGGGGATACGTTGTTGTGTGAAGAATATACCTATCCGGGTATCAAAGGATTGGCCACGCAATTGGGTTTGAAGTTGCAAGGGGTCCCTATGGATGACAAAGGCCTGATTCCGGAAAAGCTGGAAGATATAGTGATACAGACCGGGGCGCGGATTTTGTATTGTATGCCCAATTATCAAAACCCGACCAGCGTGATTATGCCCTTGGATCGACGTAAAGAAATTGCCGACATTGCCCAAAAATATGGGCTGTGGATTATTGAAGACGATATTTACGGCTTTTTAAATGACAGTTTGCAGGACACCATTCCGTTTGCACAAATGTTGCCAGAACAGACGTATTATTTAAATGGCTCATCCAAATGTGTGAGCCCCGGACTGCGTGTTGGTTTTGTGCTCGCGCCGGAAAGAAAGGTTAAAACAGTTGCTGCTTGTGTACGTTTGAGCAGTTGGATGGCCGCGCCGCTCAACGTTGAAATTATTAGCCGTTGGGTGGAAGACGGTACGGCTTTTCAACAAATGGAGTGGCATCGAGAAGAAGCCTCCCGTCGACGCGAGATCGTGTTGAAATATTTGGATGATCAAGACATCATGTCCACAGATCATACCTATCATAGTTGGCTTAAGTTAGCCAGTCCTTGGACGGCGGATACCTTTGTGATGCGCGCGCGTGAACGTGACGTCTCGATCATGCCAGCCAGTACCTTTCATGTGGGGCGCGGTACCCCGATCAATGCGGTGCGTATCTGTTATGGCGCACCGCCTTCTATCGAGAATGTCGAAGAAGGCATGAAACGATTAGGACAATTGATCCATGAAGAAATTCATGCTTTTGAATCTGTTATGTAAATAAAAAACTATCCCGCAAGTGTGCGCCACAGCAGCATCAGCAATGGCAGCACAATGGCTGTGACCAACGCATTTAATCCCATGCCGAGGCCTGCAAAGGCACCTGTTTTTTCATCAATGGTGAGCTTGCGTGCGGTTCCAATCCCATGGGAAGCAATGCCGATGGCGATGCCGCGTGCTTTTTTGTCTTTAACGCCAACTAGGCTCAACACAGCCCCGCCAAAAATTGCACCAATGATCCCGCATAAGATGACGAGAACGGCGGTCAATGAAGGTGTGCCGCCGATGACTTCCGACAGGCCCATGGCAACAGGGGCGGTCACGGACTTGGGGGCCAGTGATAAAAGCGTGGTTTGTGACGCGCCCAGCAAGGCAGCAATGCCTACACCGCTGATAATTGCGAAAAGGCCACCCAGCAGAATCGTGAAGGCAATAGGAAGAAGAGAGGCTTTGACGTAATGAAGGTTTTTATAAAGTGGCACGGCCAAGGCAACGGTGGCAGGACCTAAGAGAAAATGGATATATTTCGCTCCTTCAAAATAAGTTTGGTAGTTTGTTTTGGTGAGCCACAAGATCAACGAGACCATCACAACAGATAATAAAACCGGATTGGCCAAGGGGGAAAGTTTGCACTTTTTGTAAAACCAGTCACTGATCACAAAACAGCCAAGCGTAAGACACAGACCAAGAAGTGGACTATGGGCCAGATGATGCCAGAGGTCGAAAAGCTTATCCATTGGCACGATCCATCAGCTTCATGAGCAAGCCGCTGAAGGCAATGGTCAATAAGGTGGCAAATACCACGGAAACGGTGATGGGCAACCATTCATCATGAATAAGTTCAAAATGCTGGATAACACCCACACCCGCAGGGACGAAGAGAAGGGATAAATAACGCAAGATTGTACCTGTGCTTTGATCCAAACCTTCGGGCAGGCCTTTTTTGATGATCAAGCCGATCAGCAACAAGGCCATGCCGATGACAGGGCCGGGAATGGGCAGGTCAAACAAATAGACAATGGCTTCACCAATCAATTGCAAGAAGCAGAGGAGGAAGAAATAGCCAACCATGTTAAAAAAGTTCCTTCATAAACTGCCCCAACATTTTAAATTCATCTACGCGCCCTGATGTTTTGCGCCAGACAAGACCAATGTCGCGCGGTGGGCTGCTTTTGGATAATGGAATTGTTGTCAGGTCACAGCCCTGTGTGATGCCGGCATCAATGGCCATTTTGGGCAAGAGGGTAATGCCCAGTCCGTTGGATACCATTTGCACAATTGTCGACAAGCTGGTTGCGGCAAATTCCCGCGTATTTTGTGCCCCGCGCCAAGAACAGGCCGCCAGTGCATGATCCCTTAAACAATGCCCTTCTGCTAAGAGTAATAGGTTCTCTTCAAAGATATCTTCGTTTTTGATTTCTGTTTTTTTGGTTAAAGGATGATCAAAGGGAAGGGCGCAATAAAAGGGGTCTTGCATAAAGATATCCGTCTCAATGCCATCACTTTCATAAGGCAGGGCAAGGATTAATAAATCTTGATTGCCTTCCCGCAAGGAACTGAGCAAGCGTTCGGTTGTATCTTCTGTCAGATAGAGTTGAAGGTCGGGAAATTTCTTGCGAATCTGTGTCATGATTTTCGGCAGAAGAAACGGTCCGATGGTGGGAATGACCCCCATACGCAATTCACCACACAGGGGGGTGCGTCGGATTTGCACCAGTTCGACCAGACTGTCGGCCTCGTTTATGATGGTGCGCGCGCGTTCAAGGACCGTATTGCCGATAGGGGTGACCAATACGCTGCGTTTGGTCCGTTCCAAGAGTCGAACGCCAAGGATTTCCTCAAGTTCTTTGATGGCAGAACTTAACGTTGGTTGCGTGACAAAGCAGGCATCGGCAGCATGGCCAAAATGTTTATATTTGGCCACGGCAATAAAATATCTTAGGTGCTTCAATGTGTAATGAGCAATCATAGGAAATATCTATAAATAATCCTGCACTGATTGGCAAATACTGCTTTGAATAGTGTTGTTAAAAGGTCGCAATTTTTTGTGTCCAAAATTTAAAAAAGGTGCCATAAATATGATCAAATACAAAACAAGCAACAATAAAATTAAGGGTTGAATATGGCGCAAGAACGTTTTAACGAAGTGACGGTTGTGATTGCTGATCCGGATCACCGGGCACGTACTGTTGCGAAGCAAACGTTGATTAAAGCGGGCTTTCGTAAAATTCTGACAGGCCATAATTTGGCATTTGTTCGGCAAAGTTTTGAAGTGGAAATGCCGGAACTTCTGATTTCGGAAACCGAATTGCCTGATGGTGATTTTACTGAATTTGTAAATGATTTACGCCACCATAAAGTTGGCAATAATCCGTTTCTTGTGGTGTCGGCGCTGACTTCCAATCCGACGCCGGAACTTGTCAAAAAAGTCATTCAGGCCGGTGCCGACGATTTGCTGAACAAGCCGTTTGACGTTCAGACATTGATGCGTCGTGTTGGTCGTTTGATATACGAACGTAAACCTTTTGTGGTGACAGGGGATTATGTCGGTCCAACCCGTCAGGCGAAATCACAGAAAGAAGCCAATGCCGAAAAGTTTGTGCCACCCAATACCCTAAAAGCACGTGCATTGAATGAAGGGTCTGTAGAAGACGTGCAAGCCATGGTTGATGCCGCCATTCAAAATGTAAATACCAAAGCGCTGGAATCCCACGCCGAGGATATTGATGAATTGGTGAGTATTTTAGAGCCGCGCTTGGCCAAAGGTGAAGTTGATGCGACGTCGCGCCTGTGCCTTGATCGTTTACGTTATTCTTCTGAAGATGCAAACCGCCGTTTGGGCGGGACAGAATATGATCATGTCTCTGATTTGTGTCAGGTGTTGCTGCATATCGTCAATAATCTGCGCAATTCCGGGGGACAACCGAGGAGTCAGGATTTGTTGTTGTTGAGTCCACTCAATAAAGCCATCCAATTGGGGTTTGACAAGAACGCAGACGTCGAGACGGCACGTCAGATTTCCCAAGCTGTTTTATCTAAATTCAAGAGATAAGGTTATTTCTGCAAGGTGATATATCGGCTTGCGGCTTTTAAATCTTTTAGCGTGCCATCTTGTTTAACGATTTCTTTGGCCTGTTCAGGGTCAGTGATGATGCGTCCGCTAAGGACATCGATTCCATAATCAAACAAGGCTGTTGCCATGGGGGTTTCAGGCCCGACAAGGACAGCTTCTGCCATGGCTTTGGTGCGTAACAATGTGGGCAATAAACCATCCCCAAAGGTATGGGAAGGCAAGATGACACCCTCATAAGCATGCTCAATCAAATGCTGTAAGGCTTCCGGTGTTGCAATTGAGTGACTGTTGTTTGAATATGCCTTGTCGGTGGGGAAGTTACCGACAACCAACACGTTGTTGTCTGTTTTTTCAAAATGGGCAAGGCCGCTGTTGTCCGGCCCTTCCAGATCATAGTGGTTATAGTGAGCAAGAATGGCCGCAATGCTAAGTGCATGTTTAAGTGGAGCCTGGCGGTTTTGGATTTCTAATGCCAATTGTTTTAAACTTATGGACATATCTGTTGTGATATCGCTTTGCCTCAATGGGTTTGTGGTGACGCCACAACCGTGGGGGCCTTCTACCAAAATGACGTTTTTACCCATGATGATGTTGTTGACGGGTACGTCATCAACATTTAAGGCGAGTTCCTTATATAAATTCCATTTGGGCCACCATTGCCATAAGGAGTCCCTTTCGTGAGGGATCAAAGTGCCCAGACGACCGGTAAAATCATTCCAGGTTTCTAACGCGCTGGCCGGGACAGCAACCAGAGTGGGAATGCCCGCCATTGCAGCGCCAACAATTTCATCGGCAAGACCGCGCCCATCTTGTTCTCGTTCTCCAAATTTTTCAATCACAAGTAGGTCCGCTTGATCTTGAATGGCGCGACGCAAGACAGTGGATGTCTCTGTCAATTTACCAACGTCAAAACCACAGGTGCCAGTTTCTCGGTCTTCCTTACTAGGTCGTGCAAGGGGAAGATGTTCTCCGGTTTGCAGGTCAATGGCATCGAGCCCGATTTTATCACCGTTTTCATCAAGGGCATTTTGCTGAACCAAGCCTGCAACGTGCCAGCCGCGTTTTTGTAAATCATGCGCAAAGTCACGCAATGCGTCACGTTCGGGCGTGTCTGCCGCATAGAGGACGCCGCCTAATCGAATGGGTTTTGCTGTTTCTGTTGACATTCTGTTCGGTTCGCTTTTCTTTTAAGGTCTTCATTCTAGACCAATTTAGCAAAAGAAGGATAAAATTTCCATGGGTGTGCAAGTCGATATGAGAGTAGCAGAACTTTTATGTTCGCGTCTTTGTCATGATTTGGTCGGCCCGGTGGGGGCAGTAAATCATGGATTAGAGCTGATTGGTGAAGAAAACAGCCCGGTCATGGCTGAAGCAACGCAAATGATTGGCCAAAGTGCAGAGCAAGCCTCTAACCGGTTGGAGTTTTTCCGTATGGCCTTTGGCTTATCCGGCGGTGGTAGCGGACAATTGTCTATGGATCAAGGCCGCAAGTTGGCTCAGGGCTTTTTGGAAAAACATATTACGCTGCATTGGCCTGTGCAAACGGATTTACCCTGGAAAGATCAAGAAAATCGCGTCCCTAAAGATGTCATCAAGGTAATCCTTAATCTGGTTATGTTGGGGATTGATTGTTTGCCTCGGGGGGGAACAATGACATTAAGCCAAGCGATTTTACCAGAAGGATTAGGCGTGGCGCTTGTGTGTGAAGGGCAAAAAGCACATGTGCGCGATGATATTCAAAACGCAATTGATGCCAAGGCAAACTGTGATTCGTTGACGGCACGGACCGTTCAGGCCTTTTTTATGGCGCGATTGGCTGATGATTTAGGGTTGGATTTTGAATTATTTTGTCCGCAGGCTGATTGCGTCCAAATTGCTGCAATTATTCCTTTAGAAATTTAAAACCCAAGGAGGGTGCGGTTTTCAAGTTTTGTGCGTTGCGGCAATATATTAGTTTCATTACTAAACTAAAATGAAAAAAATGTTACCATTTCGAAATGAAGTCGTTTTTCCTTTTTATTTCAGCAATTTTTCAGGTAGAAATTATTTTAAATAGTCGTGTTAGTACGTTTAGCCAGGCAAATTCTCTTGTGCGGCAACGGAATTTGAAAAAAGAAAGGTGTGGTCATGGATGATCTCCTAAGTGAATTTATCACGGAAACGTCAGAGAGCTTGATGGTTCTTGACTCTGAGTTGGTGAAGTTTGAACAAAACCCCAACGATGTTGAGATTTTATCTAACATTTTCCGTTTGATGCACACCATTAAGGGGACTTGCGGATTCTTAGGGTTGCCGCGTCTGGAAAAAGTTGCACATGCAGGTGAAAACGTTCTCGGTAAATTCCGTGAAGGAACGTTGGAAGTTACGCCAAAAGCGGTGACGTTAATTCTGCATGCCATCGATACCATTAAAGAGTTGCTGCAAACGCTTGAAGAAACAGAATCTGAACCCGAGGGTAACGATCAAGAGCTTATTGATGAACTGAATGCTATGGCAGAAGGTCGTTCTGTTGAAGATGCCGCACCTGCTGCACCTGCCGCTGCTGAGGCACCGGTTGAGGCGGCACCAGCGGCTGCGCCATCAGGCGGCCCGATGTTGGATGAACGTGGCTTCCCTGTCGCGGCTGATTTGCTGGCAGAAGTTGAAGAGGCTTTGGCCCAAGGTGTCGTCGGGGCTTCTCAGGAAGAACTTGATGCGCAAATGAAAGCGGAGATGGAAGCTGAAAAGGCAAGCGCTGCACCTGCGCCAGCGGCTGAAACACCGGCTCCGGCCCCGCAAGTGCCTGCAGCACCGAAGGAAGAACCTAAAAAAGCGGCTCCCCCTGCCAAAGCAGAACCGAAAAAGCCTGCGAGCGGTGCCAAAGAAACGTCAGTTGCCAACCAAACAATCCGCGTAAATGTGGAACTGCTGGAAAACTTGATGACCTTGGTGTCTGAACTTGTTTTGACACGTAACCAGCTTTTGCAAATGGTGCGTGGTTCTGACGATAGTGTCTTTAAAGTGCCGTTACAGCGTTTGAGCCATATTACATCTGACCTGCAAGAAGGCGTGATGAAAACCCGCATGCAGCCGATCGGGAATGCATGGGCCAAATTGCCGCGTATCGTTCGTGATTTGTCCGTTGAATCGGGCAAGAAAATCGATCTACAAATGATTGGTGCGGAAACTGAACTTGACCGTCAAGTTCTGGAATTGATTAAAGATCCGTTGACGCATATGGTGCGTAACTCTGCGGACCATGGTCTTGAAATGCCTGATGATCGTCTTGCCCTTGGCAAACCGGCTGTCGGGTCTGTCACCTTGAACGCCTTCCATGAAGGTGGTCACATCATCATTCAAATCTCAGATGATGGTAAAGGGTTGAACACAGATCGTATCCGCGAAAAAATTGTTGAAAATGGCCTTGCTAGCGAAAGTGATCTGGAAGCCATGTCAGATCAGCAAATTCATCAGTTTATTTTCCGCGCTGGTTTTTCTACGGCACAAAAAGTCACCTCTGTTTCTGGTCGTGGTGTGGGGATGGATGTGGTGCGTACCAACATCGAGAAAATCGGTGGTACGATCGAACTGAAATCTGTTGAAAATAAAGGGTCGACCTTTACCATTAAAATTCCACTTACGTTGGCGATTGTGTCTGCCCTCGTTGTGGAATGTTCTGGCGAACGTTTTGCTATTCCACAAATCAGTGTGTTGGAACTGGTGCGTACGTCTTCTATCTCAGAAAACTCTATCGAGATGATCAATGATGCGCCGATCCTGCGCTTGCGCAATCGTTTGTTGCCGCTGGTATCTTTGCATGACCATCTGTCATTGGGTGAGCGCAAAGTTGATCTTGAAAATGATGAGTTGTTTATCGTTGTGACACAGGTGGGGACTTATACATTCGGTATTATCGTTGACCGCGTCTTCGATACAGAAGAAATCGTTGTGAAACCTGTTGCACCGATCTTGCGTCATATTTCGTTGTTCTCAGGTAATACCATCTTGGGCGACGGTAGCGTGATCATGATCCTTGATCCCAACGGTATTGCTGCCACAACGGGTGAAGTTGCCATGGGTAATGAAGCGCAAGGGACCAACGTTGCCACAAGTGCGAGTGGTGAAACGACTTCCATTCTTGTCTTCCACGCTGGTGGTGATGAACTTAAAGCTGTTCCGCTTGCTCTTGTGGCGCGTTTGGAAGAAGTTGATGTAACGAAAATTGAATATTCCGGCAAAAATCCGGTTGTTCAATATCGCGGTCAATTGATGCCACTTATTCCAATTGATCCGGAACACGTCTGGAAAGAAGAAGGTCGCCAACCTGTTCTGGTCTTTACTGATAAAGATCATTCCATGGGGCTGGTGGTTGATGAAATCGTTGAT
>JABXIC010000199.1 GCA_013373265.1 Methylocystaceae bacterium | reverse complement strand
ACAGTTTGCAAGGCATCTGCTGCTTGATCCGCTTTTTTAGAGGCCAGTTCGATGCTGGCTTGTGCTGCAACATATTTATCGTAAGTCGAACCGGAAATAACCGTGGAATCATCAATACGGACCCAGTCCTGATTTGTATAAGAAGCAAAATCAACGATACTGCCCCCATCGATAGCGACATTAGGATCATTGGCGCTTTTGATCACACTCAGGTCTACATAATATTTAGCCAGTGCGTTTTGGGCCACAACCAAAGCCGCGTCCGCACTTGCTTTTGCCGTTTGCGCATCAGCCAAAGAACCAACAGCATCATTGGTACTATTGGGATCATCATAGGCATTTTGAACGATGTCAGCATCAAAGTTAGCATCATCTTGGGCATGCTGTGCCGCCAAAGCTGCTTTTTGCTCAACAGTGATTTTTTCACTGGCAAGATTAGTCAGTGCCGTATCCAAAGATGATTGTGCTGAACTCAGGCTGTTATCAACCTGCGCCTCAGACACCGCACGCCCCAGGTCTTCTAAAGAAGACGCATATGCTTCATTACTGACCGCGTCGGCCAGTTGCTCGGACGCATTTGTTGCCGCCTCTAATGCCCGATCATAAGACGATTGCACAACAGACAAGCGACTATTGGCATCTGTTAGTGCTTGTGCGGCATCTTGGGATGCGCTCAAGGCACTATCGGCTGCATCACTTGCTGCTTCTGCAGCAGATGCCCATGCTTGATAAATTGGACTATCTGATCCAACCTCTGCCAAAATAGCCGCTGCTTTATCGGCAGCAGCCTTTTTAGCATCAACCAGACTATTATAAGCCGCTTGGGCCGATGCCGCTTTAATTTCTGCATCAGAAACTGCTGTGCGGGCATTATCCAGAGACGTTGTAGCGTTGGTTAAATTTGTCCGTGCATTGCTTTCGTTGGTGACAGCTTCATCTTTATCACTTGTGGCTTGTAAGGCAGCTTGCGTCGCTGAACCACTGCGCCAGTTATTCGCCGAAGCCGCAGAATCTGCAGCCGCAGTAACCGCCGCTTTAGCATCCCCCAAATAGCCTTGAGCCGCAACACCGCTATCACGTGCATTCTCGGCTGCCGTTTCTGCTGTCACACCATGTCCCGCAGCCGCATTCGACGCCGCTTGTGCAGCGGCTTGGGAAGCACTGGCATATTTTTGAACAAGGTCGAGATAAGTTTGCGCTGAGGCCTCATCACCATTGATGACCGCTTCCTGCGCGTTAGCTAAAGCTGTTTCAGCCAATGCTTTTTGTTGCGCAGCTGTCGTTTCAAATCCTTGTGCCTGCGTTGTTGCAGCTTCATCATCAGCGGCTTTTTGTGCTGTACGTTCTGCCGCAGCGTTACTGGCATCAGTGGCTGCTTGGTCGGCTGCTGTTTGTGCCGCAACACGATCAGCATTCTCCTGAATTTGTGTTTTAATGCGGTTTTCCCAAAGCTCTTTATATAAACGGATTGCATCATCGATCTGACTGATGCGCTGAACATTGGCAGAAACCGCACCTTCGTCTATCGTAATTATACCGACGCCATTGCCCATAACAGACACCTTGTCTGAATATGTCGTGTAATCAGCACCAGATAACTGGCTGGCATTCAAAACAGAACGCGCATCCGCAACAAGTTGCGTTGCATCAGTTGTCAATTGAATGGCGTTTGTTTGTGCTGTTTGTGTCGTTGCTAACGCGTTTGCGCTTTCAGATTTAAGCGATACAATTTTTTCAAATATGGATGTATAGGCTGTTCCGGACTGGCTTTCAAATTCTGCAATTTCCTGTGCATCGACCGCCTTCGTCAAGATTTTAGCTACGATTGATTCACCTGCACCAACCGAGAATAATTCGGTAATGCTTTCCACATTTGGATCATTCGTATCATTCTCGATTTTATTTGCAATTATGTATTGAGAATCTGAACTTAGTTTTAGTGTGTGGATGGAATCAACAATACCCGTTCGTGTCGCGCCGTTTTTGGTACCAAAAGAACTTTCTAAAGCCGCAATGACCGCTTTCCCCGTCGTTTGATTACCAACAACTAGACCTGTCACATTGGTCGTGCCATCGCTCAATGTGCCACCATCTAGCAACGCTTTTACATCGACAGCTAAATTTTGTGCATTATCAGCATGTGCACGCGCTGCTGTTAAATCACCAGCGATTTTTGCATCCTCTACAGCCTGAAGTTCTGCTGAAACCAAACTTTGCTTGGCTTGAATAGTCAGGTACCCCGTCTCAACATTATCTGCGTTGCTCACGGCAGTATTTTCCGCAGACGTTCCAGCTGCCTTTTGTGCAATCAAGCGTGCATTATCATTATAATTCTGCGCAATCTCAGCCCCGGAAGAGATTTCGTTTTGTGCCGCTTGAGCTTTTCCAAGAGCAGCCTCAATTGACTGCGCATCAGCAGCAGCTTGATTAGCTGCAGAGGCACTTTCCGCAGCAGCTTGTGCTGCAGCATCACCATCGACGATGGCCTGAATAACGGCAACAGATCCAGCAACAGAAGCAGCCTGTAATTTTGCTTCATTCACCGCACTTAAAACAGAATTGATCTGCTGTTCGATATTACCAATTGTTGTTTCAAGACCTGCTGGTGGTCGAAGATAATCGCGTATTGCAAGTGCACGCGCATAATCAGTCATTAACTCATTGTAAGCAGCATTCGCAGCCTTAACCGCATCATCAGCCTCACCTTTAAGAGTTTGCGCATTGCTCAAATAACTGGATGCATCATCTGCAAGCTTAGCATTTGCAACTTCTGCTGCAGCGGCTTGCGCTTTCTGTGCTGCAAGCGTCGCTTGTGCTAAAGCCACATCCAATTGGGTACGAGCATCGCCAAGCACATCATTCAGGTCTTCAATGGCTTCTTTTTCCGCTCTGTTTTCTAATTGGTCTAATTCATTTTGCACAACAGAAAGATATTGATTTTGTGTTGATACATTTTTCTGAGCTGCAATCAAATCAGACAAATCATCCAGCAATTCACTGCGTGCATCAGATTCCGCCGTTTGTGCCGCATTCCAGATCGGTTCCAGCGTATTTAATTGTTCGGTATAGGTTTCCACCAATGCATTAGCTTGATCATAAGCATCCTGCCACACCGTCACCAGTTCCTTGGCATAGGTAATGATGACTTCCAACGCACCTTTTTCCTGCTCTTGCAGCAAAACAGCTGCAACTTTTTCAGCATTGGTCGGATCAGTTTTTAAAGTATCAATTGCAGTTTGATAAGCTCCTTCAGGAAGCAATAACGTGGCAAGTTCATCTTCTTTTTCATCTAAAAAATCTATTGCTTCCTTTAAACCGTCAATCCCGCTCCCGTCTTCTGAATTATATGGATCTGTACCATTGTAAAGGGTCCCATTATTGATCTCTTCCCGACCACTTAAATAAACTTCTTTTTGCGCAAGAACAGGTTTGTATTGTATCGACACATCACGAACTTTAAGCGAAGCTGCCTCCAAGTCCGATGCCGAAGAACTGTACGCATTTTGCGCATCAGTCAGTCTAGATTTGGCAGTTTCCACAAGAACTTTTGCTGATGAAATTGTCTTATTTGCTTCATCTAAATCTGCTTGGGTAACGTGCACACCAGCAAGCGCGTTTTCTTTAGACACGACTGTGGTTGGATCAAAGTGATCAACGACGACCTCTTTACCTGATTGATTCTCAGTCGCGGCTTCCAGCGCCTTGCTTTTGATATTACCCAACACAAGAATAACTTGGCTTGGTGCTTCACCAGACACCAAACCGGTTATATCTTCTTTCAAATCATTAAACGCAGATGAAAAAATTCTAGCTGATGCATCCTGCATGGCAGTAGATGCTGCCGTTGCGGAATCGTCCATTGATGTCATATCTGTGGCATTGATTACCTCCTTTGCATTAGTCGCTGCCGTATTCGCAGATTCTGTCAAGGTAATCATTTCATCAACAAAAGCATTCCAAGCCGTCAACTTGCTTGCCCCTGCGTCATCTGTTGTAAAATCGACATCCTTCATAGCGGTAAAAAGAGTATTCAAATCAGCTATGTAGCCATCCAAATTGGTCAGGGCATTTGGAGTTCCAAAACTTGTGAGTGCCTGATTTAATTCAGTTTGCAGACCCAAAAATTTATAGGTGACGCCGTTTACAACAAAATCTACGCCACCGCTCACAAGGTTACCGCTTAAATCTTTGCCCAAAATGGCATTTCGAGCAGCAAGAATAGCGTTCGCATCCGTCCCATCAGCGTCCTTCACGTCCTTGGCAGCCTGAATTACAGCCTGTACCATTCGTTCTTGGACCGATAAATTTTGATACGGTGAAGTAGACGTTGTGTCCAACGCATTCGTCATTGCATCAATAATATTTGCGGTTTCGCCTAAAGCATCGCCTAACAGTGTTTGCGCTGACTGCAAAGCTCCCACTGCGGCTGCGGGTTCTACTAACGAACCTATTGAATTTGCAACAACTTCAGCAAAAGCGGTCACCCCCGCAGCAACACTACCGATTGCATTGGCAGTCGCATAGGCTTCCATCACGTTATCAACACTAAATTCAATATCATTGGTCGTTGTGGCATTCCAGTCGGCAGAAATAGTACCTGCAGCAGACTCAATGGTTGAAACACCAGATTTTTCAGCAGCCAATGTTTCTAGGTTTTTAGCGGTTATTGTATAAGCGGTAGTCGCAGTTGCCACACTAGAAATAGTAGCAGCATAATCTGTATAAACAGAATATTCTTCTTGAATACTCTTTACGATAGAGACACTTATTTCATCAGCTTTTGCCTCAAGACTTTTTAACGAATTTTGTGCCAGATTTGCAGATTGAACCAAATTATTTTGAACAGTTACAACGTTTTCAAAACTGTCCTGCAAGGCATCCGCTGTATCTTGATCAATCTGAACGTCAGGCGATGGGATATTTTGTTGCTGTCCATTTTCACCCCCACTGACAGCATTTTGAACAGACGGCGGCAACAGATTTTCTGATCCTGGTAAAGCAGCAACTGTATTACCAGCCAACCCGGCAATTTGTTGCGGGTTCAGGACTGTAACGGCACTGTTACCTGATGCTGTACCAGATACACCTTGAAAGGGTTGGTTT
>JABXIC010000217.1 GCA_013373265.1 Methylocystaceae bacterium | reverse complement strand
CTTTTTCATTTCAACACCGCTGGAGGCAGATGAGGCGCGAAAGCCGACACCTGTCAGGCAACGTTCGACCAACGCGCAAATGTGTGGCTCGTCATCAACAACAAGAATGTGGCCTGTATCCGTCATTTCGTCCCTGTCCGTATATATTGTTTTTTAAATATTACCCGACTTTTCGGTTGGGGGATAGTTGAAAAACGGGATTTAAATCAATGCTTTTTGTCCAACGCTTTGCGAATGCGGTTGGCAAGTTCCAAACGTTCAAACGGTTTGGCAATCAAATCCAGTTCGCCTTGAAAAAGACCTGTTTGATCCATCACTTTGTCAGGGTATCCAGACATAAATAATATGGGTAAATTAGGTAACTTCTCTCGTACTTTTTGAGCCAGATCAATCCCATTGAGACCACCGGGCATTTCAATATCGGAAAATAAAAGGTCGAAGTCTTCGTCCAAATCTAAAATGCCAAGGGCTTCATGCCCGTCGCTTGCCGCAATCACATCGTAACCCAATCGTTTTAGACTATTGGCGGCAAAGGCGCGCACGCCCGGGTCATCTTCCACCAGTAAGACACGTTCTGTCCCCAGTGGAACGTTGCTGTTGCGCTTGGCAGGTGCTTCGAATGTTTGGGTTTCTGTGCTGCGCGGTAAGACAATGCGAAAGACCGTGCCTTCACCCGGTGTGCTATCGACTTGCACATAGCCTTGAGATTGACGCACAAATCCGTAGATCATGGATAAGCCAAGACCACTATTAGGCCCTTTTTCTTTGGTGGTGAAGAACGGTTCAAAAATACGTTCCATAATTTCCGGTGACATGCCGGTGCCGTTATCGCGTACGGACAGAACTACATAATCCCCCGGTGTCAGGTCAACGTTGCGGTCTGAGAAAACTTTTTTCAGGGTGACGTTTTCAGCATATATTTTTAACACCCCGACACCGTTCATGGCATCGCGCGCATTGATGACGAGGTTGAGAATTGCGTTTTCCAATTGGTGCGGATCAATCATCACCGGCCAAATGTTGTCATTGATGCGCAGATTCATTTCCACTTGGGAGCCAAGGGCGCGTTGCAACAGGTCTTGCATGCCTTCTATCAGTTTACCTGCATGGCTGATGCGTGGTTTGAGGGGTTGGCGTCTGGCAAAGGCGAGCAATTGTTTTACCAGTTCTGCGCCGCGCCGTGCTGCATCAAGGGCAGGGGAAACCATGTCCATCAAGGCCGGATCATCTTCACTTTCTTCTTCTAGAACAGAGAGATTACCGACAATAATGGTCAGCAGATTGTTGAAGTCGTGGGATAGCCCTCCCGTCAATTGACCAATGGCTTCCATTTTTTGTGCTTGGCGGAATTTGAATTCGGCATCACGTACATCGGTGACATCTTGGCCCAAGACGAAATAGCCGAGAACTTCTTTTTGTTCGGTAATATGCGGGATGAAAGACACGAGCACATGGGCTTCGCGACCATCTTGAATTTGCAGGGTGAACTCGCGTGAGGCGCGTTCTCCATTTAAGGCAGCGCGAATGCAAGGCTGATGTTCACGATATACTTTGGTCCCAAGTACTTCCTGTGCAGTGCGCCCGACGATATCTTCGGGGGAGCGTCCAAACCATTGTTGATACTGCTTATTGGCAAAAGCGTAGGTGAGATCGGCATTTACGTACCCAATCAAGGCGGGTACGGTGTTGGCAATCAGTAAAATACGTTCTTCTGAGACACGCAAGGCATCGAGGGCATTTTTTAACTCAGCTGTGCGTTGCTGGACGCGCGCTTCCAGTTCATCATTGGCTTTTCTTAGGGCGATTTCCGCTTTTTTGCGTTGGGTGATGTCTTTATAGACGGTCACGAATCCACCGCCGGGAATGGGATTGCCGCGTACTTCCAATATGGTTCCGTTGGGTCGTTCGCGCTCAAACATATGAGGGAGAAACTTTTTGGCTTCCTTGACACGATCTTCCACAATATCGCGTACGGGGTATTGACCGTATTCGCCGCGTTCGGCATTGAATTTGATAAAATCTTCGAAAGGTGCGCCGTAGTAGCCGAATTGTTCCATGGGAAAATCCGTCAGTTCAAAGAACTTTGAATTCCATGCCACCAACTTTAAATCAGAATCATATACGGAAAAGCCATCGTCCAAATGTTCCAATCCGGTTTGTAAAAATGCCCAGGATTGCCCATCAAGATCGGGTGCGTTTTTGGGCTTTTCTATTTGTTTTTGTTCTATTTTTTTGATGCTAGCCATGGGTTTTCTCATCTCTTTATTATCATCAGGCTACATAAATCTGATGGGGAACGGGGCTGAATTTACATTCCTTTACAATATTTATCCGCTTCTTGAATGTCTCAGCATTGACGCTTCACAGTTTTAGAGTAGCCTTTGATGGTCGCAAAAAAAGACAAGCGGTGTCGCTTTAGCATGATTTGTTTCGTCAGAAACTTTTTAAAGTGTTAGGCTTCACGCGAAAAGTAAACAAAGAAATCGGCTTTTAACGGGCTGCACAACGGGGAGAATATACATGACAGGGCAATCGCCCATTTTGGAAGTCAATGACATTTCATTGCGATTTGGCGGTGTGCGTGCATTGAGTAATGTCAGCTTCGGCGTGAAAAAAGGTGAACTGTTTTCTATTATCGGACCAAATGGTGCGGGTAAGACGTCACTCCTGAACTGTATTTCCGGGCGTTATACGCCGCAGGAAGGTTCTATTAAGTTTAACGATAAAGAAGTCACGAAAATGACGCCGAACCATCGCGCTGAAATGGGCATGGGTCGGACGTTCCAGAATCTGGCGCTTTTCGCCCATATGACCGTTCTCGACAATATCATGGTTGGTCGTCACCACTTGATGAAAAATAATTTCCTGACTGGTGGCCTGTACTGGTTTGGTGGGGCGCAAAAAGAAGAATTAGAACATCGTCGTTACGCTGAAGATATTATCGATTTTCTGGAAATTTCCCATATTCGTAAATCCGTTGCAGGAACGCTGTCTTATGGTTTGCGCAAACGTGTTGAGTTGGCCCGTGCGGTTGCACTGCGCCCCGACCTGATTTTGCTGGATGAACCTATGGCGGGCATGAACCTTGAAGAAAAAGAAGATATGGCACGCTATATCGTTGATCTCAATGAAGAGTGGGGCATGACCGTCATTATGATCGAGCACGATATGGGCGTTGTTATGGATATTTCCGAACGTGTCATGGTGTTGGATTTTGGTAAAAATATTGCCGAAGGGTTGCCCCATGAAATCATGGCCAACGATTATGTGAAGCGTGCCTATCTGGGTGAAGAAACTGACGAAGAAGCAGAAGGCGAGGTCGCTTAAGATGAATAATTATTGCGATATCAAGGTGCATAACACCTTCCCGAAAATTTTGCGCTACAATGCACAAAACTGGCCCAATGACGTGGCGATGCGTGAAAAAGAATACGGCATCTGGAACGAATACACATGGGCCGATTACCATGAAGAAGTGAAACTTCTGTCTGTCGGTATGCATCTGTTGGGCTGTGGTCGTGGCGATACAGTCGGCCTGTTGGGTAAGAACCGCCCTGAATGGGTTTGGGGTGAAGTGGCAGCGCAAGCCATTGGGTCCATGTCTATGGGGATTTATGAAGATTCCTTGGGGCCGGAAGCTTCTTACCTGATCAATTATGCTGAAACTAAAATCGTCATTGCCGAAGATGAAGAGCAGGTCGACAAGCTGCTTGAACTGGAAGACGTTACATCAATCAAGCATATCATTTATTGCGATCCGCGCGGCATGCGTAAATATGATGATCCGCGTTTGATGGATCATGAAACAGTTAAAGAAATGGCTCGTGCAGCGTTGGGAAAAAATCCCAACATGTATGATGAGATGATTGAAAAAGGTCAGGCGGATGACGTTGCCATTTTGTGCACAACATCAGGCACAACATCCAATCCGAAATTGACCATGTTGCAATCCGGTCCGTTTTTGGAACATACGGTTGCCTATCTGGAAGCCGATGAAAAGCAACCGGGCGATAATTACGTTTCTGTTCTGCCGCTGCCATGGATTATGGAACAAATGTATGTGGTGTCTCAGGCGTTGATCGCCCGTGTCATCGTCAACTTTGTTGAAGAACCGGAAACCATGATGGCGGATTTACGCGAAATTGGGCCGAGCTTCGTTCTGTTGGCCCCGCGTGTGTGGGAAAATATCGCCGCTGACGTGCGTGCGCGCATGATGGATGCCACCAAGTTTAAGCAAAAAATGTTTGCATGGGGCATGAAGCTGGGCATGGAAGCGCTGGACCAAGGGCGTCGTTCCAAGTTGGCGGATTTTATTTTGTTCCGCGCACTGCGTGACCGTTTGGGCTTTACCAATCTTCGTTCTGCGGCAACAGGTGGGGCTGCGATGGGGCCGGATACGTTCCGTTTCTTCCTTGCCATGGGTGTGCCGTTGAAACAGCTTTATGGTCAAACAGAAATGGCGGGGGCTTATACCATTCACCGTGGCGATGATATTGACTTTGATAGCGTCGGTTTCCCGTTTAAGAATTCAGAGATTAAGATTGAAAATCCGGATGAAGAAGGCGTGGGCGAGATTGTATCGCGCAATACCGGCATGTTCCTCGGCTACTATAAAAATGAAGAAGCCACGAAAGAGGATGTCCGTGATGGTTGGATGTGGACCGGTGATGCTGGTTACTTCAAAAAAGAAAACGGCCATCTGGTGGTGATCGACCGGATTAAGGATTTGGCGGAAACGTCAAATGGTATTCGTTTCTCACCCCAGTTTATTGAAAACAAACTCAAGTTCTCCCCTTATGTGGCGGAAGCTGTGATTTTGGGGAAAGACCGTGAGTATCTGGCGGCGTTGATTTGTATTCGTTTCTCCATCGTGTCCAAATGGTGTGAACAAAATCAAATCGCCTTTACCAACTACACCAATATTTCTGCCTTGCCGCAAGTCTATGCGCAAGTAAAAGCGGAAATCGAAAAAGTGAATGAAACATTGCCTGAGGCACAAAAAATTCAGAAATTTGTCCTGTTGTACAAAGAGCTGGATGCCGATGATGGCGAATTGACACGTACAAGAAAAGTACGCCGTAAAGTCGTTGCTGAAAAATATGGTGAGATTATCGACGCGATCTATGACGATGCGCCTGAGGTGCATATTGATACGTTGATTACATTCCAAGATGGTTCCAAATCGCGCATCGTGACCGACCTTGTGGTCGAGACGATGGACGGTGCGAACCTGGCAAAAACAAAAGCTGCGGCTGAATAGGGGAGATGATAAAGATATGAACTGGGATCTACTTACTCAGCTATTGATGAACGGTTTGATCATCGGTGCCCTTTATGGGGTTGTCGCGATGTGCTTCGTTCTGATTTATAAATCCACACAAATTGTAAACTTCGCCCAAGGGGAATTCCTGTTGATTGGTGCGTGGGTGTGCTGGTGGTTCTTGACCACATGGGAATTGCCCTTTGTTGTCGGCTTCCTCTTTACCCTCGCGTTCATGACGGTCTTTGGTATCGTCCTGCAAACAGTGGTTTTGCGCCCGATGATCGGGGAACCGATTATCTCTGTCATCATGGTGACCATTGGGTTGTCGTTATTTTTCCAAGCCGCGATGAAATGGATATTTGGGGTGAACGTCCAGCCTTTCCCGAAAGTGTTTGATGTGCAAACCATTGAAGTGTTCGGGATGCAGATTCAAACCGCTTATGTGATGAGTTTGTTTATATCCCTCTTCATCATGATCGGCTTTGCATGGTTCTTCAAATCTTCCAAACACGGCCTCGCCATGCGTGCCACTGCCTTTGACCAACAAGTGGCGCAATCCTTGGGGATTTCCGTGAAAAACGTATTTGCCATGGCTTGGGCGATTTCAGCGGTTGTCTCGGCGGTTGCCGGTATCGTGATCGGGATAGTCAACGGCGTGTCCGATAGCTTGGCCTTCATCGGGATTAAAGTGTTCCCGGCGGTTATTTTGGGTGGGCTTGACTCCATCATCGGCGCGATTGTCGGCGGGGTTATCATTGGCCTGTTGGAAAACTTTGCAGAATATGCAGATGGGCAATGGTTCCAGGTTGGGAACATGTACACCATCGCACCGTTTTACGTTCTGGTTATCATTTTGATGATCAAACCATACGGCCTGTTTGGCACAAAAGATATTGAGCGAGTATAAATAGATGGCTGGTTATAACATGATGCGTTGCGGTGAATTCCGCACCACTTACGAGAAAGACACAACCATCTTTCCGACCCCGATGTCTCGTAACTTTGCGATTTTGGGCGTGATCCTTTGTATCATTGCGCCGTTGCAAATTGGTGACTTCAGCTTTATTAGCCCGGCAATTCTAACCTTGATGATCCAGATTGGGTATATGTCAATCGGGGCCTTGGGTCTGAATATTCTTGTCGGCTTTACCGGGCAAATTTCGTTGGGACATGCTGCCTTCTTTGGCTTTGGTGCGTTTGCTTCTGCCTGGATGAATAACGATTTCGCCATTCCGGTCTTTTTCTCCATACCGCTGGCGGGCGTCTTGACCATGGCGATTGGCATGATCTTCGGTTTGCCGGCCGCGCGTATCAAAGGTCTTTATCTTGCGATTGCGACCTTGGCGTCCCAGTTTATTTTGGAAGATTTCTTTTCACGTGCAGACTGGTTTACAGGTGGGGCGGCAGGCGCTTTGGCCAATCCGTTTGAACTGTTCGGTTATGTGCTTTCTGGTGATCGTAAATATTACTATGTGGTTCTGGCCTACATGGTTGTTATGTATATCATCGCGGCAAACCTGATGCGTTCGCGTGATGGCCGTGCTTTTGTGGCGGTACGCGACCACTATCTGTCGGCTGAAGTCATGGGCATTAATCTGACATGGTATCGCGTTTTATCTTTCGGGATTTCTTCTTTCTATGCCGGGATCGCAGGTGCCTTGTTTGCCCACTATCTTGAATATGTATCTGTAGAAAGTTTTAACCTGCTTCTGTCTATCCAATTCATCGGTATGATTATTATCGGTGGTCTGGGCAGTGTCATGGGCTCTTTGATGGGAACAGCCTTTATGGTGTTGTTGCCGGAAGTCATGCAAGAAGCGGCAGGTCTTATTACCTCAACATCTTGGGGGAATATTGCAGCCATTACGGAAGGGATTAACTTCCTGAAAGAAATGGTTATTGGTGCATCAATCGTTCTGTTCCTCATCTTTGAACCGGATGGATTGGCACACCGCTGGCGGATGATTAAAGCTTATTGGAAGCTCTATCCGTTCTCTTACTAATTCGCGAAAAACGAATATGTGGGGCGAAATAAAATAATAAATCGCCCCGGATCACCTCACAGGAAGGTAACTTAACCAAGGGAGACGCATTATATGCGCAAATTATTTACCGGCCTTTTGGCCACAACAACTGCAATGGCTTTTGCGGGTTCAGCATTGGCAGCAGACAAAATACTTATCGCCAACTTGGCAGATTTGACCGGACCGACTGCAAGTGTTTCTATTCCTTTTACCGAAGGTAAAAAAGATGCTGCAGCTTATATCAATGCCCATGGCGGTATTGCTGGTATGCAAATCGATCTGGATACGGTTGATTATGGCTACAAAGCGCCACAAGCAATTGGTCAATATAAGAAATGGAAATCTGCTGGTGTTAAAGTAATTCAAGGCTGGGGCACAGCAGATACGGAAGCTTTGGTTGGCTTCGTAAGCCGTGACCATATTCCTTATTATTCTGCTTCTTATTCTGCACACTTGCAGGATCCGACTGGTAAGTCTGAGCACACGAAAAAAGCTGCCCCTTATAACTTCTTTGCAGGTCCGAGCTATTCTGACGGCGCACGCGCTGTTATTCAATGGGCCGCTGCGGATGCTAAAGAAAAAGGCATTGCAAAACCGAAGTTTGTTTTCATGGGGGACAACCACCCGTATCCGAACGCTGCAAAAAAAGCGGCTGAAAGCTATGCGGCTGAGGTTGGCTTCGAAGTTGGCAACAACATCGTTTACTCTATGAAACCGGGTGACTTCAAAGCACAATGTTTGTCTTTGAAAGAATCAGGTGCACAATATGCATATCTTGCTAACACAGGCGGTTCTGGCATTTCTTTGCTGAAATCCTGTAAGTCTGTTGGTGCTGAAACTCAGTTTTTGACAAACGTTTGGGGCATGGATGAAAACGTCATGAAAGCGGCTGGTACGGCAGCTGATGGCGTTGTTTTCCCGATGGGCGCTGCGGCTTATGGTGCAGACGTACCGGGCATGAAACTGGTTAAAGAAATCAATGCGGCTGGTTCTAATGCTGACCACCATGCAGTTCACTACATGCGTGGCATTTGTTCTTTCTATTACATGAAAGAAGCTATGGAATGGGCTGCTGCGAACGGTGGCATGACGGGCGAAAACATCAAAAAAGGCATGTACCAGAAGAAAAACTGGGTTCCTGCTGGTCTTGAAGGCGTTTGCCCTCCAGGTACGTGGACAGCGGAAGATCACCGTGGTCACATGAATGTTTACGTTTATCAAGCGAACGTAAAGAAAGATGCTGACCCGAATGCATCTGTTTCTGATTTGTTGAAAGATGGCACCATCGGCATGACTAAATTGTTCGATGCTGAATTGCCGCGCAAACCAGAGTGGCTTGGCCTCTAAGGATTACCTTCCTGGGTGACGGATCGTCCTCGCGAAATAAGTGTTTCGCGGGGGCGCTCCACCCCACTTTTAAAGGTATTTATTTATCCATTTATAAAAACAATCCGCCCGTATTTTTAAGGGCAGCAGGGAAAAGGAATAAAACATGGCAGAGGCAGCTTTAGCGCAAGACAGTGCAGATCTGATGCTCAGCGTTAACAACATTGAAGTCGTTTATGACGAAGTTATTCTGGTGTTGCGTGGTGTGAGTCTGGATGTGCCCAAAGGCGCGCTGGTCACTTTGTTGGGCCCCAACGGTGCAGGCAAATCAACCACCTTGAAAGCCATTTCCGGCCTGTTGGGAACGGAAGATGGCGAAGTGACCCGAGGTGATGTGATTTATAACGGCGTCAATATCGCCAATGGTAGTCCTGAGAAAGTTGTACGCGACGGTATTTTCCAAGTAATGGAAGGACGTCGTATTATTGAAGATATGACGGTCATCGAAAATTTACGCTTGGGGGCCTATACCCGCAAGGACAGCGCTGCACGTATCAAAGAAGATATTGAAAAAGTATTCCATTACTTCCCGCGTTTGAAAGAACGTACCGGGCTTGCCGGATATTTGTCCGGTGGGGAACAACAAATGTTGGCAATCGGTCGCTCCATCATGTCAGCACCGAAAATGATTTTGTTGGATGAACCATCCATGGGCTTGTCACCTTTGTTGGTGAAAGAGGTGTTTGAAATCATCCGCACACTGAATAAAGAACTGGGCATCACTATGTTGCTGGTGGAACAAAACGCCAATATGGCGCTGAAGCATTGCGATTACGGCTACATTATGGAGTCCGGTAAAATTGTGATGGATGGCACGCGTGAAGAATTGCTTAACAATGAAGACGTCAAAGAATTTTATCTTGGCGGCGGCGGTGAAGAGCGCAAGTCCTTTAAAAACCTGAAATCTTATAAACGTCGTAAGCGTTGGTTGTAAGCATGGGATCGGGGCTTGTCATTTTGTGATGGGTTTGAGTTAAAGAATAAGGGCTCCTGCCTTGGTGGGAACGATAAAACGAACAGGTAAAGCGCATGAGCGATCAACAGAATTTTGATGCATTGGAAACCCGCGATCAACACACGCGTGAGAAAGAGCAATTTGCAGAACTTGCAGCTCAATTAACCCACGCCAAAACGCAGTCCACCTATTTTGGTGAGCTGTTGAAAGATGTTGATCCCGCCGCCATTATCAACCGGGATGCGCTGGCGACAATCAACGTGACGCGCAAATCAGATTTGGTTGACTGTCAACGCAGTAGACCACCCTTTGGCGGCTTGACCGGCGTGCCCACCGGGCAGATCGGTCGTTTGTTTCAATCACCGGGTCCGATCTATGATCCGGAAGGGCGCGAAGTTGATTACTGGCGCACCGCACGCGCTTTTCATGCAGCCGGTTTTCGCAAGGGGGATGTGGTGGTGAACACGCTTTCCTATCACCTGACGCCGGGCGGTTTTATTCTGGATAGTGGCGCACGTGCTTTGGGCTGTGCGGTTATCCCTGCCGGGCCGGGTAATACGGAACAGCAACTTGATCTTATCCGGGATTTACAACCCAATGCCTATTGCGGCACTCCGTCGTTTTTGCGCATCCTGTTAGAAAAAGCGGATGCACAAAACATTGATACAAGCTGTTTCAAAAAAGCTTTGGTGACAGGGGAGGCTCTGCCCCCTTCCGTGCGCGACTGGTTTGTGGCACGTGGTATTACAGTCGGGCAAGTATACGCAACGGCTGATCTAGGCGCGATTGCCTATGAAACGTCTGCCAAAGAAGGTTTGATTGTGGATGAAGGCGTGATTGTGGAAATCGTCCGTCCCGGCACAAATGATCCTGTGGCAGAAGGCGAAGTCGGTGAAGTGGTCGTGACCAACCTGATGTCTAAAAGCTATCCCTTGATCCGCTTTGGGACAGGTGACTTATCAGCGGTCTTGGCAGGTCAAAGCCCATGCGGGCGGACCAATATGCGCATTAAAGGCTGGATGGGACGTGCCGATCAAACGACAAAAGTTAAAGGTATGTTTGTCCATCCCGGTCAGATCAATGAAGTGGTCAAACGTTTTGCAGAGATCAAACGCGGGCGTCTTATCGTCAGTAATGATGATAATCGTGATGCTATGACGTTGCAGGTTGAAGTCGAAAACAGCAGTGATGATTTAGCCAAAGCCATTGGTGAACAAGTCCAAAGCGTGTGTAAATTACGCGGTGCTATTGAATTTGTCGCCCTCGGGTCTTTAGCCAACGATGGTAAAGTCATCGACGATATCCGCACCTACGACTAAGTTTATGTCTTTTGCTATCCCACATTTGTGGCAGGGTAAGATGTGTTGTCTTTTCTCAACTGATTGGGGCGATAGGATAGGCTTTCGCCAATATGCTGGGCGGTGACTTTGTCTGTTTGCTCAAGGTCCGCCAGGGTGCGGGCAACACGCAAGACCCGGTGATAGCCGCGTGCAGACAGTTTTAATTTATTGGTGGCTTCCAGCAGAAGATTTTTACCAGCCTGATCCGGTTCACTAATCTTGAGCAAAAGCTCACCATCGACTTCAGCGTTGGTGCGGATGTTG
>JABXIC010000191.1 GCA_013373265.1 Methylocystaceae bacterium | reverse complement strand
GTTTTATTTTTTTTATATTTCAAACCGCAATATCAAAGGTCTGCGCGAATGGACCATCGGCATGATCATTATGGCAATTGGGTTTTGGCTGGTCTTTATGAGGGGGAGCATCCCTAATCTAATTTCTATTTGCATTGCCAATGCTTTCACAATCTTCGGCTCTGCTTGCTTCATGATTGGCATCGTCAATTTCTTGAATGTAAAATATTCTCGCTACCTTATATTCACTGTTGCAGGCCTTCTCTGGCTTCCTTTTATTTTTTTGTATCAAGACTTTACACTTCTAAACATACGCATTCACATAATTACTCTATCTACGGTTATTTTTTTTGGGAGTTCCAGTTATTACCTATTGAAAGAATATATGAACAAACGAACAAATTCCCTTGCAATCACGGGTATTTCCTGCCTCATCACAGCTATATCGTGTGTTGCAAGAAGCGCATATATTTTTTTACACGAAACACAATCGGACGCTTATTTAAAGCAAAACTTAGAGAGCTCAGCCTTTTTATCTTCTTTAAATGCTATATTTCTATCCGTTATAACTGTATCATTTATCCTTCTTCTCGCCGGAATTCTCATGCTCATAGCGGACCACTTAAAAGAAGATTTAGAGCATGCAATGGCAGAACAGAGTAAATTCTGGTCAATGATTGCTCATGAGTTTCGAACTCCTTTAGGCACGATCAATTCATCAGCACAAATTGTTCAAGCCTTTGTTCCAAAAAGTGAGAAAATGGCTCAGGAAGAAATTGATCGCATCAAACAAACCTCCCTACGCTTATCAGGTTTGGTCGATAAATGCCTTCTTCACGACTGGTTCGCTTCAACATCTATCCAAAAACATGAAACACTGTTCGATCTACAAGACCTTATTCAAAAACTTTCATTCGAATACGATATTAAATTCAAAGATGATATCCACGAACCTGTTCAAATGTTAGGAGACACCTATCTCCTGTCAGTTGCGTTCTCTTCCCTGATTGATAATGCGTTAAAATATGGAAAAACACGTGATGCTTGTTACATATCCTGTTCTGTTCATCAAAAACACATTTGCGTTGATGTCTTTGATGATGGAGAAGGCATTCCTCCAAAAGAACAAAATCTGATTTTTGATAAATTTTATCGCATGAAAAAACACTCAAAACATAACGGCGGAGGTTTAGGCCTTTATATTACAAGAAAAATACTCGACTATCATAATGCTCACGTATGTCCCATATATAGTAATGGTTCCATTTTCCGAGTCACCTTCCCCAATGAAACAGTGTAGTTAAAACATGAGTTATAGGCAAAATATATACATTGTTGATGACGACCCTGACTTCCTCATCTCGATAACGCGCTTGGTTAATCTTGTAGGCTTTCAGGCACAAGGATTTGGCAGTTTAAAGGAGATGAAAAAAGCTCTCGAAGTTTCTAAGCCGGATATCTTGATTCTAGATCTCAATTTACCAGGTGAATCAACTTTTGATATCCTTCCAGACCTTCGCAATAATACCAATTCCGGTATCATCCTTTTGAGTGGTCTTTCAGAAGTTGAGGCACGCATTCAAGCTCTTGAAAAAGGTGCGGACATCTATCTCACCAAACCAATAGATATTCGTGAACTCACAGCCGTAATCAACACATTAACAAATCGTCTTAAAAAAGATTCCACGGAAAAATGGGTACTTGATGAAACCAAATGGACACTAACAACCCCAAATGGCATTGAATACAAACTAACGACTAAAGAATTTAAATTAATCTCCTTACTTGCTCATTCTCCAAATAGACCTTTCACACGAGAAGCAATCTTAGAGATAATAGGAAACACGAACATAACTCCAGAGAATCGAACATTAGATGTCCTTGTGTCACGCCTTCGAAAAAAAATTAACCAAGGGCAGGTAACTCTCCCCGTGCGCTCGATCCGCTATGTAGGATACGTCTTTTATGAACCAATCGAGATTATTTCCTAAGGACAAGCTGGTAAATTGAGACTCGTTATCGTTTGAAACACAGAACGTTATGGAACGAATTACGAGATCGAATTTAATGAAAATCGTGGCGCTAAAGTTAGCGTTTTCTGGCGCTGATACATCCCTTGAAATTGGGTACTTAGCAGTCGGGCTCGACCGTGGAATGATTTGCGGGGCCCCAACAATACCTAAGGGTATAATTGTATTTTCACTTAAAAATATCGGTTGAAAAATCTCAACAAGATATTTTCCATTTCATTTGACAAACTCCTTTTTTTTGTATGAAGTTGATTTCTTGCTGGATGTCATCAGCAGGTGTTTTGTGCCTTGCGGCAACCTTCAAAAAGAGTTGCCTTTGCTGGAGTTTTTACCGACATGTTCAAGTTCTCTAAATGGGCAGCCGCGGCTGCAATCTCTCTATGCGTTGTGCACTCTGCCTGGGCAGAGGAAGAGAAAGTACTTAACGTCTATAACTGGAGCGATTACATCGCCAGCGATACGCTTGAACGCTTTACAAAATTAAGCGGCATTAAGGTAAATTATGACGTTTATGATTCCAATGAAATGGTTGAAGCCAAACTTATGGCGGGGCGTTCTGGCTACGATGTTGTCTTCCCCTCGGCCTTCCCGTTTGTTGCACGGCAAGTTAAAGCAAGCATATACCAACCTCTGGATATTACTAAATTGACCAATTACGGCAATTTGGAAGAAGGCGTGGTCAATAGCTTGAATAAAACCGACCCAGAAGTGATGAAACATGCCATCCCTTATATGATTGCCGGTACGGGTGTTGGCTTTAACAAAGGCAAGGTCGATGAATTTGCCCCCGGTGCACCAACAGACAGCTGGGCGCTTTTGTTTGATCCACAATGGTCAGATAAATTGAAAGCTTGTGGAATCACCTTATTGGATGACCCGAGTGAGGTTTTTGCAGCCGCTTTGGTGTGGCTGGGAAAAGACCCTCAATCTGAAGACCTGGATGACTTGAAAGCTGCAAGTGCGGTCATTGACCGCATCCGCCCGAATTTACGATATTTCCATTCTTCAAGCTATATCAATGATTTGGCTAATGGTGATATTTGCGTCGCCCATGGCTATGGCGGAGATTTAATTCAATCACGCGACCGTGCGGCAGAAGCCAAAAATGGAGTTGACGTTCATGTCTATCTTCCCAAAGAAGGTGCACAAGTGGTTGTGGACGTCATGGCCATTCCGGCGGATGCCCCCCATCCTGACAATGCCCATAAATTCATTGATTTTATGATGCGTGCCGATGTGGTCGGGCCGATTACTGAAGCGGTAGGCTATGCCAATGCAATCAAGGGAACAGATCAATATGTTTCTGCTGAGCGCCGCAATGACCCGGTAATCTACCCCTCAGCTGAAACCAAGTCCAAGTTCTTTACACTCCCCCCCAAGTCACAAAGCTATGTACGCCAAATGACACGGGAATGGACACGCTTAAAGACCAACCAGTAAGGTTCCCGTCGATTTGATATGAGATGCAGAATTCATATTTTGCATCTCATTCTTTTATGCAGGAAGAGACCGAATGACCGTATTACGCAGCGCCAATCACTTTCAGGAACCCTGGACATCCCCCGATGAAGACCCGTTTATCCGGATAGAAAACATTACAAAAACCTATGACGGCGAAGTGGCTGTCAATGATGTGTCGCTGGAAATTTATAAGAACGAGTTGTTTTCCTTATTGGGGTCTTCCGGCTGTGGAAAAACAACCCTCCTGCGCATGATTGCAGGATTTGAGAAACCCAACAATGGACGTATCATTATTGACGGTGTGGACATGACAAACGTGCCCCCGTTTGAACGTCCGGTCAATATGGTGTTTCAGTCTTATGCATTGTTCCCGCATATGAATGTGGAACAAAATGTCGCTTTCGGCCTCAAGCAGGAAGGCCTTGCCAAGTCCGAAGTGGCCGACCGTGTCGCAACCATGTTAAAAAGGGTCGAACTGGAAAGTTTTGCCAAACGCAAACCACATCAAATGTCTGGCGGCCAGCGCCAACGTGTCGCTTTGGCGCGTGCATTGGTCAAATTGCCCAAAGTCCTTTTACTGGATGAACCACTGGCTGCACTTGATAAAAAATTACGTGAAAGAACCCAGTTTGAACTGGTCAATCTGCAAGAACTGATGGGCATTACCTTTATTATGGTCACCCACGATCAGGAAGAAGCCATGACCATGTCCGGGCGCATTGGGGTGATGAATGGCGGCATGCTGCAACAGGTGGGCACGCCGTCGCAAATTTATGAATTTCCCGCCAGCCGTTTTATTGCTGACTTTATCGGCACGGCAAATATGTTTGAAGGCGTTTTGCAGCATGAAACCGAAGACGGCGTCTTTATCCATTGCCCTGAATTGGGTCACGATATTGTGGTGACCCGTCGCGGTGCCGCAGAAAATGGGGCGCCCGTCAATGTGATGATACGACCTGAAAAAATGCGGATCAATCTTGAAGGTGACCCCTCTCAAGGCATGAATAACCTGAAAGGGGTGGTTAAAGATATCGGTTATTTGGGCGATATGTCGATCTACCATGTGCTGTTGACCAATGGACGGACCGTACAGGCCTCACAATTGAACTTCCAACATACACAAGAACGCAAAATCACTTGGGAAGACGAAGTTGTTGTCTCATGGCACGCCGATAATGCTGTGGTGTTGGTGCAATGATGCTTCGCTTTTCACAGATACAAAATCGAATGGGACGTTTGCTCGTCCTGCTGATCCCCTATCTCTGGATGCTGGTGTTCTTTTTATTGCCATTTCTTATTCTTGTGCGCATCAGTTTTTCTGAAACACGCATTGGTTTGCCGCCTTATACAGAAGTATTTGAATGGCTTGGTGGGCTGGCCTTTGAAATTAAAGGCTCATTGGTTAACTATCATTTTTTATTCAGCGATAATCTCTATCTTGCAGCCTACGCCAATTCCATCAAAATCGCCGCAATTTCCACCCTCATTTGTTTGATTATCGGCTATCCGATGGCGTTGGGGATCAGTCGTGTGAAAGGCCAAGTGCGCACCTTTTTATTGATGCTGGTCATCCTACCTTTTTGGACATCTTTTCTCATTCGTGTCTATGCATGGATTGGGCTTTTGAAAAATGAAGGCCTGATCAACCATGTTTTGCAATGGGTTGGCCTGATTGATCACCCCTTACCCTTGTTACATAGTACGTTTGCCGTTTATCTGGGTATTAGCTATTCCTATCTGCCGTTTATGGTCCTGCCGCTTTATGCCACCTTAGAAAAAATGGATCCTGCCCTTTTAGAAGCCGCTGCCGATTTAGGCGCAAAACCGATGCAGGCTTTTTTAAGAGTGACCCTCCCGCAATCCTTGCCAGGTATTATTGCCGGGTCCATGTTGGTGTTTATCCCTTCCATCGGGGAATTCGTCATCCCTGACCTGTTAGGTGGAACTGATACCTTGATGATCGGCAAAGTCCTGTGGAATGAGTTTTTCCTTAACCGGGACTGGCCGCTGGCTTCCAGCGTTGCCGTCATCATGCTCATCATTTTGGTTGTTCCCCTTGTTTGGTGGCAAAGACACCAGCAAAAGCTGGAGGATCAAAGCCAATGACGCGCAAAGTAAAGCTTCCCGGTTTTGTTTTTACCGCCATGTTTTTCGGCTATGCCTTTTTATATAGCCCCATCGTGTCACTGGTCATTTATTCATTCAACAGTTCCAAATTGGTCACGGTCTGGGGTGGGTTTTCAACCAAATGGTATGTAGAACTTTTTCATAATGATGCCTTGATCAATGCCGCCTGGCAAAGCCTGAAAGTGGCCTCCCTTTCCGCCACCTGTGCAGTCATTCTTGGTACATTGGCTTCAGTCGCATTGGTACGTTTTGGCAATTTCTTCGGGCGCAGTTTGATGCAAGGAGTCTTAACTGCACCTTTGGTCATGCCGGAAGTCTTGCTGGGATTAACCATGTTGATGCTGTTCGTGTCGATGGATCAATTGATCGGCTGGCCCGATGCGCGCGGGCTTTTAACCATTTCCATTGCCCATATCACGTTTGCCGTAGCTTATGTGGTGGTGATCGTGCAATCCCGTCTAAAAACAGTTGATCGTTCTTTGGAAGAAGCCGCGCTTGACCTTGGTGCGCGCCCGGCAAAAGTCTTTTTTGTCATTACCCTGCCCTTGATCGCCCCCGCCCTCCTCTCAGGCTGGTTGCTAGCTTTTACCTTATCGCTGGATGATCTGGTGATCGCTAGCTTCACCTCAGGACCGGGGTCCACCACCTTGCCGATGGTTGTCTTTTCTTCCGTTCGTCTTGGCGTCAACCCGCAAATCAATGCCTTGGCATCCATCCTGTTGCTGGTCGTGGTCATCTGTGTGGTCTTGGTGGGCAAAGCCGTCAAGTCGGGTGAAAGGAAGAATTGACCTTTTAACCCTGACAAGGTGGCCCCATATGAAAAAGGGTTCATTTTCAATCAGGAGAATTTCATGAGCATTCAACCCTTCCACTTGGCCATTCCGGTCTATGACCTTGACGCCGCGCGCACATTTTATCGCGATGTCTTTGGCCTAGCAGAAGGACGTTCTTCTGACATGTGGGTGGATTTTAATTTTTATGGGCACCAATTGGTCATTCACCAACATCCCAAAACATCCAGCCAAGAAAATGCCCACACCAATGCGGTGGACGGTCATGATGTGCCCGTCCCCCATTTCGGCATTGTTTTAGAATGGCAGCAGTGGGAAGACCTGGCCGCGCGCCTGAAAGCCCATAACATCAAATTTGTTATCGAACCTTACATCCGCTTTAAAGGACAAGTCGGGGAACAGGCCACCATGTTCCTCTATGACCCTTGCGGCAACGCACTGGAATTCAAATCTTTTAAAGATATGAGCCAACTTTTTGCCAAATAAGCCGACAAAACCTGCCCCGTTACGTCAGATATTTTGCATGAAATTTCAAATGATCTTCGATGAAGGAGGAGATGAAATAATAGCTATGGTCATAGCCTTCATGCATGCGCACCGTCAGGTCCGTCTGGTGCTTTTCAGCCGCCGCTTCCAGACGTTCAGGTTTAAGTTCTTTTTCTAAAAAGTCATCACTTAAGCCCTGATCAACCAAAATTGATAAATCCGTGCTGGCACGTTTGAGTAATTCACAAGCGTCATACTCATTCCAGGCATCACGATCATCCCCAAGATAACCTTTAAAGGCTTTTTGGCCCCAAGGTGTTTGGGTCGGATTACAGATCGGGCTGAAGGCCGAGATGGAACTGTAGCGATCCGCATTTTTCAACCCAATGGTCAAGGCCCCGTGCCCCCCCATGGAATGCCCGCTGATGGCACGTTTTTGCGTAACCGGAAAAGTTTCTTCAATCAGGGCGGGCAATTCTGAGACGATATAATCATACATACGGTAATGTTTATCAAATGGGGCTTCGGTGGCATTTAAATAAAATCCCGCACCCAGACCAAAATCATAGGCCGCGTTTTCATCATCCGGCACCCCTTCCCCACGGGGGCTGGTGTCGGGGGCCACAATCGCGATACCCAATTCTGCCGCCATACGTTGAGCACCGGCCTTTTGCATGAAATTTTCATCCGTGCAGGTCAGGCCGGACAACCAGTAAAGCACAGGGACTTTGTGGTTGGCACTGGCCTGAGGCGGTAAAAAGATCGCAAAGCGCATGTTACACTGCACCGTCTTTGAAAAATGCGTGTATTGCTTATGCCACCCGCCAAAGCTTTTATTCGTGCTGATATTTTCTAGCGTCATAATGATACCCTCAGACTTTATTTGTCGAAATGAATGACGCTGCGAATGCTTTTGCCTTCGTGCATCAAATCAAAGGCCTCATTAATATCTTCCAGTTTCATGGTGTGGGTGATGAAATCATCCAATTTAAATTCACCTTTCATGTAGCGTTCTACATAATCCGGCAATTCAGAACGGCCTTTTACGCCGCCAAAGGCAGAGCCTTTCCACACCCGTCCGGTCACCAGTTGGAAGGGACGTGTGCTGATCTCTTGACCTGCACCAGCAACACCGATGATCACAGATTCACCCCAACCTTTATGGCAGCATTCCAGCGCAGAACGCATAACATTGACATTGCCAATGCATTCAAAGGAATAATCCACGCCGCCATCGGTCATCTCGACCACCACTTCTTGAATGGATTTATCGTAATCATTGGGGTTGATGCAATCGGTTGCGCCGAGTTTGCGCGCCAAATCAAATTTGCTTTCATTGACATCAATGCCGATGATGCGCGATGCCTTCGCCATGGTCGCACCAATCACCGCAGACAAACCAATACCGCCAAGGCCAAAGATGGCAACTGTTGCGCCTTCTTCAACTTTGGCCGTGTTCATCACCGCACCCATGCCGGTTGTCACGCCACATCCCAACAGACAGACTTCTTCAAGCGGCGCATCGGGGTTAACTTTTGCCAGTGAAATTTCCGGCAGAACCGTATATTCAGAGAAAGTCGACGTGCCCATATAGTGATAAATCGGCTCACCATCTTTATAAAAACGCGTGGTGCCATCCGGCATCAAGCCTTTGCCTTGGGTTTCGCGGATTTTTTGACAGAGGTTGGTTTTACCGGATTTACAGAACTTACATTCCCCGCATTCCGGCGTGTAAAGCG
>JABXIC010000277.1 GCA_013373265.1 Methylocystaceae bacterium | reverse complement strand
CTTCCGCCACTTCTTCAACGCTTATATGTCTGGTGTGGCTTTGGGCCCGGTTCTGAAAGAAGAACTCGGTACTGATCGTCGTGCTTATCACCTGACTGCCGATTACACTTGGGGCTGGACTCAAGAAGAATCCATCAGAAACACCACTGAAGGCCTCGGCTGGAAAACTGTTGCAGCGGTTAAAACACCGGTTGGTGCAGGTGACTTCTCACAATACATCACACCGGTTCTAAACTCTGGCGCTGACGTGTTGATCCTGAACCACTATGGTAAAGATATGATCAACTCTTTGACGCAAGCTGTACAGTTCGGTCTGCGTGACAAACAAGTGAACGGCAAACAGTTCGAAATCATCGTGCCGTTGTTCTCTCGTTTGATGGCACAAGGTGCTGGTGACAACATCAAAGGCATTTTGGGTACAACAGCATGGAACTGGTCTTTGCAAGATGCTGGTTCACAAGCTTTCGTTAAATCGTTCGGTCAAGAATACGGCTTCCCGCCGTCACAGGCTGCTCACACATGTTATTGTCAAGCTCTGCTTTACGCAAACGCCTGTGAAATGGCTGGCACGTTCTACCCGCCGGAAGTTATCAAAGCACTTGAAGGCTTTGAATTCGACGGTATGGGTAACGGTCCGACCTTGTATCGTGCAGAAGATCACCAGTGCTTCAAAACAGCATTGGTCGTGCGCGGTAACAACAACCCGACGTCACAGTTTGACCTTCTTGAAATCGTTAAAGAAGTGCCTAGAGAAGCACTTACTTACGATTGGAAGATCTTTGGCGGCGAACTCGGCCCGTACAAAGTGTAAAAACGTAAGTTTTATAATAGTCGCCCTCAAAATGGGGGCGGCTATTATTTTGACTAGAAGAATTAATCTATCCTAATTTTGGAAATGAGAGCTATGGAAGCTGTTTTTTTACAACTTCTCAACGGTCTGGACAAAGGTGGCGCCTATGCGTTGATCGCGTTGGGTTTGACACTTATTTTCGGTACACTCGGCGTTGTTAACTTCGCCCACGGTGCGCTGTTTATGTTGGGGTCCTTCTGTGCAGTTACGCTGCAGAATATCCTAACCATGTCAAAGAAAGTCAAAGACGAAAGCGTCACATTCTTTGAGGCCTTTAAAGAAGTCCCCTATTTGGAAATCTGGTTTGGCGATACAGGTAAATTCCTGATCGATTACACCGTTCCTTTGGCAATTATTATCTCAATCCCCATCATGTTGATTGTCGGATATGTGATGGAACGCGGCCTGATCCAACGCTTCTATAAGCGGACTCATGCAGAACAAATTCTTGTCACCTTCGGTTTGGCAATCGTTCTTCAAGAGCTGGTTAAAGCTTATTTCGGCGCAAACCCCATCCCGACCCCGGCACCGGACATTGTTTCCGGCTCTGCCCATATCGGTGCATGGTTTGGTCTTAGCGACGATATTGTGTATCCGTGGTGGCGTTTAATATATTTCCTTTTTGCAGCAATTGTTATTGGCGGCGTCTTCGCCTTCTTGCAACTGACCACCTTCGGGATGGTTGTGCGTGCAGGTATGGCTGATCGTGAAACAGTTGGCTTGATCGGTATTGATATCGATAAAAAGTTCACCATCGTCTTTGCCTTGGCTGCTGTTGTGACGGGCTTGGCGGGTGTCATGTACACCCCTATTCTGCCCCCTGATTTCCACATTGGGATGGAATTTCTGGTTCTTTCCTTCGTGGTTGTGGTTGTTGGCGGGATGGGCTCTCTGCCCGGTGCTGTCGCTGCGGGTTTCTTACTCGGTATTTTGCAATCCTTTGCATCCATGACAGAAATCAAACAATATCTCCCCGGCATCGACCAAATTATTATCTATCTTGTTGCCGTGGTAATCCTATTGGTACGTCCGCGTGGCCTAATGGGTCGTGCTGGTGTGATGGAGGATTAAAACCATGCAAGAAACTTTAAAAGATAATGTCACCATCGTCGTATTTGCGCTTGCCGTTTTGACCATGCCCCTTTGGGGTGGTTTGGTCGGGGCCGGCTATCCCGACCTATTGCAAAAATTTGCGATCTTTGGCCTGTTTGCTATTGGGTTTAACATCCTGTTTGGTTTCACTGGCTACCTGTCGTTCGGCCATGCTGCCTTCTTGGGCATTGGGTCTTACACCGCTATGTGGTCCTTTAAACTGCTTTCAATGAATGCCATTCCAGCGGTTATTTTTTCAACATTGCTGGCGGGTGTCTTTGCTCTGGCCATTGGCTTTGTTGCCTTGCGTCGTTCAGGGATTTACTTCTCAATCCTAACGCTCGCCTTTGCCCAAATGTGCTATAATCTGGCCTATTCAGTCCTGACCCCCATCACCAACGGTGAAACGGGTTTGAGCCTGACGCTGAATGATGCGCGCATTTTTGATGCAGCAACGACAGCAGAAGGTCTGCCATCACCTGAAATTTTCGGCATGGGATTGAGCGGCTATAACGGCTTTTACTTCTGTGCTGTTATTTTGATCCTCGGCTTCTATTTCGCCGTACGTTTGAAACGCTCTTCATTCGGTCTGATGTTGTTGGCGGTAAAATCCAACCAAACCCGTATGAACTATACGGGTCTTAACACCAAACCTTACCTGTTGTCTGCCTTCGTTATTTCCGGCATGTATGCAGGTCTTGCTGGTGCATTGATGGTCGTGATTGACCCCTTGGCTGGTGCAGAACGCATGCAATGGACAGCTTCTGGTGAAGTCGTTCTGATGACGATCCTTGGTGGCGTCGGCACATTGCTCGGCCCGTTCCTGGGGGCTGTAATCATCAAATATTTCGAAAATATTTTCTCTGCGTTCAACGAGTCCGTTCTCAATAACATCTTCAATTTCTTGCCGGACTTTTTGCAAGATATTGTGGTTTCGTTCACAAGTTTGTTTGTCGGCAAAGGCTGGCATCTCACCTTGGGTGTGTTGTTCATGTTGATCGTAATCTTCCTACCCGGTGGTGCCATGGAAGGCTTCCGCCTGATCAGAGACAAGTTCTTTGGGTCGAAAGAAAATACAGTTGAAACCGCTAAAGCAGAAGGAGCCGAATAATGAATGCGATTCTTACTGTTGAAGGCGTCAACAAAAACTTCTCCGGTCTAAAAGCCCTTGACGATGTCAACTTAACCGTAGAACAAGGTTCCGTTCACGCCATCATCGGCCCGAACGGTGCCG
>JABXIC010000043.1 GCA_013373265.1 Methylocystaceae bacterium | reverse complement strand
TGCAAAACAGATTGACGCGGCCAGTCAGAATTATGCGAGATAAAAGCAGCTATCTCTTGAAAGGGAACATCCTTCTTAGGATCGATAATTTGCATCCAACGGATAAATTTTGCAGGTAAAGCACTTTTTGCCTGCACTGCTTTTTTAGAAGCTTTATCCCATCGCTTCTTTTTTGCATCTAAAAAAGAAGCTTTTGCAATTTTAAAGTCCTGGTCAGATAACGGAGCGGCCTGAAGCCCTTGTGTAGTTAAAAAAATAACACAAAAGCAAAGCATTAGAGCCGTTACGTATTTTTTTTCAAAAAGATGAAAAAACAAAATTCTCTATTCCCTAATCATGTCTTGCGATAATTTCTTAAGTTCGATCATCGCTTGAAAGGACACTGTAAAAGGCTGTCTCATTGACTACAAGTGAGGAATACGATTTTTTTTGATTTTCAAATCTTGCTCAAAACACGTGAAAGTACTATGTTCCCGATTCCAAAAAATATTGTTGATTTGTGTGGCAACTCATTTACCCGCACATACCAAGGAGATAATCATGTTTCAGGGATCCATTCCTGCCCTGATCACGCCATTCAAAAATGGTAAAGTCGATGAACAGGCTTTCCAGGACCTCGTAGAATGGCAGATCGAGCAAGGATCTGATGCACTCGTCCCCGTCGGCACCACTGGTGAATCACCGACTCTCAGCCACGATGAACACCACCGTGTGGTGGCACTTTGTGTTGAGGCTGCCAAGGGACGCGTTCCGGTCATTGCCGGAACCGGTTCTAATAACACAGCCGAAGCCATCAGCCTTCAGAAGCATGCCAAGAAGGCTGGCGTCACCGCTGGCCTCGTTGTAACGCCTTATTACAACAAACCAACGCAGAATGGTTTAATCGCACATTATAAAGCGATTAATGACGCTGTTGAATTGCCGATCATTATTTATAACATTCCAGCTCGTTCTGTTATTGATATGACACCGGCAACCATGGCTGAATTGGCCAAATTGCCTAATATCATTGGTGTAAAAGACGCAACAGGTGATTTATCACGTCCGCTCAACACCTATTTGGCCTGTGGCGCAGATTTTTGCCAACTGTCCGGTGAAGATGCAACGGCCATACAGTTCCTGTCTGCGGGTGGGTCTGGCTGTATTTCAGTAACGGCAAACATTGCACCGAAGCTCTGTTCAGACATGCAAAAAGCCTGGCGTGATGGTGACATTAAAAAAGCGATGGATCTTCAGTTTAAACTGCTGCCGCTTCACAATGCCATGTTCTGCGAAAGCAGCCCCGGTCCGGTTAAATATGCTGCCGAACTTTTGGGTCTTTGCACCTCAGAAACACGCCTTCCGTTAATTGAAATTGCCGAAAGCAGTAAAGAACGCGTCCGCGCGGCTCTCTCTGCCCTCGGCATGATTTAAAGTAACAATGGCTACAAAAAAGAAAAACGATGATTTTTCAGCGCGCATTGCGGCTCAAAACCGCAAAGCGCGCTTTAACTATCATATTGAAGAAATTATCGAATGCGGTCTCGTCTTGACGGGGACCGAGGTAAAATCCCTGCGCAACGGTCGTGCCAGCATTACTGAAGCCTATGCGGCGGAAAAAAACGGGGAACTTTACCTCATCAATGCCAATATTCCCATTTATGAAGCTGGCAATCGCATGAACCATGAACCTAAACGCATGCGCAAGCTGTTGGCTCATCGAAAAGAGTTAGACAAAATGCTCGGGATGACCACGCAAAAAGGCTTTACACTGGTCCCGTTACACATCCATTTCAATGATCGTGGCATCGCCAAAGTCGCCATCGGCGTCGGCAAGGGCAAGCAAGCCCACGACAAACGTGACACGATCAAGGACCGCGACTGGAAACGCGATAAGGCCCGCCTGATGCGTGAAAAGTTTTAAAGAAACGCCCCTTCACCAGACACCAACTTGCTATGCGTAATCTGGCACCTACTGCTCAATCATCAACTCATATAGAATAACGAACAAAAAAGAACGGGCAAGAACCCGTTCCTTCTCCAATATATTTTAAATTTTTGAAATTACATATTTTTCTTGGCGGCACAAGGGTTGGCAGCGCACGGGTTTTTAGCGGCGCAGGGGTTGGTTGCAGCACAAGGATTTTTTGCTGCACATGGGTTCTTGGCGGCACAAGGGTTTTTGGCAGCGCAAGGATTAGCCGCACAAGGATTGTTACCAGCAACTTCAAAAGACCCATTACCTGCAGCACTGGCTGCCGGAACGACCGCAGCGCTCATAGCGCCAACCATAACCGCGCAAGCCACACCGTTGAGGACTTGTTTTTTTGTAAGAATAGACATGAATATAACTCCGATTTAAAAAGAAACCTATTAAGGACGGCCCGACGACCAGTGCCGTTAAAGAGTTTGTCGCACGAAATAGAGGTAGAAGGGGAATCACAACGCATCACAAGAATGTGAATTACAGTTTATCTTTATAGATTTACTTAAAACGAAAAATATAAGCATGATAATTTTAGTATAGATTATTTATATACTTAAATATTTACACATATACTAAATAGGTATTACCTTTTCTTGGTAATACCAAATATTTAATAAAATAAATAATTGAACATTTAAGCAACTGAACGTATATTTACTCTAAATATCGCTGTCTGTTTATTTAATAAGGATATGATCATGAAGAAGCCCTTGCTTCATTTGGTTTTCGGCGGGGAAGTTTCCGACCCGCAGACCAATGATTTCGTTGACCCCGAAAACCTAGATATCGTTGGCATTTTCCCCAGCTATGAAGCGGCGTTAAGTGCATGGCGTGGTGCCAGCCAAGCGCGTGTTGACGAAGCCCACACCAAATATGTCATCGTCCACATGCATAAAATGCTGAACCCTGATCTGGACCCTGACAAAGCCTAAACCCGTAAGCCCCAAATAAAATCCCGCGTTTTGTTTAAAACGCGGGATTTTTTCTTTAATTAAGACAAGGCACGTTTCAAAATAGGGACACGTGAAAGAATAAACATATCAAGGGCAATCAGACTCATAAGCGTAATGCCAGCTAAAGGAAAGGCCATTGACAGAACAAGTCCAACCAAAACGGCCCCTTGCCACAAAGGCATATTTTTAGGCAAGGCAGGTGCCAGTAACCGAGATGTGCCATTTGGGCGGCGTTTCCACCACAT
>JABXIC010000236.1 GCA_013373265.1 Methylocystaceae bacterium | reverse complement strand
GTCAGCCACGACCGTGATTTTTTGGACCGTGTGGTAACCTCCACCATCGCCGTTGAAGGCAATGGTGACGTGCAGGAATATCCCGGCGGCTATGAAGATTATCTGCGCCAACGCAAAGAAAAACAGCAAGATGCCGACAATGCCACCAAGCCAAAACAAACAGATCAGACTAAAGCACCCGCTAAAAAGCCAAAAGGCAAGCTCAGCTACAAAGACCAGCGCGAGCTCGACATGTTGCCACAAAAGATGGAAGATTTAAACGTCGAAAAAGCATCCTTGGAACAAGAGATGGCTGATCCCAATTTATTCAGCAAAAATCCCGACAAATTCCAGAAAACCAGTGATCGCCTCAGCGCCGTACAAGAAGAACTGGACCACTGTGAAGAACGCTGGTTGGAACTTGAAATGATGGTTGAAGAATTATCGGGCTAATTAATACTATGGTCGTGCAGCCCGTACTTTTCTTTTAAAGTCAAAATGGTCCCTTCAGCTTCCATTTCTTGAAAAATACGTTTGATTTTTTCCTGCATAGATTTTGGCGTACCCTTACTGGCAACTGCCCAGATGGGAACCGTTAAAATTGCTTCCCCAATGCGCGGACGGCTGAGGAGAACCTTCTTCTTATAGAGCCAAAGGGCTTCATCCACAGAAGCGTACCACGCATCAACCCGACCATAATTTAACAGACGCGCACTGGCATTACTGTCATTCGTCATCATTAACGATGTATTAAACCCCTTGGAACGTAGAGTTTTTTCTAAATGGCTACCACGATAGACTGCAATGCGCTTTAACGCTTTGGCTTCTTCGATCGTATCAGGTGGTGGATTTATTTTCGTCACAAAAGCAAATGTCAAATGGCCAACAGGTACAATCCATTCATACTTGTTTTCCCGCTCATCCGTGCGTGTCATTTGCAACATGAACTTGCCCTTTTCATTTTCCAGAACAGTTGTTGCACGTACCCACGGCAAGACGGTCGGCTTAGCCTTACACTTACATTCTTGCCCTGCCTTCAACCGGTTCAACAGACCTTGGGCAATATCCCACAACAGGCCCTTTTCCTGACCTGGCGCTTTATCCATCACCAAAGGCGGTATCGAGGACAACAGAAACTCATAAGTCAGGTCTTCATCAGCATCACCAGCACGCGCAAAATTTGCGCTCATACAAAACATAAATATCACAAATGTGATAACAGAAGGCCTGTTCATGGAAATTCACGATCCAAAATAATTAGCCGATGCATGACCATAACAAAAAAGAGGGGTTGCACCAAGGCTATAAACCTCGATGCAATCCCCTTTTTTTAACGTATTCGAATAGCTTAATCTTTTAAGCAGCCAATGCCGCTTCAATATCACTTTCAGCCTGATTCAGTGCAGAAGCGACCGCTTCTTCACCCATGGCCAGACCGTTGGCCTGCAATAAGGTCACGTTGTTTAAGCCAATAAAACCAAAAATGGTTTTTAAATAAGGCAGAACAAAATCCATTTGCGGATAGCCGTTTTCTGAATAATCCCCTCCGCGTGTTGCCAAAACATAGACAGGCTTATCTGCCACCAAGCCAACCGGACCGTTTTCCGTATATTTGAACGTTTCCCCGGCACGGGCAATATGATCGATATATGTTTTTAATGTGGAAGGCACACCAAAGTTATGCATCGGGGAGCCAACAACAATGGCATCAGCTTCTTTAAGGTCTGCAATCAGATCTTCAGAACGTTTCACATGGGCTTTTTGTGCATCGTTGCGTTGATCAGCAGGGGTAAAGAACGCGCCAAGGATTTCACCATCCAAGTGCGGCAATTTCATTTCTGCCGTGTTGTGTTCAACAACTTCAACACCTTGATTTTGCGCTTGGTATTTTTCTGCAAACATCGCCGTGAGTTTACGAGAAACAGAATTTTCACCCATCGGGCTGGAATTGATAACGAGTAATTTTGACATTTTAAAACCTCAATAACAGAATAATTGACTAATCTGCTGAGGAATATGCACTGTCCTTATTAGAATGACAATGCGGCTATATTGAAACACATTGTTTCTGTGCTGAAGCTAATTATTTTGTCGACTTCCCCGGTCCACCACTTCTGCCTTGAGACAAAAACGCGACGATGCCGCGCAGAGTCTGGACTTCTTGTAAGGTCAGATCGATGCGGGCAAAGATATTGCGGATGTTGCGCACCATAGAAGGGCGTTTTTCTTCAACGCGCAGGAAACCGGAATTATCCAGTTCCGCTTCCAAATGTTCATAAAACCCAAGGACTTCAGCTTTGGTAGCGGGACGTCCTGATTTACTGCGGGTCTGCGGGATATATCGGTCTTCAGTATCGTCATTCATGGTAAACCATTCATAACCGATCAACAACACCGCTTGGGCCAAGTTAAGCGAGGCAAAAGCCGGGTTGAGCGGCAAGTGCAAGATTGCATCAGCCATCGCCACATCATCATTATGCAACCCTTTGGCTTCCTTGCCAAACAAGACCCCGGTTTTCAGGTCTCGGGTTGCCAGTTCCACACTTTCTTTGGCGGCTTGGCGCGGGGTGACCATGGGTTTGACCATATCGCGTGGACGCGCGGTTGTGGCATAGATGGTTTCCAAATCCGCCACCGCCTCTTTGGTAGAGGTAAAAAAGCGTGCCCGGTTCAAAACCAGACTTGCACCGGAACTGGACTTTTCTGCCTTATCACGGTCCCAACCATCACGGGGGTTCACGATACGCAGATCAATCAAGCCACAATTGAGCATGGCACGCGCCACCATACCGATATTTTCCCCCAGTTGGGGTTCGACCAGAATAATCGCCGGGGCATCATCGCGGCAAAATTCCGCCGCTTCGCTTTTGCGTCTGCGATCAGTTCCCGCCATAAGCCTTCACACCAGAAGTATAGAGTTTGTAAATCAAGCTGTCGCGCAAGGCTTCATAAGAAGCATCAATTATGTTTGATGACATGCCCACGGTCGTCCAGTTGTTGCCATCACCATCAGCACTTTCGATCATAACGCGCGTGATCGCGCCGGTGGCTTTATCCCCATTGAGGATACGCACTTTAAAGTCCACCAGATGCAAGCTTTCAAGTTCCGGATAAATCGGGATCAGGATTTTACGTAAGGCTGCATCCAGTGCGTTGACCGGACCGTTACCTTCTGCAACATCCATCTTGCGTTCGCCGCCGATAAAAAGCTTCACCGTGGTTTCAGACATGGTGTTTTTCAGCACATGAGATTTATCCCAGGTGCGTTCATCGATGACACGAAATGATTCAAGGCGGAAATATTCCGGCACGCTTTCCAAACGACGCCGCGCCAACAATTCAAAGCTCGCATCCGCCCCATCATATGAATAACCGCTGTTTTCCAGCTCTTTGATTTCGTCCAGCAGCGTGTTAACTTTAGGGTCCTTGGGGTCAACTTCCAGCCCGACTTCGCGGAACTTTGCAATCAGGTTGGATCGACCCGCCTGATTAGACATGATGATGGTGCGTTCATTACCCACTTGTTCAGGGTTGATATGTTCATAACAGCTTGGGTCTTTTTCAATGGCAGAGACATGCAACCCACCTTTATGAGCAAAAGCAGACTCCCCGACATAAGGGGCATTGCGTGAAGGGGCACGGCTCAAGCGTTCATCCATCAGGCGGGACACATGAACAAGACGTTTCAAGCCTTCTTCACTCACTCCTGTTTCATAACCCATCTTCAACATCAAACTGGGCAGGAGAGAGATCAGATTTGCATTGCCACAACGCTCACCCAACCCATTCAATGTCCCTTGGATTTGGCGCACACCAGCGCGCACCGCTGCCAATGAATTGGCAACCGCATTCCCCGTATCATCATGGCAATGAATGCCCAAATGCGTCCCCGGTATATGCTTGGTGACATCACCAATGATGTGTTCAATCTCATCCGGTAAAGTGCCGCCATTGGTATCGCATAAGACAATCCAGCGCGCCCCGGCGTCATAGGCTGCCTTGCAGCATTGCATGGCAAATTCCGGATTGGCTTTATAACCGTCAAAGAAATGTTCGGCGTCAAACATGGCTTCACCGGCTTTTTCTTTCACATAGGCAATCGAATCACCGATCATGGCAATATTTTCAGCGCGTTCAATGCCAAGAGCAACATCAACCTGAAAGTCCCAGCTTTTGCCAACTAACGTGACCGTTTTCACCCCGGTATTGATCAAGCCATTCAAACCGGGATCGTTTTCTGAACTGCGCCCCGGACGACGTGTCATGCCAAAGGCGGACAACACGGCCTTTTTCATTTTTGGCGGTTTGGCAAAAAATGCATCATCTGTAGGGTTTGCGCCCGGCCAGCCGCCTTCAACATAATCAATGCCCAAACGATCAAGTTCAATGGCAATCGCT
>JABXIC010000027.1 GCA_013373265.1 Methylocystaceae bacterium | reverse complement strand
GGCCTGATGAAGGCGGTGGATAAATTCGAATATCGTCGCGGCTATAAATTCTCGACCTACGCAACATGGTGGATTCGCCAAGCGATTACCCGTTCGATCGCTGACCAGGCACGCACCATTCGTATCCCAGTTCATATGATAGAGACCATCAACAAACTGGTACGCACAAGCCGCCAGATGTTGCATGAGATCGGACGTGAACCAACACCGGAAGAACTGGCAGAAAAGCTCTCTATGCCGCAAGAAAAAGTACGTAAAGTGCTTAAAATTGCGAAAGAGCCTATCTCCCTTGAAACGCCAATCGGCGATGAAGAAGACAGCCATTTGGGCGACTTTATCGAAGATAAAAATGCGGTTCAGCCTCTGGATGCAGCGATTCAATCAAACCTGCGCAACACCACGACACGCGTCCTGTCATCCCTGACACCGCGTGAAGAACGTGTCTTGCGCATGCGTTTCGGCATTGGCATGAATACGGACCACACGCTGGAAGAAGTCGGTCAGCAGTTCTCGGTCACGCGCGAACGTATCCGTCAGATTGAAGCCAAAGCCTTGCGTAAACTCAAACACCCGAGCCGCTCACGTAAATTGCGTAGTTTCTTGGATTATTAAGCATTCAAATACTTGACGTGGCGTGAGTTTCCAGTAAATTCACGCCACTTCTTTTGTGTGGGGCAGTAGCTCAGTTGGTTAGAGCCGACCGCTCATAACGGTCTGGTCGGGGGTTCAAGTCCCTCCTGCCCTACCATACATTTCAAGTACTTACGGCCGATCAGGATCACCCCTGTATCGGCCGTAAGTGCATTATAAGTGCAGGTTTGTTGATCCCGTTCATATTTATTCGTTAATGCTTGTTAGAAATTACTCAAACACATGCGAATTAAACATATAAGCTTTAATGATTATGCTACCCTTGAGCTTAAAGTGTTTTTTAATCTGAATGAGGCCACTAGATGAGTAATAAAAACATCCATGTTGAAACCTTAGCTAAACAACTTGCAAACATTCTATCTAAAGAAAAGTCTTCAAGTGAAACCCCGCGCATCCCTTTTGGACATTTAATAACAACATGCATTAATAACTTGGCTGAAACTCTTGAATCTGACCCAAATAAAAAATTAAATCCATTTATAGATATTCTTCCATTCAAATCAGGTATCGATTTTGATTCATTTTTAAAGAAAGAATTGAAAATAAAAATATTACAAGACTTAGGTTATGAAGAAGTCATTGATTCAGATGAAAATGACTAGGAAAGGCTCTTAGTAATCCCCATATATTCAGACATCATCAAAAGGATAGAATCTTTAATTTATGGATACTACGCAACGAAACATCTTTTTATTGAAACCGAATTACCCGCATTTCATGATGATTTGAGAGAAAAGGCAATGAAACAGGCAACTGCTTTGCATGATGCCTTTCTCGCAATTCCTCAGAGACAACGGCTCATATTTGAAAACCTCTTCCAAAAAAAACTCCCAAAGAAAAGTGAGATTACTCTAGCGCAAGCAATATTCGCTATAGCCCATACATTCGAACATACGCCTCAGTATTTCCCTTCCAAGAGCAAGCGTGGCCCAAAGGAAAGCCTATTACTTGAAACCCTTGTTTATGAATTAGGTGAAATTTTCTATGCACGTACTGACAAAACTTGGAATCGAGGAGATATGCCGTGTATTACAAAAGATAAAACCCCTATGACTTCATTACCCTGTTTTATTGAAAATTTCAGAAAAGTCGCCGATCCAACCCAAATCGAAAATGGAGATCAAAACGTTTCCACCCTCGAATACGAAGGAATATGCAAAGTTCTTCGAAGGGTAGTTGATAAACAAAAGGCACAAAGAAAAGAGTAAATGCCTACTTCCGCGAAATTAACGCTATTTTTTGAGACAAATTCCGCGGCGCATTTCCTCGACACAAAAAATATACGTGCATAATAGGGAACCTCATGACCGCACTTGGTCAACTGAACTCACAACTGTTCAAGGAGGTATTCTAATGAACAAGCAACTGATTTCCGTGCAAGAATTTTGCACGACATTTACTCTGGGGCGCACGCGTGTCTACCAGATGATTAATAACGGCGATATCGAAACTGTAAAAATTGGTCGATCACGCCGCATCAAAACAGCTTCGATTGAACATTGGCTAAATCAACTTACCCAACAAAATTAATCGAGTGTAGAGATTGGCCTCAGAACAAATAAGGCCACATCTCCCTCGAACAAAAGCCCGACAGCGGGCATTTCTGAAAATCTATTGTTTATAATGGAGACTAATATGAATGTGTCCAAACACCCTCGCTTTGCCCAGAACCATGAAAATTCAGAGTCTCTGGTTAAATTTACAAGAAATTTTAAATCCGTAACCAGAACGGGCACCAGAGCACGTAGGCAAGCAACAATTCAACAACACAAAAATGCCTTCAAAGAACTGAGAGAATTAAAAAAAACTTTCCCAGACATCAAAAGTCTTGAAGCTGCTAGTGGAAAACCTGCTCGTAAGAACCAAGATTATATCAGCTTCGCTATAATCTTGGGAACAGAAGGCCTTAAACTCTCCTCGCAACGCCGATCCGACCAGAGCAACCTCATGAGGCTGCTTTTCAAGCACAAAGTAGAAATCAATCACGTTCAACAATTCATCAAAGAAATCGGAGGTCTAAAAAAATGTTACAACCACCCAGATGGTCAGCTCAATACTCCAAAATCCAAAATTGAGCTTAGTGTGGGATTTTGGTTAATAAATGTCAAAAACGTAGATGAAAAACCTGAAATCATAAACATAAAAGATAAAGTTTATCCGCGGATGCTTGATCTTATAAACGAACCACTCCCCGCTCATGAAGAGGGAGAAGAATAATGATTGGCCAAATAAAGAAAAAGAGACCTCATTCCTCAACTCTTACCAACACCAAATGGAGGAAATTAGAACGACAGAAATGCAAAAAACGCCTTAAACAGTCTCTCTGCGGCAAGCAAATACTTTCTGCAATTCAAAAATGTAACAGCCGATGTGCCTGTAATATATTTTATTGCCGTAAATGCTACCGCAGATTCTTAAATCAACAAATTCGAGTTGCACGAAAGGCACTTCAAAATCAAAGCCATCAAAATGTTGCAACCTTTACCATTTTAATATCTCACCTCGCCTTTCAAGCAAATGAAATAGATAAATCTTGGGAAGGTTTCAGAAGAGACATGCGCACTATTTTTAGAAACAATATACCCGAAGGGAAGCTTCTATGCTGGCAAGAACTAGATCATTACGACCAAAGAGCAAGAGAAAGCTTCTACAAGCAAGAAGCAGAAAGTAAACACTTTCAGTTTTTATCCTCTATAGGTCAATTGGATGTGGACGTACACCATAGCGTTTTATTGCATGTTCACGGTATATTGATAGCACCTAATTTAGACAATGCAATACGTACCTTGAAACACCGATTTTCTGCTCCCAACCAAACAAAATTCAAATATAATTATAAAAGAAAGAACATCTTTCAGGAGTTATCAGGCTGGGTTAGGTATTCCACTAAGAATAGCCCTCGATACTATAGGAAAGGAAAGGTTCATTTTGGGCCCATCTTAAACCATTCCGATTTGCTCCATTTTATTGAGTTCCTACACGAAAGAACTGCGGGATCAAGGCGACTAACAATCGGCTTAAACGAATCATGATACATGTAATGTTTGGCATACAGTAATTGGTATGACTAATGATTACGTTAAGCCGCTGAAACCGCCAATTTCAGCGGCTTTTCATATGGTAAGCACGAAAAATCACCGTCATATAGATGATCTATTTTCTTCTAGCTGAAAACGAAAGATCAAATGTCCTGCGAATTTGCCTAGAACACACTTCCATGACCGATGGCACTCAGGTTATAAGACGGATTTACATAAGAATAATATATTGTTTTTATTCACATAATTAACTTACGCAGTCACATATGTGTAAAATTATGTGCAAATTAGCATCTATTTTAGTTTTCCCAAGATATCATGAACTATCCTGATAAATTGTTATATGTAATCGATATTTCGAACTTCTGCGTTATTGATCACCCCCCCTCTTACAATTAAAAATTTTACAATTGCACACTATTCCCTTGATATCAAAAAATTATAGAGGCATGATAATTTCAAAATAAAGAAGGTGGTTCATGGATACAGTAGCGAAAGACATCGTCAACTTTGATGAAACTGAAAGAATACTTAGCACTATTTTAGACCTATCAGATGAGACTATCGTCGACTTTTCCAACTCTGTATGGGTTACCCCATTGAGCGTATGCACACTTAACTCCGCATTCGAAGAACGCAAAGAAAAGGGGTACAAAACAATTATTAAGCTGCCTGAAGCTAAATCTCAGGCAAATAGGCTTCTAGAAAATAAAAAGGTGACACATTATTGGCATAAATATGCCGTGGAAGTCTCTTCCGATAGCAGACACTTATATTCAGAATTCGAAGACACCAATAAAGCCGTTGCATTCGAGCATTTCACCTCCCGAGACGAATTCGAAAGATACCTAACTAGATTAAAAGAGGAAGATTTATCTCAACACCTATTAGGAACAAAAACAACTCCAAACGCACTAAAATCTTCGACATTCCGTTACGTATTCCTAAAAGAACTCGTTGGAAATACATTTGACCACGCAGAAGGGAAACTGAGCCAGTTCAGTATCACTGAATTCCCAGCAGCTCAAAGAAAAGATCACCCCTTATTTCCAGGCTTTAAAGGTAAAGGATATATGGAAATATGTGTTGGAGATTTTGGCGATAAAAACATTATCGACACGATAATAGATTACCTCCCAGAGGAATATAGCATTCCTAATACTTCTGCATTCAATATCCCTGAAGAAGTACGCGCTGTTTATTACGCTTTTGATTTCGGCTCAACCAGTAATCCCGAAAAACGAGAACAAGAACTAGAGTCGTTTTTCGATGGAGATGATCTAGACGCATCTAGAATTGCTACAGGCTTACATAACATTAAAGCCGTTGCAAATGCTTATGGCGGACATATCATCATACGGACAAGTCATATTATAGTTAGCCTAGACTTCACTAAAGGCACATTAAAAGTAAATTATAGAGAAAACCTAACTCCAATAACTGGAACCATTTTATGCTTGCGCATGCCTGTTGAGAAACTTGGCAAAGCAACACTTGTTCCTCCTTTGAATATCAGTAAAAAAATTCAACATAGATCAATTGAAAACATCGGGATTATTCCGATTTTCCGTCCGAATGAAGGAAAGTTCACTCATAAAACATTTGAAAGCATGCTTGACGGGATCAACAAAGCAGCCAGAGACCTCAAGAAATACTCAAAGAACTGCATTTGTCTTTACTTAGGTAACTTTGGATTAGATACAAAGGTATTTGGAGGGATTCTTCAACTAATTCTAAATTTAAGTAGAGAATATGGGTTCGTTGTAATTGTTGAAGATAGTCAATATGCATTTTTAGCGAAGGAGCAATGGGAAGAAACATCGAAAACGGATGATACATTCAAAGAAGAATTCAGGAACCAGTCATTTGTTGTAGTTTCTGCTGCAGAAAATTTGGCTATAGATTATGGCTATCCTTATGGTGACAGAGGGACACACGTAGATGGCAATTCGATCATTATTCCAAACGGGAGTTCCTTTGACTACACTGAGTTAATCAATGAATGTCGATCAAAGTTCCTTGAATTTTCACTAAAAAACAAACCTATATTCCGCTCCAAAGGTCTGTTTTTAATAGAAAACTCTTATTACACTCAAAAATTCTATGAAATCAAACGACTACTAGAACAACAATCAACTGAGATTGCATCACGAAATTGGTTTTTAACACATTTCTATAAGCAAAACCCAAAAGTAATTACTGTTAACACCCCTTATCTGTATGACTTTGTCATCAACACTTTGTCCTCTCTTGGACACAACACACCTGCAGTTCATCTACTAGACAAAAATAAAATCCCAACTCTTGCATTAAATGTAAACAGGGAGCTTAAAGCAAATGACCGGATCATGATGCTCACAGATGTTGTGTGCAAAGGGCGTAGTATTCAAAAATTTCTTAAGCTTTTTCCCAATCCTGAAAACGCTGTTGTTCTATGTTTCGTCAACAGCACCAATACAGGCGTAGACTATATCAACATTCCTAAAAATACGGGATCAAAGGATGTACAAATTTTGTACATGCACAAAGATGACTTGGGCATCCTTAATACCCGACCACCTCACTCTAGAGCAGAAGATATATATATAGTTGATCGCTTGACAAATTCGCCTACTCAGTATTTTCAACATTCAAAACATGTCGGTGATGACAGAATCACATACTTAGACGACAACATTTTTATTGATCATTGCATTGACCATGACTCCTTATTCGGCGGTCATTTCTCATTGAACAAAAAACATTTCAGTTATTTTCTTGCGTTCTCACGCCTTTTTAATGGATGTTTCAAAGATATTTATAGTTGGCTAAATGAATGTGCAAATGAGTTCCGCCTCGAGACTGAGCAAAAACAAGACAACATACTTGAGAAAGTTAATATCTTCTGCGTAGACGAAGAAACTGGTCTATTTGATATCGCTGAAAAATATTCAAGAGAAAATGGTTACTTAGCGCCAGAAAAACTCACGAAAGAACAACTTTATGCCCCTCCACCTGACAATGATGATCCAGATGATAAATATTATTGGTTTATTGTACCCGCAATGGCATCAGGACAAACCATTAGATGGTGCATGGACTATATGGGTGCCAACGATAACGGTATTGTTGTGATTTCAGTTGTGGTTTCCCGGACTACACCAAGACATATGACATTTTACCATAAGCTAAATTCCTATGAAAATGCTCGCTGTCGAATTCAATTTTTTGGCAACTTGCCTCTTGAGTCATATGAAAAAAACAATTGCCCAACATGTGGACTAATTCATAAACAACAACATGTACTCGAAAAACTAGGAAACAACTCACTAGTCATACGGGGGATACTTGAAGACTCTGTCAGAATGCTAAAGCAAGTCCATGTCCAAAATGCAGGAATGTCTGACGCTGCTTCCATCGATAGTGATGACTTCAATGCCGAGGTCATTCTATCAAGTCTGTTTTTCAACGCTATGACATCCCCCGATAAAATTGACTCATTAAATGAATTGATTTCTGAACCGGGAGCAATTGGACGTTTGGGCAGAAGTGTCGGTCGCGGGTTACCAGATAGTATCAATTTGAAAAACTTTAGGAGCTTCCTAGACCCATCTTATGTTGAGTTACTACAAAAATGGATCGATGGAGATTGGGCAAATGAACAAGAAGTTTTGCTTGAGCTTCGAGGGTTGTTGAAATTGTTCCCAGATGAATTAATTCCACAATTGCCAAGAATGCTTGTCCAGCACTCTGATAAACCACCTTTTGTAAAAGCTGTAATAGCTGAAGCATTAATGGACCCCAAGAAAATGTGGGATGTTCTATTAGAGAAACCGGAAAATCTAAACAATGAACTGAAGCAAGCGTTTCTTGAAGCAACACGTTATGCTGAAAACATCCACTTATCTGAAAACATGTTATTGTTCTGGAAATTAAAAGAGCATCTCGCAAGAAGCGACGATTGGCAAAGTGCTATGCGTTATATAGAAGGCATTGTATCTAAAAAAAGTTCCCAAAACTTTTCAGACGTTTTTTACAGATTTAAAAACATTGGCTTTGCTGAAGTTAGCAATTGCGTCAGAAAGTTAAAACAAACAAGCGTATGGCGACACCTTAATATTCAAACAACAGGAAGCCTTGATAAGAAATGGACCCAAATTGAGAAATGCGTTCATGATCTTGAAGAGTGCAATGACTTATTTGAATTGAACCTCGAAACTCTATCAAAGTTTAAAGATAACCTTGATAGAGCATATCAATCATTCTTAACAGAAATGGGGAAACTTGCATTCCGGCCTGGAAATGCAAGAAAAGTAACAAAAGAGCTACAGCAAACACTCGAAATTGAAGATGTTACGGTTAAAGTCTCATTTACAAATGACTGTCATTCGTTGGCAATTACAGACGATGATTTAAGGGATGTCCTGTACTACCTACTTGAAAATGTAAAAAAATATACTTCTAAAGATAATGAGGTAGAGTTACATTTTAGAAGTTATTCAGAATCCCATGTGCTTCTGGAGTTTAAACAAACCGAACCATGGACTGTCATCAGAACCGGCGGAGGGACTTCAACTATTGATAAAATTTTAACTCCATATGGCGGTAGAATTCAATTGGTACCCGATACGAAACCACCCGGTCCGTTTGTAAACATTTTACTGCCAAGTTGGCGATCCTAATTGTTCAAAGGAGAATAGAATGACAATTTGCATTGTAGATAATGATGGTTCTTTTATTCGGGAAGCCAAAGAAGCAATTGATTCGCTTACAAATGATGCAAAAATTATCAGTTATGAAAGCACCGATGAACTTGCACAAGCGTTGGATGACCCAAAAATAGCAGATTCAATTGAGATCGTATTTTCCGACCTCGAATTCGCGAGTTTCATCAACACTCCCGGGAATCAACTCGTTCCGAAAGACTATCATGGTCGCGATGAAATACTGCAGATTCTAAGACGAAAAACACCTTGGATTCCGGTAGTTTTAATTAGTAATTATGTGGCAGGCCATTCAGAAGTACTCAGCAAAACCACCTCCTGGGGCTTTGACGCAGTTTTGCCAAAATCTTTCATTACAGAACAATCTACTAGCCCAAAGGAATGGAATGACCTCATCTCACAAGCCTCACTCAGCAGAATTGCCTCTCTAACAGGAAGATATGTGCATGAGTTATCTAATGCATTAAACACTGAAATTAAAATTGAAGCTGGCAGTGCAGTAGAAAGTATTTTCAACACATTAGGTGAGAAAAAAATCAATGAGTTAATCTCCCTTTTCGGGTTTGAAGCTCAATCCATTACAGTAGATGAAATAGTACAGGGTTTCAGTGGTATTAACGTAGTAAAATTGAATTGTGAAACGAGAGTCAAAATTGCTTCTTGGCTTTTCAAGTTTGGCGAAAAAACATCAAAAATTAATGATGAGATATGCGCCCATAGAAAACTCTTCGCAAACGGCTTTACAAGGAAAATGGCTGTTCCTGCATATTGGTGGAAACCGATATTTCATCAAGGGGTCGCAGCAATTGCATATGAATTTGATGAAGGAAGCAAAACACTCCTAGATTACTTAAACGATCATGGCTGGGAAGAAACTGAAGCAATCTTGGATGTACTTTTTGAAGAGTTCTACAGCCGAGGCACACCTTCTTCGATAATTCCAAGAAAAGTCCTATGCAAAAAAGTCGCTTCCGAAGAAGAGGTTTTAGATACTCGTGAAACAAATAAATCCGTAGTTATCAAAAAGTGTTTCCAACACGGCGATATGCACTTACGGAATATTTTAGTCAAAAATAACGAAGGTCTATTAATCGATTTCGCACATTTTGATGCAGAAGGTTACCCCCTTATTGATTTAGCGAAACTGTTAATCGATAGTTGGGTATTTACAAGTATTGAAATAGAACTTCCCGATTTGGTTGACGGTAGTATACTTAGAAAACCTTTACTTGAAAAACTCATTCAACATTTTGTTATAGATACCCCCCCAACAGATGGCGAAGTGGCTTTCTTCAAAATGACTGTAAATGCGTATCTTTCGAAATATTTCACTTATGATGATGTAAGTGACGATAAAAAGAACTATATCGCCAATGAAATTGGTTTATCGTCAACCTAATAAGCACAAGACAGGGCGAATATCTCTGGCATTATTTGCCAGTAGTAACTTTATTCTTGCTTTTGGGAAAAGCAGAAATAGTGAAAAATGCTCACTTACTTCAACAAAACTACAGTCACACACAACTTGACAAATCAATAAATACCCGTTATGGTTGTTTTATGACATTAAAACATGCGAAAACGCTCACAAATAACCAAGTCAAAACAGTTTTGCGGCATATTGCCGATACACGATACCCATCCCGGAATACAGTTATCTTTTTATTGTCAGTCAAAGCTGGTTTACGTGCTGGTGAAATCGCCGCGCTCACTTGGCCGATGGTGTTAAACTCAAATCATCAAGTCGGTGAAACAATTGAGCTTCACAACTCTGCTGCCAAAAAAGGGAGTGGCCGAGTCCTTCCCCTCCACCCACTACTCAAGAAGGCACTGATAAACCATTGGAAAGAAAATCCACATTTTGGCCATGTTGTAACATCTGAACGCGGTGAAGCTATGAGTGCCAACAGTATCGTCAATTGGTTTGGTAAGCTTTATCGAGAGCTTTCAATGCTCGGTTGTTCATCACATTCCGGTCGACGTACCTTCATTACTAATGCAGCCCGCAGTGTTCATAAAGTCGGTGGCAGTTTACGTGATGTGCAGCTTTTAGCAGGACATAGCTCGATTGGGATCACACAACGCTACATTGAAGGGGACACGCAAACCCAGCGAAGGCTGGTAGCGTTGATATGATATGACGGTCGATGAGCTCATGACGATTTTGGAAGAATTTCACCGTGACACCGAAATCCTCATCTGCCTCAACAACAAAGCTTATCACCTTGAGAAATTGGCAAAAACAGCTGACCAAAACGAGACTAACTCTTCCGATCAAGAAAAACTACTCATCACAATCGGCAAACGGGCACCATTGGAAGAACCGCTCCTACGCCTCTGTTTTGGCGATCTTGACTAATGGGCAGATTGGGGGGCTTTCAACAAGGGCAATTTGACAGTCTCTGCGGGTTATACTCAATCACTAATGCTGTTTCCGTTGTTGCCAAACCACACCGTTTCACACAAGCCAAGTCACAAGCCCTCTTACATCACCTTTTTGCAGACCTTAATAGCCGCTCAAAACTCTTGAGTGTCTTACAAGAAGGGGCTTATCCCCATGAAATTTCAAAACTGCTTTCTGTGACACAAGGCTGGCTCTTTGAACAACACAATATTAAGCTCAATCGCTTTAAGCCTTTCCACAAAAAGAAAGACGTTTCTCTTCCAGATATATTCGATACTGTTCTGACACATATAGCGCAGACAAACGGTGTTGCCATAATTGGCTTCGAAGGCCGCATTGACCATTGGACAGTTGTTGAAGGAATGACAGAAAAACGCCTCATGCTACGCGATAGCGATGGAAGGCGCCATATAGAGCGAAAACACTGCCGTTTAGCCTGTGATCCGATAGATGAGCACTTTTATATGATTGCTCCCGCTCATGTATTTCTGTTGAGCTTACTGCCTTAACTCAAAATGTAATTTATTGATATATCAATAAATTTGGAGAACAGTAATGCTAGCCTCACTTCATGACTTGAAGACTTTGGAAGTCATTGACCCCAAGAATAACAATAAACGGATTTTTAAGAAATCATTCACAGGACTTGTGGATTTTTGCACAACCCAAACACATATATTCGTTCTGAAAAATAACGGAGAGGTGAAAATATATAACCTCAGAAAGCAGCAATGGTCTCTTCATCGAAAACATTACCCCGACGCCATAAAGATAAGCGCTTCAGGGCGCTTTATCGCTATTAGCTTTCTAGATAAAGCCCCCGAGACCATTTCCTTCACAAGCCGATTGGAAGAGATCACTAGCCATTTATTACCGTGAAATACGGTTGACTATCTGAAACTGAGTGTAAAATGTATGTTTCACACTCAGTTTTCAGAACTTCTGCAATGTCGCCAAAAGTAAGAAATCGTTGTTGAGGCTATGAGCTATCTCTTCCCAGATCTAATACAACTATTGATATATACAGCGCCATAATTTTGGTATAGGCTGCAAACCCAGCCGAATAAAGGCTCCATAAGGGGGAGGAAACCATGGAACATTGCGCAGCACATAAAAAAGTCACGAGTGAAGTCAAGGAATTCATGCAGAGAGTGGACGGAGTTGGAGAAGAATCTATAACTGATTATCTTCTTTGGAAGTGGGAGAAAATCAATGATAAATTTAAGTCCATTAAGGTTTCCTCTTTTACTAGGCAAGAAGAAAGCAGCACTTCAGGGGCTGACTTTGAAATGGAAGTCTGGCTTGTCGGTCGCAACGTTAACTACCCTTTAGTGTTTCAAGCCAAGAAATTTACAAAGCCATATGATGCATATGTCACAAAGCTTAGATATCCAGGCAATACGAAAAGTCAAATGGATACCCTTCTAAAATATTCTGCCTCGACAGGGAAAATTCCTTTTTACGCTTTTTACAGTATCCCTGATGCTAAAACAGAAACCATGTGCGCCAAAAATGATGCCTTTGATTGCGGCGTATTTATGGCCGACGCAAAAGTGATTGAAGAGTTCGCCGATAAAAAACGTGGCAGAAAAGTCTCAAAAAATGATTTGCTTAAAGAAAGTAATCCTTTTCACTGTATGTTTTGCTGCCCTCTAGCAGGCAAAGGTGATTTGGAATATTTCAAACACTACTTTTCAAGTGCGGGTAGTGAGACACTTAATCAAGATTTACCCGAATATGCTGACTATCTTCTTAAGGTTCCTGTGTCTGAGTTGGATGGAGAGAAGCTGGTGCAACTAATAGAAAAATATAATCTCAAAAAATTTAAACATGTAGCTGTGTATGATATGCGTCAAATAGAACCATCTCCTCACAAGGAATTCAACAAGACAATACGTTGAATACTGTGTTTTCTATAGTCTAGTACCATTGCTCTTCAAGGATTTAAATTTGTTGATATAGACTACTTTGAGATTTACTGCCTATTTATATAATGATAGCCTCCTCGAACATATTCTAGAGGGGTTTAATATTGTGCGTAAGAATACAAGCCAAATAGGGAAATCATTTGAAACAGCCGTAAATAACTTTTTCATAAAACACCCCGGCATTCAGATAGAAGAGTTAGAGAACTTAGTCTCTCCTAGCTTTGCTATTGATGGTATTGGAGCGGCGACAGGCTTAAATGGCTGGAAAAATGGTTTAATCGCTTACGAAATCAAATATGTAAAAAACTTCAATGCCCTTGAACGCAGTATTCATAACATATTTTCAAAGCTCCCTGTAGGTACAGAGCTAGACAACCGCCTGCGATACATTCTTCTCGTCACGAACTATGTTTTCACTGAAGAAGATAAAGAAAGAAGCGCCCGTTTAAAAAACGAAATCCTTGCAAAGGTCCAGTCGCTTGGAGGCAGTGTCAAAAACATCCATTTCATGGGTGGGGATGAACTAATAAAAGAAGCTAAAAAAGTCATTGGCTCCGAAAATGAAATAGAGCGTTTTGTTAACTTGCCTAAACGCAAAGGATGGTGGTCGCGTAATTACAATCGAATCCCACTAGATAACTCTCTATCTGTAATTCTTACTAATGATCAAAGATCATGGGAAGATAGTGCGGATGCTTTTGTCCTTCCCGCAAGCCAGAACCTAGACTTACAAGGTATTATTTCAGACCATATACGTAGAGCTAGTACTATGGATGCCTGGAAGAGATTTGAACATTTAGTTCAAAATTCAGTCCCGGTAAATTTTGGGATAGAAACACCTTTTAAAGTACCTGCACCTCCAGACTTATCTATACAGTCTCAAAACATTATTATTGCAACGGCCTACGGTAAATCGAAGATCAATACCAAAGCTGCTGTAGCTGCCGTTGTGAAACTGATAGAAAACTATAACTATCAGACAATTATCCTACCGATTATCGGAGGGCAAAGTGCGGGTTCTGAGAAAGCACTCATGGACCTTCTTGAGGCCCTTCTGGAATATCGAGGTAGCTCAAATGCTACGTTTATCATTCCTCTTCCAGAGCCGTCTTTACATAACAAAGCTCTAGATAAAATTGCAGATAAAACTGTCAGTGAGAACTTAACTCCTGCACTTCAGCCAGATGCATTCAGCGCAGCTAATGACGGCATCAAATCAAAAGACAGCCTCAACGTAACCAACCAAGCTCGTGTCTTTTCCAAACTGCTCATTTCTGACACGGCTAAAATGCCTTTAGCCATTGGGTTATTTGGCAAATGGGGAAGTGGTAAAAGCTTCTTTATGCGGAAAATTCGTAAATCCGCTATTGAACTAGAAACGGCACAAAAGGACAACCCGGATAGCCCTTACGTGCAGGGTGTTGTACATATTGAATTCAACGCATGGCATTATGTTGATGCTGATCTTTGGGCAAGTCTCGTTAATCATATTTATACAGAGATTGCCAAATACACAGAGCAGGAAGAAACACCTGCAGTAAAAGCTGAAAACGCTGCCAACAATGCAAAGAAGCAAGCCCAAAAGCGACACAAAGACGCAAATGCAAAAATCGAAGAAATCAAAACACGAATTAAAGAGCTTAATGGTGAACGAGAAAAGGAGCAAAAAGAAGCACTCAAAGACAGTGCTGTAAGTGATGTTAAATCAGTACTGTCCCGCTTAGGGTATGCAAATGAAACAGTTACATCCATTGATGACATCAATAAAATTCATTCTGAATTAACTGAAATTTCTTCAAGTGTCGTAACGCTACTACCTTCATGCCTCAGATCAAGATGGATCGGACAATCATTCTTTGGGAAAGCAATTCTGACAATAGTTCTTTGCTGTCTATTTGGAGGTTTTACATATTACCTGCCCGCAATCCTCGGATATTTTGATTTGAAGTCTATTGAAGCCAAAACAACGACATGGCTCACTTCTGCAAGTGCAATAGCCTTAATTATCCGAGAGAAACTAAAACAAGTTCAGAACGGCATATTCGCTACTGAGAAACTGAAGAACTTTTTGAGTAATAACAGCATATCCAATGAAGCCATTAATCAATTAAACATTCAGATTAAGGCTCAAGAAGAAGCCCTAGCCCAATCAGAACAAGATGTCATAGACGCACAGGCTGATCGCATCCGGGCGGAAAATGGCGGACCTTTGATCGACTTTATTATGGAGCGAAAGAACGACCCCAATTACTTAGATAGCTTAGGTATTGTTTCACTTATTCGCAGGGACTTTGAAGACCTCCAAGGACAGCTAGAAACTTGGTCAAGCAAACCCACAAACCGTCCGATCAAGCGCATTGTTTTATATATTGACGATCTAGATCGTTGTGAGCCAGATCGCGTGGTAGAAGTTCTTCAAGCCGTACACTTGCTATTAGCTTTTGAACTGTTTGCTGTCATTGTTGCTGTTGACCCTCGTTGGTTGGAACGGGCACTCTACAAACGGTATGCTCCAGATTGGTTTAAACTGGATGATGAAGCCCAAAAGAAATGTGAGTTTGAACCCCATAATTATTTAGAAAAAATCTTTCAGATTCCTTATCACACATCTGATATGAGTGTTGAAGGTTATGAGCAACTCATTTCGGATCTAGCTGAAAAACATATTCAAGTCGCTTCAAACGATTTCAATGAAAGCAACACACCCGCAAAAACTGAAAATGAAGCAGCTAAGAACGAGCAGGAAAAATCAATTGATGACGTTCTCCCAATTGAAGAAGAAAGACCCATCGAAAACCTGTCTCCAATTTATGAGGACAGCCAGGAACCATTTAACTTGAGAGAATACGAAGTTGCTTTCTTAAAAAGCCTTTACCCGCTGGTTCAAACACCTCGCCTAACCAAACGCCTAATGAACTTGTATATTCTATTACGCGTTCAAATAACTTCCGAAGGCATATTTGAGCTTCCAAAAGCTCTAGACCGAGAAAAAGGGGAATACAGAGCAATTGCACTAATGCTTGGGTTAGTCGTTAGCAGGCCCCACGCACTTACTCAGCTAAAGCAATTCATAGAAAAACATCCGCTTGAAGATATTCATGCCATTATATCGCATATATCTGAAGATAAGAACGGAAAGGATCAGGCTTTTGAGGTCAATTCAAACTTCCTTATTGAATTAGAAGATAAACATGGAGAATTCCCAAGTATATTCGTTTTTCAAAACTGGCTCCCGAAAATTCAAAAATTTTCTTTTGATTGGAAATAAATAAAACCAATAAAGATTAAGGCTTGGAAGTACCAGATAGATAAGATTCGATTTCTATCTTTATTGCTGCAATACAGTAATGATCATTTAAACATGCACCTATGGATGGCCTAAGGGATGGTCTGTCATCTATATAAAAATAACCAATTTATTTTCAACGGGTTATTTGATTATTTTCAAGGAATGCCTCGGCTAGAAGCCTACCAATGAACACTTTTAAATTTAAGACAGTTTTTAACTCTAAAGCAGAAACAACTAAGTGGGAAATACATATTTTACACTCAGTTTTGCTATATCTCCAACAATAGTAATCGAAGGATACCTTAAAATTAAAACCCTCATAAATAATCGTAAAAGATGTTCAAATCTGTTTCATTTCGTGCATAGTTATGGAGAAAGAATTCTAATTTGGTAGGCGCATGAAACATTTAAAAAAAATGATTGCAACCAGCTCCATAGCAATCGCAGTAACAGGCTGTGTCACAACGGGAAATAATGGCCCTTCAAATTCATCATATTCAAGCAGCAATGGAGTATGTGACTACAGCTCCACCGCCTTTGTAGGAAGTGGAGCTATACTAGGCGGTATTCTTGGTCGCGTCATTGGTGGCAACAAAAATAAAACCGGGGGAACTCTTATTGGTGCTGCCGTTGGTGGTTTAATTGGCAAGGCTGTCGAAAATCATTTTGAAGAACGCTGTAACAAACTTGCCCTCGCGCAAAAAGAAATGCACGTTACCAAGATCAAAGGGAAGCAAATTGCCGTTTCAACAAATAGTTCATGGCAAAATCCAGATACCCCTGACAAAGGAGAAAAAGTCCAAGGACTAGCCGTTGAAATTGACAGCAATCAGATGTTTGCCGTTGGAAGGTCCTCCCTTACACCAAATGCAGAAAAAGATATTCGTGAACTTGCACAGGCCTTCAAAGGGAGTTCCAACAAAATCCTGATTGTCGGGCATACAGATTCAACGGGCTCAACCGAACAAAATCAGGCACTTTCAGAAAGACGCGCACAATATGTTGCAGATATTTTTAAACAGGAAGGGGTTCCCGAAAGTGCGTTATTCTTTAAGGGGGCTGGAGAAACCGACCCCGTAGCTCCCAACAACGACGAAATCGGGCGAGCAAAAAACAGACGGGTTGAAGTTGTCGAACTCCCACATAAAGAAGCAATTGTTGCTTATGAATTCCAGCGTGACAATGAGATTTCATCTAACTCCAACGGTATTGCACCACCTCCCCCACCGCCAGCTATTGCCTTAACAGAAGCGCCTAAATATACAGGCATAGATTTTGGTGGCACTCCGGCTTCTACAAAAATGAAAAATGTTCAGGCACAGGTGGGCAAGCTTGAAAGCGAGAGCGGTTTCTTCAATTTTTCACTGATTTCTTCTGCTTATGGCAATTCAGATTCATCTCAGGATTTAAATGCATCCTGCATCTCGACACGATTTCGTAAAAAAGGCGAAATTAAAACTCTTTCGGATGGCTCCGGCCTGACTGCTCACAAGGTATCTGATCATTTACCCGGTCTTTATGGAACCTCATGGGTTGATCAGAATGTAAACGGGCACCTCGTCGGCTTAAGTAAGGTCGCGGTATTACGTGACAGTGGTATTGTGCCAGAGGACCCCACCGTTTTTGTATATGAGAACTTTAAATCGGGTGATGAAAAGCCATCACTAAAAGCAGATGGAAAGGCGGAGGCAACAGTTGGTGAAAAAGGCGTTTTATATAGAACCTTCTTTTCTAAACAAGCTGCTCCCCTTATTTGCATGGATGTAGTCTTCCCATTGAAAGACAAAGGTCATTCCACATTCGGAAAGCTCTTTTATGCCAAAAACGGCGACATTTATGCGGCTGATTTCAAGCCGGAAATTATTAAAAAATAATCAGATTAGCGGATAGTCAAATGGATGAAATTCTTACCTTCCTTTCTACATATCGCCTTGCGATTTCTTTAATTTTAGTCTTACTCGTTACAACCATTATCCTGATTAAATGGTGGAGCGAGGTGAAACTCTTTTGGAAGAGCACTTTTTACAGCATGCCTATCATCGGTAAAACCAAGAAGCTTGCTCAGAATGCCGCACGCGCAAGTGACGGGTGGTATCATTCTGAAAAAGTCCTTTGTGAAGACTTTTATTCTGATATTCGCGATATTGCCGCTGATCCAGAAATGTATGACAAAGCAAAGTCATACCTGTCAAAGGTTCAGGAAAATGGGCGCAAAAACCTAAGCATCTTTATGTGGATTGTCATCATCGGTCTCGTCTTTGTTGAATCTCTTGGCTTTGCCTACATTCTATCCGGATATACCCTCCCCGGTGCAAGTGAAGGCCTTCAAGTTAAAGGGGCTTTGGGTATTGCTTTTCTGATTTCGGCTGTGCTTGTCTGGTTAACCCACGCGGCAGGATCGGAAATGCACAAACGTGGATTAATTAAAAAAGCACGTGTCTGGTGGAACCACGACAATGACCCGGATCGCCCAGCCCTAAAGCCACAAGGCTACCCTACACTGGAAAAAAATGAAGAGGATGATCAGGCTCCTCAATATATTCAGATCATCAACCGTTTGGATACTAACGCTCAAGTCACACAAGGCACACCAATTTGGACGATGATTGCGTTTCTGGCTATTCTCGTCATTGCTGTAGGGGCAACAGTTGTTCGTTATGAAACCTACAAGCAGGAAAAAGTTGCAGAAACCTCTTTTGTCGGCAGTGAACGTACTGGTGAACTTTCACTGGAAAGTTTGATGGACAAATCTCTACCTAGTGACCTAACAGCCCCACAAAAAGAAGCAGACAACCGTGCAACGCAGGAAAAAGAAGATGCGGCTGACACGGCCAACTTTACAACGTTTGCCATTCTCGCTGTGCTTTTCATTCTCATTCAGGCGATGGGTATCGGCATTGGTCATCGATATGGTTTCGCAGGTAAAGAGTCTAAACTTGCCCGTCAGATCATTGGAAATTTCAAAAGTCGTTCAGAATATGAATCCTGGTTTGAGCGTAAAAAAGCTGCCATTACCATGGTAGCGCAAAAACACCTGACAAACTTGCAAGCTCAGATGCGCAATTACACACAAGCAATGGGTATAGATCAGGCAGATCGAGACGCACATATGAATTCTGGCAACAGAACGTTTGAAGTTTTCTTTAATATGAAACAACAACCTGTAAATCAGGCAAAAACTGTAGTTGAGACAAAAACCGACTTAAAACCAGAATCATCTTTAAAGAAAGAAGAAACTCAAGAAGAAATGGAAGCTCGACTTCGTGCCGAGTTGCTCGCAGAAAAAACCGCGCAAGAAGCCCCTAAAAAGGAAACCGAAGAAGAAATGCGCAAACGCCTCCGTAAAGAGATGTTGGGCCAAGACGCGGAATAAGGAACTCGTTATGACGTTAAGAAATACTGTATTATTTTTAGGACTTATCTTCCTAGCTTTTGCAAGCAGTGTTGCCCAAGCAGCCCAAACAGAAATTAAAAGCTGTTATGAACTAGTTGGTATTGGCGATACACAAACACCAGCCCAAAAACGGGAACTGGTTATTGCGGTCGATCAAACCGTTGAATTTGACAAAAGCATTCAAGAGCATGCCTTTAAAAAAATACAGCATTTCCTGCGCCCGGGCGACAACGTAAAGCTCGTTTCATTTTCTGCTTACGTTCAAGGGAATTTCACGAATGTTGTACTGAAAGGCCAATTGGATACGCGCCTTTCAGATGATGAACGCTATGACATTCCCAAAAAAATTCTAAAGAAAATAGACCGTTGCTACGCCCTACAAGATAAAGCCGTTCGTGAAGGGATTGGCAAAGCCCTTCTCACTACCTTCGCTGACTCCAGCAGTAAAATCCCCAACACTGAATTACTGGACAATCTCAACCTTATTTCAAAAAGCCTCTATTCTGAAGATATCACCGGAGAGCGCTATCTGCTTATCATTTCAGATATGATGGAACATTCTACCCTCACCTCTTTTTATAAATCCGGTTCGCTCAGAAAACTCTCACCAGAAACCGAACTTGCCAAGATTAAAAAAGCCGGTTTGGAAATGAATTTCAAACAAGCGAGTGTCTATGTGATTGGCGCAGGTTATTCTAAATCTGGCAAGTACCAGTCAGGCGAAGATATGAGGAATTTTAGAGCTTTTTGGACGCAGTTTTTTAAGAACGGGAATGCTCATTTGAGAGCGTTTGGGACGCCAATTTTAATGCAAGAACTAAAGTGAATATCTATTCTTGCTCTCGCATTATTAATATCTCTTTTGTTGGCCACACGCGCTAACATTACATTTCTCATAATTGCTAAGGCTTTTAGATAAGAAGATCATAAAAGTCAGGATTCGATTTCCAGCAATTTTATCTAAATTTTAAATTGTTTTTATGCTTTGCGGGCAACTTGACTTGAAGTTATGTTTTGACCGTAATTTTTGTAACTTAAAGTTAATGGCGCACAGTATTTCATCAACACCACCTCTGATAAGCTCAATGAATTGCTTTAATTTATTCTAAATAGGTATTTTCACTTAAGGGTTGTTCCGGCGGCGCTCTATGTTTCTCT
>JABXIC010000234.1 GCA_013373265.1 Methylocystaceae bacterium | reverse complement strand
ATGAAACCTGATTTTTCTGAAGTTTATCTCAAGACATAAAGATTGGCATGATCCATGCTTTATAGCGTGGAGGAACAGTGAGCATACAAATGCTTTCGTGTTTTTCGGGGAAATTTGAACTGACAACTATAAAAGAGGCGCCAACTGATGAAAAAAATCGAGGCCATAATCAAACCGTTTAAACTGGATGAGGTCAAAGAGGCTCTTCACGAAGTAGGCTTGCAAGGCATTACGGTTATCGAAGCAAAAGGCTTCGGTCGTCAGAAAGGACATACAGAGCTCTATCGCGGCGCTGAATATGTCGTAGATTTTTTACCGAAAGTTAAAATAGAACTTGTCATTGACGATGCAATGGTAGAAGGCGCCGTTGAAGCCATTCAACAGGCCGCACATACCGGTCGTATCGGTGACGGCAAAATTTTCATCTCCAACGTCGAAGAGGCTATTCGAATTCGTACCGGTGAAACCGGGTCGGAAGCTGTATAGCCAGATCAAGACGTATCTCATCACCATTTTCACAACCACGTAAGTAAGGGAAGGCAAAAAATATGCCCTTGGATTGTAAAACTGCTGCAGACGTTTTCAAAGTCTGTAAAGAAAACGAAATTGATTACATTGATCTGCGTTTCACGGACCCGCGCGGTAAGTGGCAACACCTGACAATGTGTGCCGACGCTATCGGCGAAAGCGATTTCGAAGACGGCATCATGTTTGATGGTTCTTCTATCGAAGGCTGGAAAGAGATCAACGAGTCTGACATGTCTCTGATCCCTGATCCGACCTCTGCCATCATCGACCCGTTCTCTGCTCAACCTTGCCTGATCGTAAATTGCGACATTTACGAGCCGAGCACTGGTACACCTTACAACCGTGACCCGCGTTCCATCGCTAAAAAAGCTTTGGCATACATGGAATCATCTGGTGTAGGTGACACCGCATACTTTGGTGCTGAGCCTGAATTCTTCGTCTTTGATGACGTGCGTTTCACCAACGACATGCACGACACAGGTTTCAAAATCGATTCTGACGAAGGCCCTTGGGTCACTGGTAAAGAATTCGAAGAAGGCAACACAGGCCACCGTCCGGGCATCAAAGGCGGCTACTTCCCTGTACCCCCTGTTGATAGCGCTCAAGACTTGCGTGCCGAAATGGTTACGATTTGTAAAGAAATGGGCCTTCCGATGGACAAACACCATCACGAAGTGGCACCATCTCAACACGAACTGGGTATGATGTTCGGTAAGCTTGTTGAAGCAGCTGACAACGTTCAAACTTACAAATACGTTGTTCAAATGGTTGCACATGGCTTTGGTAAAACGGCGACATTCATGCCGAAACCAATTGCTGGTGACAACGGTTCTGGCATGCACACACACCAATCTATCTGGAAAGATGGCAAACCTTTGTTTGCTGGTAACGGTTATGCAGACCTTTCTGACATGTGCCTGTACTACATCGGTGGTATCATCAAGCACGCCAAAGCAATCAACGCTTTCACAAACCCGTCTACAAACTCTTACAAGCGTTTGATCCCGGGTTTCGAAGCACCGGTTCTGTTGGCTTACTCTGCACGTAACCGTTCAGCGTCTTGCCGTATCCCGTTTGCGCCGTCACCGAAAGGTAAGCGCGTTGAAATCCGTTTCCCGGATGCGACAGCTAACCCGTACCTCGCTTTCACTGCCATGATGATGGCTGGTCTTGACGGTATCCAAAACAAAATCCACCCGGGTGAAGCAATGGATAAAAACCTGTATGACCTTCCGCCAGAAGAATTGGCTGAAGTGCCGACAGTTGCAGGTTCCCTGCGCGAAGCTCTCCAAGCTCTGGATGCAGACCGCGAGTTCCTCAAAAAAGGCGGCGTCATGGACGACGACATGATCGACGGTTACATGGAATTGAAGTGGGAAGAAGTCTACGCTTTCGAACACGCTCCACACCCGGTCGAGTTCAAAATGTACTACTCTTCTTAAGATAAGTACTTGTAATTAAAGGAAATTGCGTCTAACGCGGCTCCTTTTCGATACCATCTAAGCCCTTGAGAAAACTCAAGGGCTTTTTTGGTGTCTAGCGTCGCTTCTTATCCGCTTTATAGGTATAAGCAGAATTTGAAATAAAGTAATTGCGATAGTCCGGCTTTGGCCCAAAGCAGAACTATCATTTTTTATAACGCCCCAGATAAAAGAAGAGCGCCCCATAAATATGAGGCGCTCAACAGTTCACTTTATTTAACCAAAATTAATGGCTGATCATCCAAGGTCTATCTGCAGGAAAGGTTTTACTGCCATCACTCAGATAAACCGTTTTAGATTTTTTCGGTTTACTTGAACAACAACCGCAACCGGGACCATGATCATGTTTATGTTCCCGATGGCTGAGAGAAGACACCAACGGTTCATGTTGGTTTTTCTCATTCTTTGCAATCGCTTTTCGCTTTGCAGGGTCCATCCCTAAAATAGCAGGTGAAATAGCAATTACGCGCGGCGACATGGTTGAACACTGCGGACATTCTATCGGCAAAGCCGCTTTATCTGCCATTTGCAGTTCTTCAAACACGCCATGTTCTGGGCATTTATAATGATACATGGGCATGATGCTTATTCCTTATCTGGTGACAACGGAACATCAATACTGCCGTCCAGATGCTTGGTCGGCCCGGCGGCACTTGGCTGCATGTCATATTCAAAGATATCCGTCGGTAACCAGAGGGTTGCGCAAGCATTCGGAATATCAACAACACCACTGATATGACCTTGTACTGGTGCCGTCCCCAAGATGGCGTAGGCTTGCGCCCCTGTGTAGCCGAATTTTTTCAGATATTCGATCGCATTCAGGCAAGCCTGACGATAAGCCACATGCACATCCAAATAATGTTGCGTGCCTTCCTCATCGACAGAAATACCTTCAAAGATCAAATAGTCATCATACTTCGGTGTGATCGGGCTGGGTTTAAAGATCGGGTTTTTAATGGCGTATTTTTCCATACCGTCTTTAATCAAATTCACGCGCATGTGAATCCAACCCGCCATTTCAATGGCACCGCAGAATGTAATTTCACCATCGCCTTGGCTAAAGTGCAAATCACCCACAGAAAGACCACCATCTTTGACATAAACCGGGAAGTACACTTTTGACCCGCGCGACAAATCTTTAATGTCACAGTTACCACCATGTTCACGCGGCGGAACGGTCCGTGCGCCTTCCGCCGCAGCGGCTTTGGCTTCTTCACCCTTCATGCGGCCCATGTGGGCTGTATCAGGATCAGGTAACGCCGCCAATTGCGGGATGCGATCCGGATCGGTGTCATACAAACCTTTTTCACGCTCGTTCCAGGTATCCAGCATCTCTCTTGAAGGCAAACAACCAATTAGACCTGGATGGATCATACCGGCAAATTCAACACCGGGAATGTGGCGTGAACTGGTAAACATGCCTTTAAAGTCCCAGATTGACTTTTGCGCTTCCGGGAAATGTTCCGTTAAGAAACCACCGCCATTTTGTTTGGAGAAAAAGCCGTTAAAACCCCATTGGCTGTCTTCAAAAGTGCCAATATCTAAAATATCAACAACCAGCAAATCACCCGGTTCTGCACCTTCAACACCAATAGGACCGGACAGAAAGTGAACCTGTGTTAAATCCACGTCACGCACGTCATCGGCACTATCATCATTTTTAATCTGACCACCCGTCCAATCGACACATTCAACAATAAAATCATCACCGGGTTTCACAGTTGCAACCATCGGAATATCAGGGTGCCATCTGTTGTGAATGCTATCGTTTTCGTACGCTGACTTGCTCAGGTCTACTTTAATGATCGTTTCAGTCATGATTACCTACTACATTTAATTAAGGGGACTTCGAGTAGACTACATGCGAACCATTTTTTTGGTAAATACGTCTAATGACGTATTTATTCCTTTAAAAACAAAATGTTATAACATAACATAGGCAAAGCATTATTTAAAATTAACGCACCTCAAAAAAAACATTCAGTTATAGATAGCTAAGATGTATAGACGAGGAAGTTATAGAAAAGCGGATTAAACTTAATTAACCAGTACGCAGTCACTATAAACACGCAAATATATAACTGATTTACCTCAAGTCTTAACTGTGAGATCACTCACTTATAAAAAAAATTGGCTCTCCCCTTAGGAAGAGCCAATAAACCGAGAATCTTTTTAGCTTAATCCTTCGGCAATGGGCCAAGCTTGACGCCATCAGGATAGTATTTCCAACCATCCTTTACCTTGATTTTGTCATCCCAAGGCAGTTTGTATTCCCCTTTGGCCAAGTCTTCGACCCAAGTAAGGTAATTCTCACGTTCACCACCCGGCTTTCCAACATAAGCGCGGCAGCCAACGTTATAAATATTATTCTCCAGTGCCCAATTTTCGCGTGCTTTATCCACCAACCGTGGGAAGAGTTCAGCGGTCACAATCTCCCAAGGGTTACGATGGCCTTGTTGAATAACATTACCGTCATAGTTACATACAGTACCTTCACCAAAATAATAGAAGACACCGTCATAACCAGCCAAGTTAACAGAGATCGTATACATCAGATTCTGCCATGCGTTTGTACGGTTTGTCCAAATCCATTGATCGTTCACCTGAGTTGAGTAACCGGAAATACGGATATAAACATTCGCGCCTTTATAAGCTGCTTCACGCGCCAATTCAGGAAACATCCCATCGTGACAAATACAAACAGCCAACTTGGAGCCTTTCGGACCATCACATACTGGCATCCCATAGTTACCTGGTGACCAGGGTTCAATCGGGACCCAAGGCTGTAATTTACGGTAGTGAAGTGCAATCCCGCCTTCATCATTAATGATCAGCGCTGTGTTATAAGGTGGCAAAGAAGGGTCTTCATTTTTTTCCATAATGGAAAAAACACCCCAAACCTTATTTTTAATACAAGCTTGCTTGAAACGATCAACTTCCGGGCTGTTTATATCTAAAAGCATTTCATCATATGTCCAGATAGATGTATTCAAGCCTTGAGTTGAATATTCCGGAAAAACAATCAGATCCACATCGGGATATCCAGCCTTTGTACTCGCCAGACACTTACAAATCTGATCGACCTGAGTCTGAATGTCCTCAGGCCCAGAAATGACCGGAACCGGATACTGAATCATTGCCACAAGAAGAGCTTCTTCCCATGCACTCACACTGCCTGTACTACCCATAGCATTAATCTCCTTTAGATTACATATTGAAAACCAAGTACAAGAACACTATGTCACACAGATTAAATCAATAAATACGTCAATTAACGTAATATAATAAAATAATAAATATTATAATTATTTTTTAAATATTATTTATTATTATAATTTTTATACTTTATTAATTTATATATAATTTTTATATTCATTCTATAAAATAAATATAAAATTTATTTATTTAAATACATATTATTAATATACCTCAAAGTGGATAAATATAAAAAAAATTATAATCCAATTTTTT
>JABXIC010000017.1 GCA_013373265.1 Methylocystaceae bacterium | reverse complement strand
GCAATCACTTCATTGGCATTCATGTTAGAATGCGTCCCTGAACCCGTTTGCCAAGGCGGGATGGGAAATTCATCATTATACTTTCCATCCATCACATCTTGTGCCGCTTGATCAATAGCCTGTGCAATTTCTTGATCCAGCAATCCAAAATGCACATTGGTTTTGGCGGCTGCTTTTTTAATAATGGCTAAAGCCCGTACCACACCAAAAGGCATCGTCTGCGTGCCGATATCGAAAAAGTTCAGACATCGTTGGGTTTGTGCCCCCCAAAAACGATTGTCGGGGACTTCCACAACACCCAGAACATCTTTTTCTTTACGCATAGACATATTGCCTCACAAAACGGTTTCTTTATTATAAAGATGTATCTCCTGACGCGTTCGTCAATGCGAGGACGTTTTTTTCATGACGAAGTTGAGTAACCCAATGCATTTATGTGCTACTGCCTGTGACGTTTTAAAAACAGCAAATGCCAAAGAAAAAGTTGAAAAGACTTTTCAGTATGTTCAAGCTTGGAAAGACGGTACGATCCGAGAAATCGGCCAGCAGCTCCCGCCCAATCACCCTGCACGCCCACAAAAACCGGATATTTTAAACCCAAGGGACATGCCACGTCGACGCTTAGGCACCGAAGCTGGTCGCATCGCCCTGATCCATTCCATCGCGCATATTGAACTCAACGCCATTGATATTGCATGGGACATCATGGCGCGCTTTGAATATGAAGACCTCCCCAAATCTTTTTTTGATGACTGGGTGCAGGTCGCCTATGACGAAGCCGTCCACTTTCAACTTCTCAATGACCGCTTGGCAGATTTTGACACAGCATATGGCGATTTTCCGGCCCATGCAGGCTTGTGGGATGCCGCTTTCAAGTCACGCCACGATTTAATGGCCAGATGCGCCCTTGTCCCCATGGTACTGGAACCACGCGGATTGGATACCACGCCACCTACTGTTGAAAAATTACGCCGCATGGGTGATGAAAAAACGGCAGCCATTCTTGAACGTATCGGGGTTGAAGAAATTCCCCATGTCGCGGCAGGCACACGTTGGTTCAACCATATGGCCCAACGGCGCAACGTCGACCCCATCGCGACCTATCACAAACTAGTGCGCTCTCTTTTCAACTCTAAACTCAAAGGACCTTTCAATAAACAGGCCCGCGACCAAGCCGGTTTGACTTCAGACTACTATGAGCCCTTGTCAAAAGAGGCAGGGGCAGCGTAAACTTCGCACCATGATAGGTATGATCCCAAATTCACAAGATAACCTTGTCGATATTATTCTAAATACTGTTGATGACCCGATGATAGTCACCGACGGTCATGGCGTCATTGTGCGCGTCAACCGCGCGTTCGAAGACAGTTTTGGCTGGCGCGCTGAAGAGGTAAAGGGCAAAACACCCAAAATTCTTAATTCCGCCAAACATGACAGCGCCTTTTTTGAAGAACTCTGGCAAAGCTTAAAAGCGGATGGCTTTTGGGAAGGACACATCTGGAACAGGGCCAAATCCGGTGACGAGTTAAACACCGATTGCCGCATTAAAGCCCAGCTTGACGACAATGGTGACGTCCTCTATTTCGTCTCTCGCATGAAGGTTGAAGAAATTGAAGAAAGTACAGGCATTCGAAACCATGACCAATTAACCGGGTTGCCCGATCAACACCTTTTCCTTGACCGTTTAGAACAAGCCATAATTGCGGTCAAACGCGTAGATAAATCTGTCGCCTTGCTTCATATCGGCATAGATCATTTTTCGACCATCAATGACGGACTTGGCTATGATATTGGTGACGAGCTCTTAAAGCAGGTATCTCAACGTTTACATGACTGTATGCGCGGCAGCGACACGGTGGCCCGCGTTGCCGGTGATCTTTTTTCCATGGCCCTACAGGTCGCCTCTATTGATGACGGTGTGATTGTGGCTGAAAAAGTGCTCAAAAGCATCCAAACCGGTTTCAAGGTCAATGGGAATAACGTCAATATAACCGCCAGTATCGGCATTAGTCTTTTCCCAAAGGATGGAGAAACGGCAAGTGATCTCGTGAAACTCGCCGATAGCGCCCTGCATCATGCCAAAAAGAACGGCGGAAACGCCTATAAATTCTATGCCGAAGACATGAACATCAAGGCCAAAAATCGTATTGAGATGGAAGCCGCCATCCGCAAAGGCTTAGAAAATCGCGAATTTGTTCTTTATTACCAACCCAAAGTCGCCGCAGGTACAGAAGAAATTGTTGGCGCAGAGGCCTTGATCCGGTGGCAATCCCCAGAACGCGGCTTTATGCCACCCAATGACTTTATCCCCGTTGCCGAAGAAACAGGCTTGATTGGCGATATCGGATCATGGGTTCTAGGAGAAGCCGCACGCCAGAACAAGGCATGGCAAGATGCTGGACTTAAAAAAATCCGTGTCGCTGTCAATGTGGCAGCCCCACAATTTAAAGCACCTGACTTCATTGACTGCGTGTTAAATGCCCTCGACAACAACGATCTTGATGCCCAATGGCTGGAACTTGAAATCGTTGAAAGCATGTTGATGGGCAATACGGACATGACCATCAAAAAACTGCATGAAGTCCGCGATATCGGCTGTCATCTCTCCATCGATGATTTTGGCACGGGCTATTCTTCCCTCAGCTATCTGACACGTTTTCCCATTACCACGCTCAAGATTGACCGCGCCTTTATCAAAGACCTTGAAAGCGACAAAACCATGGCGGAAATTTCCCGTGCCATTATCGGTATGTCACAAGGTCTGGAACTTGAAGTCGTTGCTGAAGGGGCTGAAAACCTGGCCCATATCGATTTTTTAAGAGAAAACGGCTGTCAAACCGTACAAGGCTTTTACTATTCCAAACCCCTGCCCGCCGATGAATTTGCCGCGTTACTTAAGATCGGCAGCATCAAGCACGGATAAATTATATCCGGCATAACTTTTGCTTATTCACCTCTGACGTATGATTTTGTCAGCTTCAAGACAAAGCAGCATGAGAGTGACGCGATGTATGTTTGTATTTGTAATGCCTTGAAAGAAAAAGACGTTCGCACCGCCATTCAAAATGGCGCGGATCGCATTGGACATGTTTTTAAAGCACAGGGTTGCAAGCCAGATTGTGCGCAATGCTTCAATTGTATGCGTGATGTCATCAACGAAGAAATCAACAACTGCGCCAAAACCTGCGCAGCAGAATAAGTCTTCAACGAGTTCGCCACTAAAAGCATATAAAAAATAAAAACATCAAAAAAATCTTTAAATGGATAACCCTTCTAGATTTCTGACTAAAGAAAATTTTTCATTCTTCTTCTAAATTGTCCTTCGCTTAAATCTACGCTGTGCTATCATAATTTACTAATAAATATTTAATTTTAAGGATATGCGCATGATTACTGCACTAGATTGGAGCGCAGTTAATACAGCGGTGGAAAACTGTAACCGCAGACACTCCATTAATAATTTAGCCAAAGCATTCTCTTATTTCATTCTTGAAAATTTATTTCCAAACTCAGACGAACAAATAGATGACTACTTTACTGATGGCAGTAACGATTGCGGAATAGATGCGATTAAGATAGATCGAAATGACAATCAGTCCCATGTACATATTTTTCAATTTAAGTATTTCTCAAGTCAAAAAAAGGCAAACCATAACTTCCCAAGTGGCGAAACTGATAAAGTAATATCATTTATTGATAGGTTGTTTGACAAAGATACAACACTAGAAAAAATATCTAACCCATATTTATGGGATAAAATTCTAGAAATATGGGAGCTGTATCAACATTCAAGTACAACTTTTACAGTTTATTTTTGTTCCAATGGGCAAAAACTTGATCCAAATCGAAAAGAAACATTGTTAAATTCAATTGGCAAATATCAGGTAAATTTTGAAGAAATCAGTTTTTCTGAAATAATAAAAAATCTATCCTCCCCAAATAGCACAAATACAAAACACAAGTTTACGGCTATTGAGAAACAATACCTAGGACGATCTGACGGAGATATAAAAGGTATGGTTGCCACAATTTCAGCCAGAGATTTGTTGCAACTGATATGTGTAGACAACACCTTAGATAGAGTAAACCCTTATGTCTTTGACCAAAACATCAGAGTTTATTTAGGAAAAGATAACCCGGTAAATGAATCAATCGTTAAAACTGCACTATCCGATAAAAGCACCTATTTTTGGTATTTAAATAATGGAATTACGGCCGTATGCTCAAGTTTAGCTTATCGTGATGGCGTACGGGCTCCTGTAGTAGAAATAGAAAACCTGCAAAT
>JABXIC010000237.1 GCA_013373265.1 Methylocystaceae bacterium | reverse complement strand
GCCTTTGGTTTCAGCGATGAAGAAATAGCCTTGGCCTGTGCCTCCCATGGGGGCGAGGTGCAACATGTGGCGGTTGCGACGTCTATGCTTAATAAAATGGGATTGGGCAAAGAACAGCTGCAATGCGGTTCCCACTGGCCCATGAATGAAGAAGCTGGACGTCATCTGGCGATGGAAGGCGAAACACCCAACACGCTTCATAATAACTGTTCAGGCAAACATTCCGGCTTTTTGGCGTATCTGAAGCATATGAAGGTCGATCCCACAGCCTATACCGATGTGGATCATCCGCTGCAACAGTTGATTCGTGCGGCATTGGAAGATGTCTGTGAAGTTGATTTAAGCAAGGCACCTGTTGGGATTGATGGCTGTGCCATACCGACATGGGCGTTGCCGTTGAAGAATCTGGCACTTGGTTTTTCAAAATATGCCCAACCAGACGGGCGTGTCAGTGTTGAACGTGCAGCCGCGATTAAACGGCTGACAAAAGCTGTTTTCTCTGCCCCCTTTATGGTTGCAGGGTCAAACCGTTATTGTTCGCGTATCATGACGGCCTTTAATGGACGTGTTTTTGTGAAGGTAGGGGCAGAAGGTGTCTTCACAGCCTTTGTACCGGAACGTGGCTTAGGCATAGCAGTTAAGTGCGATGATGGGGCTTTTCGCGGTGCTGAGATCATCCTGAGTGCCATCTTTGAAGACTTAGGCGTGATTTCAAAAGAGGAATTTGAAAAGGCAGGTGTGGGCGATCTGGAAGAAACGCCAATCACCAACCGTCAAGGTGTGCATGTTGGGGAAGTAAGACGCGCTTTTTAAGCCGTCTTACTCAGATACAGGTGCCGTTTTGGGGGCGCGAAAGTCATTGAGCTTAACAAAGGCAATGGCGCATACGATGAACATGACAACAGTTCCGGCAAAATAAGGGGCATCTCGCCCCAATTGAGCAAAGAGAATGCCTGCCAGAATCGGCCCTAATACCCGTGCTAACGTGGCAGCAGATCGGCTGGCCCCCATGACACCACCGCGCTCAGTCTCTTTTGATTCAAAAGAAATCAGGCTATTTAGGGACGGTGTTGACAGGGCAAAGCCAATGGCAAGAATACAGGTTGCAAACATGATCATGGGCAGGTTGTGGCTTAAGGGGATGAGGCCTAAACCAATGCCAAGGGCTAAGGTGCCCGTGATAACCAGTTTGCCTTCGCCAAATTTTTTCGACAGCCGACCGATCAGGCCGCCTTGGATCATGGCGCTGATGATGCCGAGAAAGGCGAACAGATAACCGTTTTGTTCCGGTCCCCAGTCAAATTCGCGTCGTGTCCACATGGCAAATGTGGTTTCCATCCCTGAAAAGACAAAGGTACACAGAAAGGACAAGGCGATTAAAAGCCCTAAACGCGGGCGGGTCAGGGTTTCAAAAAATGATTTCCAATGGTTGCGCACAGGCATGGCAGCAACGTTGGCACGGGCTTCTATAGAAAGCGATTCTTTAAGTTTAACAAGGGCAATGATAAGGGCAACTGTTGAAAATGCCGCTGCCGTTAAGGCGGGAAGCTGGAAATTGGCATTGGCTGGATCGGAACCTGCCAAAATGCCACCGATTGCAGGGCCCATGATAAAGCCCAAGCCAAAAGCAGCCCCGATGACACCCATGCCTTTGGCACGATTTTCTGCCGTGGTGATATCGGCCATATAGGCAAAGGCTGTGGCGATATTACCCGCCATTAAACCGTTAAAGGCACGTGCAAAAAACAACATCAGCAATGTATCGGCAAAGCCCAGCCAGACATAGGTGATGATGGATCCGAGCAGGGAAAATAACAAAATAGGACGTCTGCCGTAACGGTCACTCAAACGTCCAAGGATAGGGGCGGAAATCAGCTGCGTGATGGAATAGGTCGCCAACAGTAACGTCACCACATCAGGGGTGGCATTAAAATGTTCACCAAAAAAAGGCAGGAGGGGAATGACGATTCCGAACCCAACGAGGTCAATAAACACAACAAGAAATAAGACAAACATGTCGGGGGCTTTTCCTAGAGCTGTTCCAGATTTTGCGCGTATGCCTTATGCCGCCTAAATTTGGCTGAAAAAGGGCAAAGATTAAATAAACGCTGTGTAGCGTTTAACGCTGCGTGAGTTTTAATTCAATACGGCGATTGCGTCGCCGGGCAATTTCATCATTGTTTTTATCAAGAGGCTGGAATTCCCCAAAGCCCGTGGCAGCCAGTCTTTCTGCGGGAATACCTTCTTTAATCAGTTCTTTAACAACGGAAATGGCGCGCTGTGTAGACAGTTCCCAGTTGGACGGGAACTTGGCTGTTGAAATCGGAATATTATCTGTATGACCATCGACACGTAAAATCCAGTCAATCTTGGGAGGGATTTTGGCGGAGATGTCACGCAAAGTTTTGGCCAATTGCTGCAATTGTGCCTGTCCCGCAGGTTCCAGTTTGGCTTCCCCTGAATTAAACAGCACTTCACTTTGGAAGACAAAACGGTCCCCCACAATGCGAATGCCGGATTGATTGCCCAGCACTTTACGCAATTCACCAAAAAATTCAGAACGGTATTTGGACAGTTCCTGAACCTTGGTGGCTAATGCCGCATTCAGACGATTGCCAAGCGAACTGATTTGGGCCTTTTGATCTTTGTTGAGAGCTTCAGATGCTTCAAGCGCTTCTTGAATGGAGGCAAGCTGTTCACGCAGGGCGGCCAATTGCTGGTTCATCAAAGCATTTTGCGCGCGTGCAGAGTCGGCCAATTCCCGTTCTTCAATCAATTTGCCTTCTTGTTTGTCCAGTTTGGTGGCTTGTTCTTTGATTTCTTTGGTTAATTGATCGCGCAAGGCCTCAAGGGCCTGCACGTCCTGTTTCATTTTGGCCAGTTCGGCCAGCTTGACTTCAAGGGTTTCACGGTCCGCATCAATGGTCTTGAACGCATCGGCGAGCCTTTCATTTACCTTGTTGTTTTCACTTTCCAGCGTTTCTAACTGTCCAGTTAAATCATCACGACGTTTGATGGAGGCCTGTAGTTCTGTTGACAGGCTATCCATGTTGCCGCGCAAGTCTTTGTTGGCTTTGCGTTCAAGGTTCAACAAATCGGTTAATTCCGACATTTGCGCATTCAGTTTTTCCAGTGTGTTTTCTTGTCCTGATAAGGTTTCAGACAAAAAGACCTGAGCGAGGACGAAGATCATCAACAAGAAAATAATGACCATCAGCATGGTGGCAAGCGCGTCTACAAAGCCGGGCCAGATGTTGTCTTGATGTATGCGTCTACGTCGCCCGAGCGCCATCTCAGCTATCCTTGGCAGCTATGGTGCGGGCCAGAAGACGGATTTCTTGTCTGAGCTGGGAAATGGTTTCTTCACGGCCATTGCTGACCTCTTCCACCAACTTTTGGGCATAGAGGTCAATGTTTCGTAAATGTGATCGGCTGGCCTCATCCATACCGCCTTGACCACCGACACTGTTATCAGCGATTTTTTCGAGCAAGCCTTTTTGCGCCAACTGCCCTTCAGCAAGTTTTTGCATCAGGAGTTGTTCTGTATGCATGGTATCCGTCAAGGTGCCGAGCTTGGAGGTTAAGGCCATAAACTGGTTGCTGGCGGCATTTTTGTTTTCTTCGCTTTTGGTCATGGTGCGTTGAAGTTTTTCCAGACTGTCAGCGGTTTGTTCTAGCAAAGCTTGAACGAATGCAGGCACAGACTGATCCCCGCCCGTATCGGAAAAAGCACCGCTGGACAGGCGCGTCTGACTGGAAAGCCAGTCTTCTAAATCTGTATAAAAACGGTTTTGTGCCTGACCTGTTTGCAGATCAAGAAAACCAAGTGCAAGTGACCCTGCCAGACCGAAGAGAGAGGAACTGAACGCTGTGCCCATACCTGCGATGGGGGCTTCAAGGCCGCGTTTCAGGTCATTAAAGACAACGCTTAAATCACCACCGTTGCCAATGGTCAAATTGCTGATGACGTCCCCAACAGAGCCAACGGTTGCGAGCAAGCCCCAAAAGGTGCCAAGCAGGCCAAGGAAGATCAAAAGACCAATGTTATAGCGTGACAGGTCGCGGTGTTCTTCCAGCCGCATAGAGATGCCGTCAAGCAAAGAGCGGGTGGACAATGCCGATAGGGTAAATTGCCCGTTTTCACGCTCCCCCAACATGCTGGCCATGGGGGCCAGTAGTCTGGGGGCGGTATCGCTGGAAGGTGCGCGATCTGATCTGAATTCCTCAATCCAACGGACTTCAGGGTTTAACATGATCACTTGGCGGAAGTTATTGATGATCCCGATCAAGAGAACACCCAAAATCAACCCGTTCAGTGCAGGGTTGGCGGCAAAGGCATCCACGAGCTGCCCAAACAGTAGAACAGCGGCAGCCCCTACCGCGACGAGGAACAAGATCATCCGGATGAGGTAACGTTGGGGACGAGTCATTTGAACTCCAGACTTTTATTATAGTCGTGCTTAGCGTGGCGTGATTTGTACATCAACCCGGTCAAAGGGTTCCTCGGTTGTTTTGTTGCCGAGGGCACGCACATCGATGCGGGTGCTTTTAACGCCTTCACCAATGAGGTAAGAGCGCACAGCCAAGGCACGCGATAAAGAAAGACGTCTTGCTTTACTTGCTGTCAGGCTTTCCCCACCGGCATAAGCCAGCAATTGGACACGGTCATCAGGTTGTGAGCGTAAAGTATCGGCCAGTTTCTTCAAGTTTGTTTCCGCGCTTGAAGGCATTTTGCTTTGACCGGATTGAAAAGAAATACGCACACTGGCTTCATCTTGTGGGGGTAAGGAGGCCGTGACGGCTTGTTTTTGCTTTTCAACCTCTTTGCTGATGGCAGAAACAACTTCTTTGGGTTCTTCAATCGCGGGCGGTGGTGGCGGTGCATCTGCCGTAACCGCTTGTTTAACGGGTTCCGTTATTTCTTTGACCAGTTCTTTAGGCTTGGGGGCCGGCGGCGGTGTGATTTCTTTTTTAGCAACTTCAACAGGTTTCGACGGGGCCGCAACGGGTTTGGGTGGTTCAGCTTTTACTTGCTCAACAACCTTTTTCGTTTCTTCTACCTGTTTGGGGATAACGACTTCAATGGTTTTTGGAGCCGGTTTTTCAATGGGTTTGGGGGCAGATTTTGCAACTTCATTCATTTTAATAACCGGTGCTGGTGTTGGTGCACTCGGTTTCGTCAATTTGATGGTGTTGCTTTCAGCCAGTTTTGTTTTGGGTAGACTTGGTGCTTTCGGGGCGTTCATCATTGGCTTTTGCAAGACGATGCGTGATTGGGGTTTGTCATTTGGGTTTGGCATCATCGGCATGTTGAGCCTTTGTGCGGCAGCGGGGGCTGCGTTATCAGGCAAGCCGTAAAATGTGGACTTTGGCATTTTAACTGGGGGCATTTTTGCCTGTGACATTGGGTTTGCAATAGAAGGGGCGGTACCTAATCCATTGTCATCAAGGACACTAAGGTCCACCATGACATTGTTGTTATAGGCGCTTGCAACCTGCGCAGAGGCTTGAGTTGATGCCAACATGCCAAATGCACAAACGCTACCCAAAAGAACTTTACGAAATCCAACCAGTTTACTCATGAAACTTTACCCCTTGTACGGAGTGCTCCCATTAACCAACAAAAATATTTATCAGACAAGATACCCAAGCTTTGCTCGACAAACAACCATAGACATTTATATTACGTAAAATTAATTGCGTTCCAGTGATTGTCCTGCACGAAGAATCTCATGTGTTTGTTGATTGTTCAAGACGAAACGATGACCGAAAAGGTTTATTTCAAGGGCGTGGTCTGGCCCTTCACCGATGGCGTGATAACGTCTTTGGAATTCTTCAGGGTTGACGTCATCGGGTAATTTACACAAAGCATTGAATTCTTTTTTCGTGTGTTTCTTGTTGGCCCATGTTTCGTCAATGGGGGATAAACGCGGTTTTGTGACGAGATCATGCCCGATTTCACGACATAGAGAGAGCACGGACAAGAAGCTTTGAGTATCCAAGGCAAGACGGTGGATGTTTTTTGAAACGCTAAAGCGATCAACAGACACAATTGGGCCTTCATCCACACGTGGGCTCATTTCATGGATGGTTGTCCCAAATTCTTCTTCTTGGGCGTAAAGGGCAAAGACGGAGGGGAAAATGCCGGGATGTTCAGGCGGACCGGGATGGATGTTGTAGGCTGGTATGTTGAGCATATCCAACAGTTCTTTGGGTACGATCAACGGGCTGCCAAACGTGATCAGTCGACTATTGGGGGTTAATGCTTGTTGCAGTTCTTCAAGGTTGGTGGCGATTTCAAGGGGGGTATCGGGGGCAAGGGCGGAAAGAATTTCGATCACAGGCGTGGCTTCTGTCCCGCCAACAAGGAAGACGAGTTTCTCAATTTCAACTGCCATGACATTGTCCCACAAAAAAACAGGACCAAACCCTAGCTTAGTCCTGTTTTCTGGTAAATGAATTTCTTTTTTTGCTTAGGCACGTTTGCGTGCATCTCGGAATGTTTTAAGCAACAGGCTGTGCTGATATTCATTGCCGCAAACAACATCGCCGGTTTCCAGCATTTTTTGTCGAGCATCAAATTCTGATACAAAACCACCAGCTTCTTTAACCAGCAGGATACCTGCTGCAATATCCCAAG
>JABXIC010000030.1 GCA_013373265.1 Methylocystaceae bacterium | reverse complement strand
ATACCGTTAATGGTACATTCCACCTGACGTGCCCCGGCTGATATGGCTGACAGGGAATTTGCAACCGCCATGCCCAAATCATTATGGCAATGGGTCGCAATAACCGCCTGATCAATATTAGGCACCCGGTTTTTAAGCATTGTTATAGTCGTAAAATATTCATCCGGCATGGTATAGCCGACTGTATCGGGAATATTGACCGTTGTTGCCCCGGCTGCAATAGCGGTTTCGACACAACGACACAAGAAATCAGCATCAGCTCGCGTCGCATCTTCACCGGACCATTCCACATCCTGCGCCAAAGAACGGGCATAGCTCACACAGTCATGAATGCGGTTCAACACCTCCTCAGGCTTCATCTGAAGTTTGTATTTCATATGTAAATCTGACACCGCAATCACAATATGAATGCGGTGATTTTGACTATGACGAACAGCATCGAAACAAACCCGAATATCTTCGCGCACAGCCCGTGACAGGCCACAAATGGTTGAGCGTTTTGTTAATTTGGCGATCTCACTGACCGCTTCGAAATCACCTTGTGAGGAAATCGGGAAGCCGGCTTCAATAACATCAACCCCCATCGTTTCCAGCAAGGTGGCAATGCGTATTTTTTCAGCCAGTGTCATAGTCGCGCCCGGTGCTTGTTCACCATCGCGCAAGGTTGTATCAAAAATAATAACCCGGTTTGAATCGGTACTCATGTGGTTCTTCTTTCTTATAAACTGATTTATTTTTCGAAAATGAAATCGGCTTACGCGCACGCCAAGCCTTGCCCCCTGAACACATATTTCCTCATCAAAAAGGAAATTGCGTGCTCAGAGGTTGCTAAGTCGTGCAAGAAGAAGGAGAGTAAAAAAACTGCTGAGACAACAGACAAGCGTCAAGGCGTTGCTTATCGCAACGCTCAACGCCATCATCTTGTTGTCATCAGCAATCATCGGTTTAGGTCAACTTACAAAGGGGTTAAATACTGCCAGTATCTTCCGGCTTGCCTTTTTCACGTTTGACCAACAACTTATTGACCGCGTTCAAATAGGCTGTGACCGAGGCCACCATGGTATCGGTGTCCGCCCCACGCCCATTGACGGTTTTGCCATTTTCTTCCAGACGGACCGTTACTTCCGCCTGTGCATCCGTACCACCTGTGACAGCAGACACTTGATACAACATCAGATGCGCATCCGGTACAGGAACGATTTCTTTAATCGCCTTAAAGGCCGCATCAACGGGGCCATCACCTTCGGCAATGGTTTTACGTGTCTCCCCATCAATTTCAAGGGCCAGTGCCGCGATTTGTGAATTCACATGGGTGCCACAGGTCACTTGGAAATGTTTCAGTTTAACGCGTTCATTCACACGCATCACTTCATCATCGACCAAGGCGATCAAGTCTTCATCGAAGACGTCTTTCTTTTGATCGGCCAAATCTTTGAAGCGTTTAAAGGCGTCATTTAACGCATTGTCACCCAATTCATAGCCCAAAGCAGACAGCTTTTCTTTAAAGGCATGGCGCCCGGAATGCTTGCCCATGACAATCTTGTCCGCATTGTTCAAGCCAACGCTTTCCGGTGTCATGATCTCGTAAGTGCCGGCATGTTTCAACATACCGTCTTGATGGATACCGCTTTCATGAGCAAAGGCATTTTTCCCCACAATCGCTTTGTTGGGTTGAACACTAAAGCCCGTAATGGCTGATACCATGCGCGAGGCACGTGTGATCAATTCCGATTTAATATTCGTGGTGTAAGGCAAATAATCCTGACGTGTACGCAACGCCATGACGACTTCTTCCAACGCCGCATTCCCGGCGCGTTCCCCCAAACCATTGATGGTACACTCTACCTGACGCGCCCCGGCTTGAACGGCTGCTAACGAGTTTGCCACACCCAAACCCAGGTCGTTATGACAATGGGTTGAAATAATCGCTTTATCAATATTGGGCACGCGGTTCATCAACATTTCGATCATTTTAAAATATTCTTCCGGCACGGTATAGCCAACCGTATCGGGGATATTGATGGTGCGTGCACCGGCATCAATGGCGGCCTCAACACAACGGCACAAGAAATCGGCTTCTGTGCGGGTCCCATCTTCGGCTGACCATTCCACATCTTCCACCAAAGTACGGGCAAAGGCGACGGATTCTTTGACCTTGGCCAAGACCGCTTCCGGTTCCATCTGCAATTTATATTTCATATGCAAAGGGGAGGTGGAAATAAAGGTATGAATGCGATGGATCGGTGCATGTTTAACCGCGTTAAAACAGCGTTCGATATCGCCTTTGGACGCACGGGACAATCCACAAATGGAACTCGTCTTGGCACGTTTTGCAATCTCACTAACCGCTTCAAAATCACCTTCCGATGCAATCGGGAAACCGGCCTCAATCACATCGACACCCATTTCTTCAAGCAATTCTGCAATGCGCAGCTTTTCTTCCAAATTCATAGAGGCGCCGGGGGACTGTTCACCGTCGCGCAATGTGGTATCAAAAATGATGACTCGGTTTGAATCGGTACTCATATCTATCTTCCTAGAATCTATAATTTGTCACACTTAGTACTGAAATCGGCTTGGAAATGCAACAAGCCTTGTCCCCTGAACGCTCGCTTCAGGTCACTTTTTCAAAATGCAGACAAGAAGCAAAGCTCGCTCAGGGGCGAGTAAGTCGTGCTAGGAGGAGAGAGAGGCGGTCTTGACCATAAACACGCAACGCAACCGCTGCGCTTAAAGAAGCGGCGATTAAAGATACGGTGCTGATTTCCAAAATGGTCATTAAAAAACGGGCCTCAAGTAATGCTGATGATTTTATAAAAGCCTGTCTGCACGCCCATGTCAAATATTTTATTCATACGTATAGGGTCAGAAGCGTTTTTTATCATCAAATTTGACTCTCACACGAATCAATGGTCTAATGTTTGTTGATGTAAAGAAATCAGGATGATGAATGATGGATATCAGTTCTATTGCAACCGCTGCCATGGCAATGCAAAAAGCTTCAAACAATCAAGAAGCAAGTATCGCCATGACACGTCAGGCTATTGAAAGCCAAACGGCTGCAGCCTCTACATTGGTGGCACAGGTATCAGATCAAGCCAAAGCTGCCGCTGCTGCTGCAAGTGGCGGGATCAATATTCTGGTCTAACAAGGCTTTAGTGCTTTAATGTTACTGCTGTCTGCGCTGTATCTTGGTCTGGATTGTTCTTTTTCGTGACCTCAAATTTACGTAATCTCGCAAAGACAAGATGACCTTCAACGGGATAGCCTTTTTCTGTCCTGATTGGTGTGAATCGTTCTTCCATCACCTCAAAACCCGCGGCCAAAAGCCAGGCACGAATGCTGGTGCGTTCATGCATAAAACGTTGACCTTCGTGCAATTCAAAAGACACCTGACCATGCCCCCTATCCATAGATTCCACACAAAAGGCAAAGAATCCACCGGGACGCAAGCGTGTTGCCACACGCTGACAAAGCAGGCTCAAGTCCCCCAGATAGTTCAAAACATCGCAGGCAATAACCACATCAAAACGCGGTGCATCTTCACTGACTTCGGCCTCAATATCGCCTTGGGTTAGTTCATCATAAATCCGTTTTTTCGCCGCCTGTTTAAGCATTTTTTTAGACAGGTCTATGCCTTCTAAACGCCCTGCCAAAGCGCGCATATATTCCCCTGCCAATCCAGTGCCACAGCCCAAATCCAGAACAGCCGGATTTTTTGGCAATCGAGACGCATGGGAAAAGAGCAGATCAAAGACTTTCTCAGGGGCACAATAGGAGAGATGCTGAACCAACGTCTTTTCAAAGCGCGGGGCGTAATCATCAAACAAAGCTTCCACGTATGAACGCGGCAAACGTGACAAAGGCGATGCGTCTCCTAAAACAGCCAAGCGCACACCTGCCCCCAACGTATCTTCATCTTGCAGCTCGAGAGCACGGCGAAACGAAGCGATGGCTTTATCGACCTGTCCTGTTTTTTCAAAAATTTCCCCCAAGACAAAATGAAACTGTGCCTCTTGGGGCAAAACCTCAATCGCTGCCTCAGCCGCTTCAATCGCAGCCGCAAAATCACCTTCATCCACAAAACTGAGGGCGAAATCCAAACGCATAAAGGCAGAATGACGACTCATTGAGAGGTCCTAACAGGTGAAAAAGGCATCTATGTCGCCAAAGTTCCTTTGAGACAAACGAAAAAAAATGAAGATATCCTTCAGAAAAATCAAACCCAAAAGAAAAAGAGGGACCCGATGTATCAGATCCCTCTTTCCTTGCAGTGCATGCAGACCCCATTTAACAGGAGCCACGCATATCTAATCCTTTAAAGATTAGTTGCGTTCTTTGTCGACCAATGCGTTGGACTTGATCCAAGGCATCATGCCGCGCAATTTTTCGCCGGTTTCTTCAAGCGGATGTGACGCACCTTGTGCGCGACGTGCTTTCAGGAACGGTTGACCCACTTGGTTTTCCAACATGAAGTCACGAACGAATTTACCGCTTTGGATATCGGTCAAAACGTCTTTCATACGTTCTTTAACAGACGCGTCGATCACGCGCGGACCAGAAACATAGTCGCCGTATTCCGCTGTGTTAGAGATAGAATAACGCATGTTGTGCATGCCGCCTTCATACATCAGATCAACGATAAGTTTCACTTCGTGCAAGCACTCGAAGTAAGCCATTTCCGGTGCATAACCAGCTTCAGTCAGTGTTTCAAAGCCGTAGCGGATCAGTTCTGTCAAACCACCGCAAAGAACAGCTTGTTCGCCAAAGAGGTCCGTTTCACACTCTTCTTTGAAGTCTGTTTCGATGATACCAGAACGACCACCGCCAACGCCACACGCATAAGACATAGCGATTTCTTTCGCGTTGCCAGAAGCGTTTTGGTGAACAGCGATCAAACAAGGAACGCCGCCACCTTTAACATATTCGCCACGAACGGTATGACCCGGGCCTTTCGGCGCAATCATGATGACATCATGATCAGCCGGAGCCTCGATCAAACCAAAGTGAATGTTCAAACCATGAGCGAAAGCAAGCGCGCCGCCTTTTTTCAGGTTCGGTGCGATTTCTTTTTTGTAGATTTCAGCCTGCAATTCATCAGGTGTTAAAATCATCAAAACGTCAGCCCATGCTGCAGCTTCCGCCACAGACATAACTTTCAGGCCTTCGCCTTCAGCTT
>JABXIC010000105.1 GCA_013373265.1 Methylocystaceae bacterium | reverse complement strand
TGTGGTATTTCGCATGGATTTTAGGACTGACAGCCGCACTCTCTTTAGGGCTCATTAACGCCCTTTGGTATGAGGCTGAACACGCCTTTGATAAGACAAACCAGTCTTAGAGCTAACAGCGCCTGCTTGCAAAGACAGGCAGGCGCTTCTTCTCTGATTTGAGGGAAAAAACATGACAGAGCGCACCAAAACCTTTTTAAAAGAACAACAACTTCCCTTGAAGCCACAACTTATAAAGACTGCCATGGGGGCAGGCATTAATGCCGTCTTGCTTGTTCTTCAAATGTGGTTTGTCGCAGATGTTATTACACGTGTCGCTTTTCAAGGCGCGGCATTGCCAAGTGTTTTAAATTATATTTTTTATATTCTTTTTATTATCCTCATACGTTTTGTTCTTAATATTTTTATTGAACGCTCTACCTTTAAAATTGGTCAAGACATTCAGACCCATATTCGTACGCAACTGGTTGATAAGCTTGAGCGTTTAGGACCAAGAGGGGCTGAAGACATAAAACGGGGTCATTTTTCAACGCTCATGGTTGAAGGGGTTGAGAAAATGGAGAAATATTTTTCCAAATATTTACCGGCCCTCTTTCATGTCGGGCTTATTCCCCTTGCGGTTCTTGCCGTTGTCTTGCCTCTGGATTCAATTTCATCTTTCGTCTTTTTGGGCACGGCGCCCTTAATTCCCTTGTTTATGATTTTAATCGGTAAGGGGGCGCAGATCATTAATCAAAACCAATGGAAAGCCTTAACCCGTATGGGTGCGCGTCTTCAAGAAAGCATCAGAGGTTTAACCACATTAAAACTATATCGGGCTTCTATGCGCGAAGCTGAATTCATTGCAACACTATCTGATAATTATAAAAGTGGTGTCATGCGGGTTTTGCGTGTTGCCTTTTTATCGGCTGTTACGCTGGAATTTTTTTCAACAATGTCCATTGCCTTGATTGCAGTCTTCATAGGCTTTCGCCTTCTATCAGGGGATATGCAATTTCAGGATGGCTTTCTTATTTTGCTTCTTGCTCCAGAATTTTATCAGCCACTTCGAAATCTGGGCGTCAATTATCATATCAGGATGGAAGCCACAGCGGCGGCTGAAGAGATTGTCAAAATTTTGGATAAGGCGGAGCCGACACCTGTCAGTTCACAAAATCACGCCTGCGCACAGGCGTATCTGTCTTTTAAAGATGTGCATTTTACCTATGGGACTGGCCCGGAGATATTGAAAGGCGTGAGCTTTGATATCAAAAAAGGGGAAACGGTTGCCCTGATAGGCCCAACCGGGGTGGGGAAAAGTACAATACTGGACCTTTTATTGAGAGTGTTGCACCCGACAAAAGGACATATTTCTTTAAAAGGTCAAAGCTTGTCTCAAATCAGTAAGGTTGCGTGGAACGAACAAATATCTTGGTTGGCGCAAGATCCCCATATTTTTTCGACAACGGTTGCGCGCAATATTGCATTAGGGTCAAAAAATAACACGGAATCTCAAGTGCGTGATGCGGCACACAAAGCAGGTCTTTCAACAACGATCAATAGGATGCCGGTTGGTTTAGTCCAGCAAGTGGGGGAACAAGGACGCTTCCTGTCCGGGGGGGAACGTCGGCGTCTTGCCCTGGCCCGTGTTTTTCTTAAAGATGCGCCCCTTGTTGTCATGGACGAACCTTCAGCCAGCTTAGATTTGGAAACAGAAAGATTGATCCTGCAATCGATACAAGAGATGAAAGGGCAATATACGATCTTTATTGTGGCACACCGTCTTGATACAATCCGTATTGCAGACCGTGTCTTGTACCTTGAAAAGGGCCGTATTCTTGAAAGTGGCACCCATGATGAATTAATGGCGCTGAACGGGAAGTATGCCAGCTTATTCCAAGATGCAGAGGAGGCTGTGGCATGAGAAACCTTCTGAAACTCCTCGTCCTGTTTAAACCCTATTGGGGATGGGCGGCTGCGGGTGTGATTTTATCCGTTCTGACCATTATGGCCAATATTGCGCTGATGACAACATCGGCCTGGTTCATCACAGCAATGGCGGGGGCTGGGATTGCTGGGGCTAGTATGAACTATTTTACACCCGCCGCAATTATTCGAGGGTGCGCCATTATAAGGACAGCTGGGCGTTATGTGGAAAGATTGATCACACATGAAGCCACATTTCGGTTTTTAGGATCGTTGCGCCAAAAACTTTTTACGGATTTAGAATCGCACCCGCTTGAAAAAATAGAGAAATTCCACAGTGCGGATATTTCCAGCCGCATTCAGTTTGATATTGACCAACTGCAAGCCTATTACATTAAAATCATTGTCCCGCTTGTGGCTGGGGTGATTTCGTTGATGTGCTGCCTAGCATTTGTGTTTCAATATCACCTGCAACTTTCTCTTATCATCAGTGCAGGGCTTATCAGTGCGGGGCTGGTTGTTCCTTTTATTGCTTTTCTATTTGCACGCCGATACGCACAAAACATCATTACATCCGCTAAAGATTTAAAATGTCAAAGTGTTGACTTGCTTGATGGTCTGGGTGAATTGATCAGCTATCAGGCCTTGTCTTATGCAAAAGAAAAAATAAACACAGCCCATACGGCAAGGTTACGGGCATTGAAGTCTGCCCAGACACTAGATGTTGTCACAAAAAATATTATTTGGCTGATTTCACAACTTACCTTTATTGCGACGTTGATATGTGTCCTTTTTCTTTTTCAGGACGGTCAGGTCTTACAACCTGATTTGGTTATGCTTTCCATGTTTGCGCTGGCGAGTTTTGAAAGCGTTGCCGCGATTGCACCTGCCCTTCAAACCATACCGGAAATTATGGTTTCAGCTGACCGTGTCTTTCGTTTTGAACCGAAAGAAAAGGTTTGTTCAGTCCTTTCTGAGATTGAACAAACAATCCCTGACCTCAGCGTTGAAGGCGTTGAATTTTTATATGAAGGTTCTTCGCATATCCTGAAAATACCGGACTTTACCTTGGCTCGATCAGAAAAGATGATGTTCACTGGCCCATCTGGTGTGGGAAAAAGTACATTGATTGATCTGTTGACCAACAGTCGCAGTATTGAAAAAGGGACTATCCGACTGGGTGGGAAAGATGTTTGTACAATTGATCAAGATCAGCTTTTACAAACCTTCACCATTGCCCCTCAAAAAATAGAGATTTTTTCCGGCACCATAAGGGATAACCTTATTCTTGGTTCAGTGGACATTCGTCAAGACGAGATTGAACAGGCGTTGGATATCAGCCAGTTGAAAGAGTTTATTGACCGTTTGCCAGGCGGGCTTGAAACTGAAATTGGTGAAACCGGTTATAATTTGTCTGGCGGACAAATTCGTCGAATTGGATTGGCCCGTGCTCTTTTAAAATCCGCCCCCATTTTGATCCTTGATGAACCCACAGAAGGATTGGATATAATGACAGCAGAGCGCATGATCGAGGCTTTATTAAAAGACAAAAAAGAAAGATCAGTTGTGATTATAACGCATATGCCAGTGGCGCTTGATTATTTTGATAAAGTGATCAGATTTAAATTTTGATATGAGCCTCTGTGTTCAAAACTGTATTTCTAACACGTAAAAAAAGGCACACTATCGGTTATCGAGAAGACCAAGCTGTTCGTTAAGGCTATAAAAAAGGGGAATAAGATGCGGTTTTCATCATTATTCCCCTGATTTTATTTTCAATTTTGTGCTTGTGTGAGCAAGCTGTTTAGATGGTAATCACGTGAGCCAAGAAGGCTGTTAATGCACGTGAGGCGCTTGAAATAATGGCCTACGCTTAACTCATCGGTGACACCCATACCGCCATGCAGTTGCACGGCTTGTTGGCCGACAAAGCGGGCGGCCGTGCCGATGCGGACTTTTAACATGGCGCAGGCACGTTCATAATCAGCTGATCCGTCTGCCGTTTCAATGGCGGCATAATAGAGCATGGATTTGGCCAATTCTTTTTCCATGAACATATCGGCTGCGCGGTGTTGGAGCGCCTGAAATTTACCGATCGGGGTGTTGAATTGTTCACGCATGCCTAGATATTCTGCGGTGAGTTCGACCAGTTTTTCCATAATGCCGACTGCTTCTGCGGAGAGATTGACCACACCTTCCATCAAGACACGTTGCACGTCTTCATAAGCTTGATCAGCCTGTCCTAAAACAGCTTCTGCGCTCACTTCCACATTGTTGAATGTGATTTCTGCTGCACTCATAGCATCATTGGTGCGGTAGCCTTTGATCGTAATGCCCGTGGTATCTGAGGGAATGGCAAAAACGCTGAGACCTTTTTTGTCGCCCGTTACACCTGATGTGCGTGCAACCACCAACAAGACGTCTGCATTTTGCCCGCCCAGTACGACAGACTTATGACCGTTAAGCACATATGTACCATCACGGTTTTCAGCGTTGGTGCGCATTTGCGTCAAATCAAAAGGGGCGTGTCCTTCACTATGGACGAGGGCCAGTTTTTGTTGACCGGAAATGACATTTTCCAACATTTCTTCTTTTTGGGTTTGCGTCCCCAGCTTGTTCACCAGATTGGCGCCAAGCAAGACACTGGAAAAATATGGTTCCAGCAACAGGCCTTTGCCCAATTCTTCTTGCAAGACGATGGTGTCCAGGACAGTCCCGCCAATACCACCAAAGTCCTCATCAATAGGCAGGGCCAACCAACCCAGTTCTGCAAAGAGTTCCCAGTTTTTTTCGCTATAACCGATATCGCTTTTGCTGAGTTTACGCCGTGTTTCGAAGTCATATTCTTTTTGGATAAACTTTAATGCACTTTCGCGCATCATTTCTTGAATTTCACTCAATGAAAAATCCATAATGCGTCCTCTCCCTAAAGCCCAAGCACTTGCTTGGAAATAATGTTTTTCTGAATTTCGTTGGTGCCGCCATAGATGCTGACTTTACGGTTGTTGTAATAAGTCGCACTGGTTTTTGCACAGAATTGTGGACCGACGGGTACACCGTCAAAGCCTTCTTGGTACTGTTCAGGCACGTAAGGCAGGGCGTAAATCCCGGCAGCTTCAACAAAGAGCTCATTAAGCAATTGCATGATCTCTGTGCCTTTGATTTTTAAAATCGAAGATTCCGGCCCCGGTGCTTTACCCGTCGATACGGCAGAAAGAACGCGCAACTCCGTATATTCCAGCGCTTTCAATTCGACTTCCGCTTCAATTAAGCGGGTCATAAAGACGGCATTTTGAGTCATATCCATTAAAGCTTCGTTTTTGGAATGGACAACCCGTTTCAACGAGGCAAGCAAAGCTTTGGATTCTGCTACACGGGCAATGCCTGTGCGTTCATGGGTTAACAAGACTTTGGCATAGGTCCAGCCTTTGCCTTCTTCGCCGATCAGGTTCTCAACGGGGACACGTACATCTTCGAAATGAACTTCATTGACTTCGTGGGTGCCGTCGATGGTGATGATGGGATGAACACTCACACCGGGCGTTTTCATGTCAATCAACAAGAAACTGATGCCTTCTTGTTTTTTTCCGGTATCTTCCGTGCGCACGAGGCAGAAAATCCAGTCCGCATGTTGGCCGAGCGTTGTCCATGTTTTGGTGCCGTTGATGACATATTCATCACCATCACGGACCGCTTTTGTTTTTAAAGAGGCCAGATCAGAACCCGCATTCGGTTCTGAATAGCCCTGACACCACCAAACGTTTGAGGCCAGAATGTCAGGCAGGAAACGCTGTTTTTGTTCTTCGTTGCCATAGGTGAAAATGACCGGAGCCACCATGGTCAGGCCGAAGGGGATGATGCGCGGTGCATTGGCCTTGGCAGCTTCGTTGGCATATATATATTTTTGCGTGGCGTTCCATCCTGTGCCGCCATGTTCAACAGGCCAGTTGATCCCGGCCCACCCTTTTGCATGGAGAGCTTTTTGCCAGCGAATATGATCATCTTTGCTCAGATAGATGCCTTTATCCTGCTTTTCTTTGATGTCTTTGGGGAATTCATTCGCAAAGAAGTCTTGAACTTCTTTTTGAAAGTCTAAATCCTCTTGGGTCAGATGGATGTTCATGTTGTCACCATTCAATTAAATAAAATGTGGTTATTTCAGTGTCTGTGCGCGGGCAGCGCGTGACGCATCGGATTTAAGTAAGCGATCAAAGATTTCACACTCTTGTTCAATCCGTGCGGCGGTGGGCACGTCCCATCGTTCTTTGAGTAATCTTTTGGTTTCCAAAACGGCATGTGGGTTTTGTGCGGCGAGTTTTTGGGCTTGCTCTCTGACAAATCCGTTTAGGTCTTCAGCAGGGAGTACGGCATTCAAAATACCGTTTTGTAAGGCCTGTTCAGCCGTGAAAAAATCACCTAACAACAAAAGCTCACTTGCGGCGCGATGTCCGGCTTTTAGGGGCAGTAACAAGGTGGACCCGGCTTCTGGGCAAAGGCCAAGGTTGACGAAGGGAAGGCGAAAGCGGGTCTCTGTGTCCGCATAAACCAGATCACAGTGCAACAACAAGGTGACGCCAACGCCAATGGCCAAGCCTTGAACTTCAGCAATGATCGGTTTTTTCACCTGTTGCAAAACACGTAGAAAAAGGTGTCCTTGTGATGGTCCGTCCTTGGGTCTGTTGTTGAAATCACCCAGATCGTTTCCGGCTGTAAAAACACCCCCTTTGCCGCGCAAGAGAATAACGCGCACATCATCGTTTTGATCAGCCTCTTCCAAAGCGTCCCGCAAGGCAGCATACATATCGCCGGTGATGGCGTTTTTCTTTTCTGCACGATTTAGTTCAATCACCAAAATGGTGTCTTCTTGCGAAATTTGAATAAGGGCATCGGTCATGTGCATCAGCCTTTCAACTTGCGTTTAAACGATTGAAGGCGAGATGCGCTTCTTGTTCTAAATCATTAATAATATGTGCAAGCGGCATTTGTGCCTCCATCATGCCCAAAGTCTGTCCCGCTGACAGAAGACCGTGGGAGACATCGCCCGTTTCATAAGCGTTCTTGCCAATCTTTCCTGCAACATAGGGCAAGAGCGTTTCAATGGTGATGTCCTTTTGATGGGCTTCTATCTCTTGAACCTGATCTGTGGTTTTATTTTTCAAAGCGCGTACCGTGTTGCGGATGCTTTTCATCACAAGGGCGGTGTCGCCTTCTTGGGCGGCAATCAATGCTTTTTTATAGTCAGGATGCGCCCATATTTCGTCAGCAACCAAAAACCGTGTGCCAATGACCACACCACTTGCACCCATGGCAAGGGCGGCGATAATCTGTGCACCGTGACCAATCCCGCCCCCAATGAAATAAGGAATATCCAACCGTTTCAAAGCGAGAATAGAGTTGACAAAACTACCGATCATTTCTTCGCCGGGGTGACCACCGCATTCCGCCCCGACAATAGAAACGGCGTCTACGCCGATTTGCTGTGCTTTCAAGGCATATTTAATGGCCGGGACTTTGTGAATCACTTTGACCCCGGCTTCTTTCAAGCTGGGGAGATAAGCTTCTGGATTGCGACCGGATGTTTCGACCACACGGACGCCTTCATCAATAATCAGATTAAAGACGTCTTGGGTTTTCTCCCCCGGCACAAGCTTGGGCAACATAGAGACATTGACGCCAAAAGGGGCACCGTTGCTTTGTTCACGGCATTTACGGATTTCATGGCGCAACTCATCTTCATCAGGGAAACTTGCGGCTGTGATAAACCCTAAGACACCCGAACGTGCACATGCACTGACATAATCGGCATTGGACAGCCACATCAGACCACCAGCAATGACTGGCAGCTTCAGACCAAAAGTATCTAGCAGATAATTGTCTTTGATGGGCAGTCCAGCGCTCATGATGCGTTCTCTTTTTCCCATTCATCTATAGTTTGACCTGTTTCAGCCAAGCTTTGTAACAATTTGGACGGTGTCCAGTACATTGGGCCATGGGTGTCTCGATAGGCGCAGATATCTTGATAGACTTTATCCAGACCCCGGCTTTGGGCAAAGAACATGGGCCCGCCACGATATTTTGGGAAACCATAGCCAAAACAATAAACCACATCGATATCGCTGGCCCGTTGGGCGATGCCTTCTTCAAGGATTTTAAAGCCTTCATTGATCAGAGATAGTGTTAAGCGATTAAGCACGACTTCGTCACTCATGGGCTGACGTGTTACACCAAAGTTTGCGGCTTCGCGTTCAATGATATCGTCTACGCTGGGGTCTGCTGTTCGTGCTTTTGTTTCAGGGTCGTAAATGTAATAGCCGGAGCCTGATTTTTGACCGATGCGCCCCATTTCATAAAGGACATCGGGGATGCGATAACTTTTAGGGTCACCTTTTTGTTCATCGCTCAAGGCTTGTCGGGCTTTATAGCTGATGTCCAACCCGGCAAGGTCGGCAACCATCAAAGGTCCCATGGCCATGCCCCAATCCATCATCACTTTATCGATTTGTGCAGGGGTGGCCCCTTCGATTAAACACATTTGTACTTCGCGTTGGTATTGGCGCAGCATGCGGTTGCCAATAAAGCCATAACAAACACGGGCCTGGACAGGCACTTTTTTGATCTGGCGCGCCAAGGCCATGACAGTGGTCATAACCTCATCGGAGGTTTTGTCTGCACGCACAATCTCAAGCAACTGCATGATGTGGGCGGGACTGAAAAAATGTAGCCCCAGCACATCTGATGCACGGTTGGTAAATTGCGCAATTTGGTCAATATCCAGATAAGACGTGTTGGTTGCCAAGATGGCGCCGGGCTTGCAAACTTTATCAAGTTTGGTGAAAACATCTTTTTTAACGTCAATGCTTTCAAATACCGCTTCAATCACCAGATCGGCTTCAGACAAATCCTCATAGGAGGTGGTGCCGCTGATCAAGGCGGTGCGTGCGGATGCTTCCTCTGCGCTGATGCGTCCTTTGGTGGCCATGCCTTGATAAATTTTGGCAATATTGGCCAGTCCTTTATCAAGAGATTCCTGATTGATTTCTAACATTTTGACAGGCATGCCCACATTGGCAAAGTTCATGGCGATACCGCCCCCCATCAGCCCCGCACCAATGATGGCGACTGATTGGATCTTTCGGGGGGCGGTACCTCTGGGGAGATCCTTAATCTTGGCGGCTTGACGCTCAGCAAAGAAAATGTGGCGCAAACCTGCGGATTGTTCTGAAGCACGGCATTGTAAAAAGGCCGCGCGTTCTATCTTCATCCCGTCTTCGAAGGGCTTTTGCAGGGCGGCTTCAACGCAATCAACAATAAGCTGAGGGGCAAATTGATTGCGCAGCTTTTTGGCATATGTTTTTCGATAGTCGTCAAAGAGTGTGCTGTCTATTTCTTCTGAATCGCTGACCTGTTCACTGGTACGGCGCACGGGGGCGTTTGTGTCTACAAGGTTTTTGACATAAGCAAGACTTTGGGCTTCAAGATCTTGGGCGGCAAAGACGGCATCTATCAGATGTATATCTTTTGCTTTATCAGCACTGATAGGTTTGCCGGACAGGATTAAATCAAGCGCAGCCTTTGCCCCTGCCAAACGTGGTGTACGTTGTGTGCCGCCAGCACCGGGGAGTAAACCGAGATTAACTTCTGGTAAACCCACTTTGGCAGTATCAGCCGCACAACGGTAATGGCAGGCAAGAGCGGTTTCAACCCCCCCACCAAGGGCCTGACCATGAATGGCAGCAACAATGACTTTATTGGATTGTTCTATGGCGTTCAACACATCCGGCAAAAAGGGTTCTTGCGGCGGTTTGCCAAATTCTGAAATATCGGCGCCTGCAATAAAAGTTCTGCCTGCGCAGATTAATAAAAGAGCTTGACTGTCATCTGCTTGCGCCTGATTGATCACATCGACCAACCCAACACGAACCGCATGGGACAGGGCATTGACGGGCGGGTTATCAACAGTGATGACACCTATATTTTCACGAAGCTCGTAACTGACCGGGGACATATGACTTTCTCCTAAACGCGTTCAACAACAGCAGCGATACCTTGACCGATACCAATACACATGGTGGCCAGACCATAACGACCATTGCTGCGTTCCAATTGACGCACGGCTGCCCACAAAATGCGCGCACCACTGGCGCCCAAAGGATGACCGATGGCAATGGCACCACCATTGGGGTTAACGCGTGGGTCATCGTAAGCGATGCCCAGTTGGTTCATGCAGCCCAAGGCCTGTGTGGCAAAGGCTTCATTAAATTCCATAACATCAAGATCATTGAGTGTCAGATTTGCGCGTTCTAATGCTTTTTTGGTTGCCCCAACCGGGCCAAGGCCCATGACGCGGGGGGGGACACCGACAATGGCACTGCTGATAATACGTGCGCGCGGTTTGATGCCAGCTTTTTCGCCGATGGCCTCATCCCCGATTAACAGGGCCGATGCCCCATCATTAATACCGGAGGCATTGCCAGCCGTCACAACCCCATCGGGGAAAAGAGCGCGTAATTTTTGTAAAGAGGCCATGTCGCTGTTGGCGCGCGGGTGTTCGTCTTCATCAATGATGACATCGCCTTTTTTACGGCCCATATTTACGGTGATGGGGATAATTTCGTCTTTATAATAGCCGCTTTTGCGTGCAGCTTCGTATTTCATTTGAGAAGCAAGGGCAAAAACATCGCTTTCTTCACGGGTAATCCCCAGATCATGCGCGATATTATCGGCTGTTTCCGGCATGGAATGTGCCCCGAAGGCTTCCAGATGTTTGGGGTTACTAAAACGTGCGCCCATTGTTGTATCAGCGATCACTTGCTGTCTGTCAAAAGCAGATTGTGCTTTGGATAAAACCAACGGCGCACGGCTCATGGCTTCAACACCACAGGCAACAAAGAGGGAGCCTTCGTCTGTTTTTACGCAGCGTGCGGCATCTGCTGCCGCTGCCAGACTGGACCCACATAGGCGGTTAACTGTGATTCCGCCCGTTTCCAAGGGTAAGCCTGATAATAGTCCAGCAAAGCGTGCAACATTGCGGCTATCTTCACCAGCTTGGTTTGTGCAGCCTGCAATGACATCTTCATAATCATTTAAATCAAAATTATTCCGGCTGATGAGGGTTTTGATGACGTGGGCAAGCATATCATCAGGACGTAAGGAAGATAAAGCACCGCCATGTCGGCCAAATGCCGTTCTGCCACCGTCATATATATATGCATTTTTCATCAAAAAAACTCCCAAATTAATTTCGCATTGCGGAATGATATTCCGAAAACAGTTTATGAATAATTCATTTGTTCGGGAGCTGTCCAGATTTTTTTTCATAATTCGCGAATATATTGTCAGAAAATAACACACTTATTCCGCTATGCGGTATTTATTTTTGTTTACAGGAACGCAATTGATGCGATAAAAACGCTTAAAGACGCAATTTCAGAAATTTGCGTGAACAGTGGAAGGGCAATCTTAGCATGCAAAGCGAAGAAAAAGTTTTAGGACGTGATGTGACCGAAATTATTGCGGAATTGCCGCAACGTGTAAGTCATAAAATCTGGAAATGGATAGAAAAAACACCAGAACATAATGCGGTTGTAGATTCAAAACAGAACTGGACGTATCGCGACCTGGGAACGGCCATTAACAAAGCGCGCGCACATCTTTCCAGTCACCATGTCAAAGCTGGCGATCGTTTGATTGTGATTATTGAAAACTGTTGTGCTGCCATTGCCTTTTTACTTGCTGCCAGTGATATGGATGTATGGATTAGTGTGGTTAATGCCCGCATGTCCAATGCAGAGCTGGATGGCATTTTGAACGATTGTGATCCGAAACATCTGATTTGCTTTGTTGACTACTCTAAAGATGCTCAACGCTATGCTGACCATCTCGGCTGTTCGCGTGTAGAGGATGATATTTTAGGCACATTGGCCTTTCAGACGTTTGACAATTCAATCGCGGAACCCGTCTGCGAATTAGGGCAAGATCAGGTTTTTGCGATGATCTATACATCCGGCACAACGGGTAAGCCTAAAGGTGTAATGCTGACACATCGCAACATTGGCTTTATTGCCACAGTATCTGGTGCACTTCGAGGGTTAGAACAAAATGACCGTGTTTATGTTGTCTTACCCATTTCCCACGTTTTCGGTTTGGCCTCGACGTGTATGGGCAGTTTGTTTGCCGGTGCGACTTTATTTATGGAAACAAGATTTGATGTTGAAGTCTGTCTAACCACATTGAAAGAAAAGAAAATCACGGTGATGCAAGGTGTCCCGCCCATGTATTCGATGTTGATTGAAGGTTTAAAAAGTCATGGTTTAAAGGCCGATGATTTGTTTTTGAGATACATGTCCGTCGGTGGTGCTCCGTTAGATCAGGAAACAAAACAAAAGAGTGAAAGTTTTTTCAAGCGTCCTTTGCATAATGGTTACGGCTTGACGGAAGCCAGTCCGACCATATCGCAAGTCCGTCTGAATGAAAATCTTGATAACTGTTCTGTGGGCAGACCCATACCGGGACTTGAAACCCGTTTGATGAAAAACCCGCAAGAAGAAGTTCCTTTTGGGGAAACAGGTGAACTATGGGTGCGTGGTCCGAATGTGATGAAGGGTTATTTTAGAAAACCTGAAGAAACACGGGCAGTGTTGACTGAAGACGGATGGTTTAACACACAAGATCTTGCCCGACCGGATGAGGATGGGAACTTGTTTATTGTGGGTCGGACCAAGGAAATGATCGTACGCTCCGGCTTTAATGTATATCCAGCCGAAGTTGAAGCCACCTTGAACTCCCATGAGGGGGTTATCCAGTCCGCTGTTGTTGGTGTGCCTGTGGAAGGTAATGAAGAAGTGCATGCTTTTGTCCAGGTGCCACGCAACAGTCTGTTAAATGAAGCTGATTTAAAAGCTTTCTGCAAAGAGAGATTAACGGCTTATAAACGCCCATCGGTTATAACGATTTTATTTGAGCTGCCTGCAAGCTCTACTGGTAAAATTTTGAAAAACAATTTAAAAGAAATGGCCTCTTCGCAAAAAGCAACGGGATAATATGCAGTTCCTGAATGCATTTCTTCTTCTTCTGACCCTATGTGCGACCATTGTTTATAAAACACATGGCACGGTTGGGATGCTTTATGGGGCATCTGTAGCCGTGCTGATTTTTTTAGCACTGACTTGGAAAAAGATTTCGCCCGCAGGTAAGATATTTATCCTTATTAATATTGCCATGCTTGTTGTGTTCTGGGGGCGTGGCGTTGACCTCGCTCTGGTTGAACATGGTTTGGGGCGGATTACCCTTTTTGCTGCCTTTATGGTTGGATTAATTTTTTTACGGGTGGCTGCAAAAAAATCACGCATTATCTCCAGGTGTGGGAGCTTTTTGATTAATCAGAAACCGGGGGCCCGCTATGCGGTATTATCCTATGGCAGTTGCCTTTTAGGGGCCATCTTAAGCTTTGGTGCCCTTAACCTGATGGGGCAGGTTATTGCAAACGGCAATACATTGGAAGCAGCCAAAGGGGAAGAACGCATTTATGCCATTCGGTTACGCCGGATGGTGTTGGCCATGTTACGGGGGTTTGCAACACTGCCGTTGTCATCCCCTTTTTCAATTTCCATGGCGTTGGTTCTATCCGTTATTCCCTCATTGCGTTGGCAATCACTCATTCCTTTAACAATCGTGTTTGCTGTCGTTTTGATTGCTCTGGGTTGGTTGATGGATTCTTGGGCCTATCCCAAACCTGCGCCCCAGTCAGGGGCTCGAAAGTATGACAATCATTGGGGGGCTGTTGTTTCTTTTATTTTCATTGTCCTTGGTCTTTTTGGGCTTTCTGCAATGATTAGCATCACCTTTGATTACGGACTTCCAACGTCAATTATGATGCTGAGTCCGTTCTTTGCGTTGGGGTGGTTTGTCATTGAGTTCGGCTTAACCGGTATGAGTTTGAAGAAAGCTGCATCGTTCTTTTTCTCTTCCTTAAAAGATGAATTGAATGGTATGTCCTCGGAAATTGCCATTATCGGCGGGGCAAGTTTTGCCGGTGCTTTGGTGGCAGCCATTATTCCTAGCGATCTTGTACAGACCTTTAGTGAAACAATGGGTATATCCGGCTTTGCGTTAGCCGTTTTTTGCATCCTTGCCGTCGCGCTGATTAGCGTTGTTGGGGTGAGCCCGTTTATATCAGTGACCATTTTGGCCTCAACATTTGCAGATGTAGAGGTCTTCGGTCTTTCACCTTATGTACTGGCTCTTAGCCTTTTAACGGGATGGGCCTTAGCGCTTAATTTTTCACCACTTACCATTTCGACCATCATAATCGGTCGTATTTTAAATTGCCGCGCAAGTGATGTAACGTTGAACTGGAATCGCAATTATTGTCTTGTTGCGCTGGGGGCTGTCATTGCCATTCTTTATGTTTTTCATATCATGTATGATTAACCTTAGGCTTGTTTAAGCCGAACCAAACCCTCTTGAGAGCTGCTGGCGACATGGCGCCCGTCTTGGGTATAGAATTTGCCAAAATTCAGCCCGCGCGCGCGACCTGTCCAAATGCCGCTATGTTGATAGAATAGCCATTCATCTGCACGAAAATCGTCATGAATCCAAACTGCATGGTCCAGGCTTGTGCCTTGCACTTTGGGGGAATTGAAAGTCAAGCCGTGGGGACGTAAAGAGGCACCATATAAGAAGGTGTCGGAGAAATAGCCCAGCAAAATCTTATGGACATGTCCATCATCATTGATACGGTCTTTCGTCTTGATCCATATGCCGGTTTCCGGCGAACTTGGTGTTGGGCTGAACCAGTCTATCGGTCCTGTATGGCGTACCTCAAGGGGTTGAAATTTAATCTGGCGTTCAGGGCTTTGTTGGATAAAGGGGTGGCTGTTCCATCTGTCGGCCTCATTTATAAAATTTTCAGGGGGTTCAACCGATGGCATGTCGGTTTGAAACGCGACACCATCTTCAATGCGCTGGAAGGACATGGTGACACTATATATCGTCCGGTCCTGCTGCATGGCTTTAACGTGACGCGTGCTGAAGGAACGACCATCACGGATTTTTTCCACATGATAATGGAAGGGAACATCGGTCTTGCCCGGTTCTAAAAAATAAGAATGGAGGGAATGGATGGTTTTATCATCTTCAACTTCTTGAATGGCCGCGCTCATAGCTTGGGCCACGACCTGACCACCAAAAACATGATTTGGAATAGCGGGGATATAATGTCCGACATAATAGCCTTCATCCGCCTTCTCAAGCGATAAGGCATGCAATAATGTTTTAAGGTCTTCAGTCATAGGGCCTTCGTATGTTTAGGAATATGAAAGGGGGGGGATAGAGAGTTACAAACGACTTTTCATAATATCGCGGGCAACATGACTTAAACGTGCGCCGATAACATTTAAAAGTGTCTCGGTCGTGATGACATAATTGGGGCCACCACAGCTTAAGCAAAAGATTTTATTTTCAGACAGTTTCAACGGTACAGCGACGGTATTGATGTTGCGGTCCCATTCCCCAAAGGATTTTGTGAAACCATAATTACGATACGTTTCTAAAGAATCCTGAATGCTTTTTTCAAGGGTAGGCCATTCATCACCATGAATTTTTGCCAATTCTGGTAAGATTTCTTCTCGTTTTTGATCCGGTAAGGCTGCGAGAAAGGAACGTCCGATTGCTGATCTCCCCATAGGGAGTTTGCTGCCCACATCCACCAGAACGGATTTAAGCTGATCGCCGCGACAATAATCGACAAAGATCATTTCATGTTGAACATTGGTTGCCAGACCAATATTGACCTTAAATTCTTTAGCCAGTTCAATCATGTGTGGTTTTGCAATTTGACGGATTCTTAGGTTTGCCGTGTAGGCATGCCCCAATGTTAAATTGGTCGCGCCTAATTCGTATTTTTCGTTGCGTTCAGAATAAGCAAGATACCCCAATTGGGTTAATGTGTAGGTCATGCGCGATACGGTCGGCTTTGGTAGATTTGTAATGGCAGCAATATCTTGATTCCCAAGAGGTCCGGGCATTTTGTCAAATGCGCTTAAAATGCGTAGTCCCCGCGACAATGCTTCAACAAATTTTCTGTCTTTTGTTTCTTTTGTATCGGTCATTTTGTTCTTCTTAGGATGAATTGATTCAGGTCACAAATTTACACTAAGTCCTTGCACCTGTTAATAGCTGCTGAACTTTTAATGTCACAATAAACATATCTGAACAAGAAATACAATGCAACATTAATTCCGCACAGCGAAATTATATTTTAATATTTGACATAGAAATTTCATTTAAATATAAATGTAGCCAACTTGTCTCAATTGATTTTTGAGGTGAGATGACAGAGTTCAAAAAACATAAACAGGTTGAGGCGAACATGAAATTTTTAAATCTTTCCGGATTTATCGGTTGCGCGCTTGGTGTGGCATTGGGTGTCGGATTTTCCGGCACGGCCCATTCAGCGAATTTTATTATCGGGGAACATACTCCTTTGAGCGGAAAGCTCGCGCGGGTTGGTACCGGTTCACACCGTGGTATCGTGACGGGGATCAAAGTTTTAAACGATATGTATAAGGGCAAGCATACATTCGAATTGAAGACAATTGATGATGAGAGTTCCCCTGCAAAAGCAGTGAGTGCCGTTGAAAAATTGGCGAGTGAACATGTTGTTGCTTTTAGTGGTGGTTATGCATCTGGCGTGATTGGACCTGCTTCTGAAGCTGCGAATAAAGCTCATATCCCTTACATCACATTTGGTGGCGTTGCGACGGCTTTGTCTCAACGTGGTCATGAAGGTTTCTTCCGCATCAATAGTGCAGCCGGTTATGGTAAAGCCGTTATTGGTTTGGTTGAAGAAATGGGCGTAAAAAGTATTTCCGTCGTGTATTCAAATAAAGAAGCCACGTTGAAAATGGCGAAATATGTTGAGAAAAAACTCACGGAAGACGGTCTTAAAATCTCAATGCATGAATATGACAGCCATGTGCAGGATTACAAATCTATCGTGAATAAGATCAAGTTACGTGACCGTCCTGAAGCCATCGTCATGATCGGTTATGAAAGCGAATATGTCGGTATTTTACGTGCGGCTAAATTGTTGAAACCGAATGTCAAAGCAATGATCGGTGTCTGGTCTCTTGCGACTGGTAAAATGGCAAAAGAATTCCCTGATCTGATGGAAAATGTTTATGGTACGGCTATGCTGCCTTTCCCTGTAACCTTTACATCACCGAAACAAAAACTTTTCTACGATGCTTTCAAAAGCAACTTTGAAGGTGAGCCGAGTTATTTGGAACAATTTGGCTATGTGCAAACCCGTCTTTTGGGGGAAGCCATTGTACGCGCCAATGATAAAGGTCAGTTGAACCTTAAAGGGATTTCTGACGAATTGCGCAAAACCGATGAAGAAACCATTTCTGGACGTGTACGCTTTGACGAACATGGTGACAATCCGGAATTCGTCCAACGTGTTGGTCAACACCAAAAAGGCAAGATTCCTCTTGTCTGGCCTGCATCGGCTAAAACTGGTGAAAAAGTTTTCCCCGGTACGCCCTGGAACTAAGACGAACAACATCATTGTGTCCGGGCTTTAGCCCGGATACTTGAAGGAAGACGAAAAGATGGAACTTACGGCCCAGGCGATCTTTACGGGTGTCTTGATGGGCGGCTTCTATGGACTTGTTGCTGTAGGATTGTCGCTGGTTTTCGGGACAATGAAGGTCATTAACCTTGCTCATGGTGAATTGGTTTTGCTTGCCGCTTATATTGCTTACGCAGTAGAGAGCCAAACCGGCATCAACCCACTTTTGGCGCTGCCGATTGCGATGGTTATCGTGGTGGGCGTATCATTACTGACCTTTTATCTGACCAATGGCATTGCAAAAGACAAAGAATTAAATTCCTTGATCTTAACTTTTGGTCTGGGGATTGTGCTCACAAATGGTCTGTTGATGGTTTTTTCAGCCGATATTTATTCAACGCAGACTGCTTGGTTTATGGAAGGCGTGGTTGTCGCGGATACCTTGTTCAGTATGCGCGGTGAAATCGTCGCGTTTGTTGTCGGTATTTGTGCGTTGGGTGCTCTTTACTGGTGGCTTAATCATACGTGGCATGGGCGCGCGATCCGTTCTGTCTCTTCCAACCGTGAAGCGGCAAAATTGATGGGAATGAACCCGACCAAAGCAGAGTTATGGTCATGGGGCGTTGCTGGCGTTCTGGCGACACTTGCCGGGGTTATGCTTTATGTTATCAGTGTCATTCATCCACCGATTGGTCACGGTTTGACCATCAAAGCTTTCATCATCACTGTTTTGGCTGGCATGGGGTCTATTCCCGGTGTGTTAATTGGGGCCTTAATGATTGGTGTGATTGAAGGGCTGACAACAACATTTTTCCAATCTTCTCTGGCCGGACTATCAAGCATGACATTGTTCCTTTTGGTTCTGTTGATTATGCCTTCGGGTTTATTTGGAAAAAAGGCAGGACATTAAGATGAATATTAAAGTTTTCCTACTGGCACTTGCCTTCATGTATCTTGGTGTGCCCCTGCTGTTAGGTGATAACAATTATCTGATCGGGATGATCGCATCGGCATTGATTGTCGCCGGGATTGCCGTGGCTTGGGCTTTGCTTGGTAATTTGGGCGGTATGGTTAGTTTTGGTCATGCAGCTTTCTTTGGTGTGGGCGCTTATACATCTGCCATTCTGACCATGGATTATGGTGTGCCTGTGTTTGTTGCCCTTGTACTGGGCGGTATTGGTGCCAGTCTGTCTTCTATCTTTATGATGCCCGCTTTACGTTTGCGCGGCCCTTATTTTGCGTTGGCCATTTTGGCTTATGCCGAGATTTTTAAAATTCTGGCAACGGAAGCAACAGGGTTAACCGGCGGCGGCGGCGGTTTATTAAGTATCCCGTCTTTACCTGTATTTGCCGGTATAGATTTTGGGACGAAATTGGGTGGCTATATCGTCATCCTGAATATCGTGACCCTGATGGTCATCACATACTTTTTTATTCGACGTAGTTCTTACGGTTTGGCGTTAAAGGCCATGCATGATTCTGAATTGGCAACACGGATTGTTGGTGTGCCTGCAACCTATTTGAAAATTGTGATGTTGGTGGTGTCTGCCTTTATGACAGGGGCTGTCGGTGCGTTTAATGCCCATTACATTAATTTTCTTGAGCCTGATTATGCTTTTTCCGGTACTTGGACGGTCTTCCCCATTGTCGCTGCCATTTTCGGTGGGTACCGCACATTAAGTGGTCCCGTCATTGGCGCCTTGTTTATTTATCTGATTGATCAACTGGTGTTTAAAAACCTGTTGCCGCAAGGTCATCAACTCATATTGGGTGTGATGTTGACGGGCATGATTGTCTTGAGCCCTTCCGGCCTATTACCCATAATTACGAACCTGTTTACCCGCACAAGGGGGAAACAACATGCTTAAAGTTAAAGACCTTTGTGTGAGTTTTGGCGGGGTGAGAGCCTTGCAAAATGTAAGCTTTGAAGTCCAACAACATGAAGTACTTGGACTTGTGGGCCCAAACGGAGCCGGGAAGACGACCAGTTTTAATGTCTTGTCTGGGATCGTCAAACCAACAGCAGGCGAAGTCACGTATAACGGTCATGATATCCTCAAGTCATCCATGCACCAACGTGTGACGCATGGCATTGGGCGCACGTTTCAAATCCCGCAACCGATGCATGAACTGACTGTGCGTGAAAACTTGATCGTCTCGCAACGCTTTGGACGTCCCGATGGAAAGGTTAAGCATCAACGCATTGATGAAATTCTCAAATCGGTCAACTTGCTTCATAAGGCAGAAAGTGATGCAGCAACGGGACTGGCTCTGACCGAACGCAAAGCCTTGGAAGTTGCCAAAGCGCTTGCAACCGAACCGACCTTGTTAATGTTGGATGAAGTCTTGGCCGGGTTGGAAACGACCAGTAAAAAGCAATTTATGGAGACCTTAAAAGAAATCCGTAAACAATATTCCCTGTCCATGATCGTTATTGAACATGACATTGAAACAATCATGAAGTTATGTGATCGGGTTGTCGTTTTTAACTTCGGTAAAGTTATTGCCGATGGCGACCCGGAAGAAACGTTCCGCAACCCTGAAGTCGTAAGGAGTTATACCGGTGAAGTACACGCTTGAGACTAAGAATTTAAGCGCCGGTTATGGGGCGATGGAAGTGTTTTGGGATTTGTCTCTGACATTCGAAGAAGGTCGTACAACGACGATTGTTGGCCCTAACGGGGCTGGCAAAAGTACGTTTCTCAAAACTCTCATGGGGTTGATTACACCCCGTCAAGGCGACATCCGGTTTAAAGGCGAGAGCTACACGGACCAACCGACATGGAACCGGATCAATGATGGTTTGGTCATGATCCCGGAAGGGCGATTGCTTTTTTCCGATTTAAGTGTGGAAGAAAACCTGATTATGGGGGCCTATCCAAAGAAGACACGCAAATCGATGGAAAAGAACCGGGAACAGGTCTTTCAACTGTTTCCGCGATTGAAAGAACGTCGTAATCAGGAAGCGGGTACATTGTCAGGTGGTGAAGCCCAAATGCTCGCCATTGGGCGTGGTTTGATGGAAGAACCGGAAGTCTGCTTGATTGATGAACCTTCCCTCGGTCTTTCTCCTGTGATGACAAACGAGATTTTCGCAATCTTTCGCGAATTGAAACAAGAGAAAATGACTCTCATTCTGGTTGAACAAAATACCAATCAGGCGCTTAAAATTGCAGATCATGTCTATTTGATGCAAGCGGGAAAAGTGACTTTGTCCGAACCGCGCGAAGCGGTCGATTTACAAAGATTGGAAGATCTTTATTTCGCCAGAAAAGATTAAAATATGCGTGGTCCATGGTATAGGTTTTGTCTCAGTAAAAAGCTTAATTCTTGATACATACTCGCGAATGTTGTTTTATTTGACGCTCCTTCTTTAGAGAGCCGTTATTTTAAAATGGATTCTATGAAAATGCGCTTTAACGATCTCTTTCAGCCATGGGTCAAAAGAAACAACGGTTATGGGTACATTACCCATCCAAATGATAAGTCGCAGGACGATGGTTTTTTTGTTGATGCGCACAACCGCATCCTCTATTGGCCTGAACAAACGGGGCCGGGGTATGTGGTTGAAGAAGAAGATGTACAAGAATATGTGTGTTTAAAAGCCAATGCTTCAGATCGAGTATTTGCCTTCAGCCAAGTGTATTTGGTGCTCGCTATTGTTGCGGGTCTAATAAGCATTTTTCCGAAGCTTCAGGTTTATACCAGCGTATGTCATTTTAGCATGTTCATGGCCACATTCTTTTTGATACTGGTTGCCAGCCATATCATCACTTTTTTCACAATCGATCGGAATTATCGAAAGAAAAACTTATTACAAAAAATTAAAACTGCCGAAGTTATTCATGCTGAAAGGCCACGGGCAAATAACATTATTCCATTTACAGGGAATGGACAGGAGGTGAATAGAATTAAAATACTTCTTTCTTCTCTCTTTTTAATTTGCCTGTTCTTGTTTTCGTCAATTATGACCTGGATGGTGTGTATTAGCTGGTCTGGAGCTTTTTTATCATTGTTTAATTTGCTTGTGCTTTGGGGGTTTATTAAGCTTCATTACAATGCCAAGACAGGAATTACTGAGAACGAGACATTTTTTTACAAACTTCAACATGATGAAGAATACCTCAAATCGATAATAGAACAGGTCAACCAAAGGGAAGAATTTCCACAAATACTAACATTTTTTGCACGTATATTTGGTAATTGGAAAACATATGTGGCGTTGGTTGCTGTTTTCGTTGGCCTCTTTTATTTAGAGATATATCGTTGGCCAATTCTCACGTCTGAGAAAATGACGAATATGTATCAATCAAAAGTCCTTAACAGGATGTGGACGGGGCATGGGTTATTAAAATGGAACCAACCTGTTCGTGTCTTTGTTGTCGAAAATGGGGTTAAATCTTACACAAATGATATAAAGAGCCGACTGGATGCATATAAAGACGTTACAGGATTGGATTTAACAACCACAGAAATACAACGAGAGGCAAACTGGATCATTGAGATTATGCCGTGGCCTAAACCAAAAAGCGTCGCCGGGCATGCACCTTTCTCTGTCAATATGACGGAAAAAGAGGGGCTGCTTCAAAAAGTTAAAATTGATTTTTGGCCTACAGAATATGAAAAGAACCAACAAAATACTACGTCAACGGATAGCGCACCACTTGTGAGACAAATGATTATGATGAGTTTGGGTCTCCCTGTGCCCTTTGATTTTACTTTTGGTCTGACCCGAGATAAATCCTTATCCAGATACAAAACATCAGAGACCCTTCTTGCGATACACTATGATGCGCGTATGAAACCAGGTAGCAAACCAAGTGATCTTCTGGATACCGTTAAATTAATATCTAATGAAATAGAGCAAGCGCCATCTTTTGATGAATGGCTTGAGAGCGCCGCGCATACGTAATGTAGCGTTTTGGAGAGGCCTTTTTGTAGTGCACTACGGTTTTTAGCCTGTCCAGTCCGTCATGCGTTTTGACAGGCGTGAAACCAAATAATGCAACAGCACTGTAAATAACGCCAAGACAATCAGGGCGGCAAACATGAGGTCGATTTTTGCGCGTCCATTGGCGAGCAACATCAGATAGCCCAACCCCTTGGAGGATCCCACCCATTCGCCAATGACGGCCCCGATGGGGGCGTAAACAGCCGCAAGGCTCAGGCCGGATCCTAAAGACGGGAGCGCACTGGGTAAACGTAGGTGCCATAAAATATGGCGTTCTGTCGCCCCCATGGTTTTGCCCAGATCAAGCAGTCCACGGTCCGTGCGCCGTAGGCCATCGTAAAAATTTGATGTGACCGGGAAATAGATGATCAGCA